>ONIU01000004.1 GCA_900317935.1 uncultured bacterium
TGTTGTACAGAGCATTTTAATTCTTCTACTGAATTAGGACGTAATATTGATTGTATTCAATATATGGAAAAAGATAATTATAAAAATTATCTTAGTTCAGGTAGTAATATTTCTTTTGAAAAGATAAAAGAATTAAAGGATAAATTCAAAGAGTTGAAGAGTAAAAAAGGTGATTCTACTACTCAAAGGGATGAATTTATGAGGCTAAATAGAGTATTAAGAGCTAAGAAACCATTTTTAGAAAGAGCTAGACTTCATTTTAAAGAAAATAGAAATAAATATATTGAATATTTTTATCCCTTTATTGTACTGTTTTTCCCTTATATGTTGCACCCACTAAGATAATAATTAATGACGTTGTATTACAAACAAAAAAGCTGGCTTAAGCCAGCTTTTTTGTTAGTTGAGTTCGTATTGAACAGAAATTTTAACCCAGGTTTCCTGCGGCACACCATTATTAAGCACTGGTGTGAAAACCCATCTTCTCAGAGCTTGAGCACCATTGATAGCAAGCTTTGGGTCAATGGTTGAACTTAATGTAACAACATCGCCTACAGTTCCGCTTGGCTGAATCAATACGCGATAAACTGCACTGCCATGAACACCCTGCTTTCTAGCCCAGTCTGGGTATTCTGGTTGAACTTTGGAAATTATAGTCGGAGCTACAAAGTTTTCATTGCTTCCACCAAAAGCTTCTATTGAACCAACTTCAAAAAGCCCGTTACCTTTGCTTCCACTGTTAGAACCAGTTGTTGGTGAGGAAATGTCGTCTGGTGAAGCAAACATCATAGAGTCGTCCAACATTGATTCTGGCATAAGCATAGAATCTTCAGAAAGTGTATTTGGTTTTCCTGCTGAATCTAGAATAGGATTAGGCTTTCCTAAGCCAGTGCTTAAGTCGCTGACATCTTCGAATAATGGTGCGTTATGAGTCGGCTTGACAGGAGCATTTTCATTTGTCGGCATACTAATTACTGATGGAAGATTAGTCTGAGCTGGCTTAACAGCTACAACTGGAGCTGAAACCTTAGCTGTTGATGCAACAGCTTTTTTTACTGGAGTATTTGTTTGAGTTTTAGCAGTTACTGTTGGAGCTTTTTTTACATTTGGCTTGGTAGTTGGCTTTGGAGTAGCTTTCTTTACAGGCTTAGCATTAGCTTTTGTAACAGGTGCTTTTGCTGGGGCTGCTGTTTTAGGTTTTACAACTTTATTGGTTTTGCCTTCAGCTTTTTTACTTCCCGTTTCCTTCTTTATATCTGCTATTGCACCTGCTTTGGGTTTATCAATCTGAGCTACTAGAGTAACTGGCATTACATTTGGCTTTTTCTGAGGAATAGCCTTAAAACCCATAACAATTGATAAAGATACCAGCATAAGGAAATGAATGATTAATGAAAGTTCATATTCATTCATTTCTTTAGCTTCTGTTTTAGCAATACTTAGTCTTTTCATTATTTTTCTGGTTTTGTAGCAAGTCCTACGTTTATGGCACCTGAAGTTCTGATTTGGTCTAAGACTTTGATAACAGTTCCATAGTTTGTACCTTCGTCTGCTTCAACCATAACCGGTCTGTCAGGGGAAGAGGCAACCCACTTTTTGATTTGTTCATCAAGTTCTTTTACATCAACAGTTTTTCCTGCAATATATACATTTCCAGTTTTGGTAACCTGGACAGTCATATTGTCTTTTTCCATTGATACTGATGCTGAAGCTTTTGGAACATTTACAGGAAGCTTCTTTTCGTTTGCTGCGAATGAGCTTGTTATCATGAAAAAGAATACAAGTAAAAGAACTACGTCTATCAAGTTAGTTACAACTATTTGCGGCTGAGATTTAGCCCTTTTATGCAGCAGCTTCTTCAAGGTTCCCCTCCAGTGCATTTACCTGATTGGCAAGGTCTAATGAATGAATTTCAACCTGTTCGATAAAATCGTTGCTTTTGGCTTCGCACCAGTTATGGGCAACCAAAGCTGGAATACCAACAAGAAGACCGGCTGCAGTTGTATAAAGTGCTTCAGAAATTCCGCCTGCTAAAGCGGTTGGATCGCCTATTCCAACAGTAGAAATTACGCTGAAAGCAGAAATCATACCTGTGACTGTTCCTGTAAGCCCAAGTAGAGGAGTTATGGAAGCTATAGTAGAGAGTTTTCCGACATGTCGGTCATATTTTTTTACCTGAATCATAGCTTCGTGACGCATTACATCAAGAAGATCTTCTTTTTTATAATCTAAGTGGTCAATTCCTGCTGCAATTACGTTTGCTAATGGAGAAGCGTCTTCACGACAAATTCTCATTGCATCAGTAAAATGATGAGTATTTATAGCAGCTTTAACTCTTTTCATCAGGTTATTGCTGTTTACTTTGTTGCGAGAATAGAATCTGATTCTTTCGATAAGAACGGCTAAGGCGATTACTGAACAGAACATGATTAAATACATGACTGGTCCGCCATTTACAAAAATATCAACTAAAAATACGCCTTTCATAATGCCTCCTGAATATTTATTCTTGTGTATTTATCGGCAGAATGAAAGTTTCTTCTTAGTTTTCTATATTTGTTGTTATATGTTTAAACTTTTTTGTATCTTTATTTGGTTATTTTTAATATAATTAAATTAGATATTTTAAAGAAGGTTGAAAATATTTATGAAATCTAGAATTATAACTGCTCTTTTCTTGTTTATGACTTTGTCTAATTCACTTTTTGCATTTAGTAATAAATACTTTTCTGTAAAAGATAATGGATGGGAAGTAAAAAGAATTTCAGATAAAGCCATTGGATTTATGATGAAAGATTATGTATCTGAAGAGGGTGATGAGACTGGATTACCTCCCATAGTAAATGTTAATATTGAAGGGGAAAAAGAGGATACTATTTACAGAGCTAATTATGATAAAACAGAATTAAATCGATTTGAAAACTTAATTAAAGATAAAGCTTTTAAGCAGTATTTAGAGGAAGGGAAAAAAGCTTCTAGAGAATATCTTGAAAATAATTTTAAGGGAGCATCAAAACGAAAAATAGATGATGCGATAGAAGAGATATATAAAGATTCTAAAATTGAATCTGCTTCTATAAGTAAGATAGGAAATAGTAAGTCGTTTCAAGTAGATTTTCAGATAGGCTCAATTCATTTTAGACGTTTTGTAGTTACTACTTTACATCGAGTTACTATAGTAGAGTTTAAATATCCGGTTGTTTCTAATTTTACTTCCTCAAAGACTTATAAAGATTTTATTTCTAGTTTCAAAATCAATGATAAGGAAGGAAGTGCTTTTAATGTATTTCTTTATGGCGGTATGGGTATGAATATTATAAAATTAATAGTAATAGTTTTGATTAGTATTGGGGTAAAGATATTCAGAAATAGAGCTTGATTGTAAAAAAAGAGCTTGTTTTGAACAAGCTCTTTTTTTTACGTATTTTCTTAGAAGTGTATTTCTATTCCACCTAATGTTACTCGGCCTTCTTCAGAAACGTCGTGTCTGATTTTCTTTCCTTCATCATAAAGGTCTTTTATTTTACAGTATGCGGTAAACCTATCGTTAAGCTTATACTTTACAGCTAGATCAGATCTGCTGTAATCGCTTACTCCAACCAGACCTACCGGACCGCCGTTGTTCCCAACATAAGCTTTTCGGCCTGATTCTGCTCTTCTTGTAAAATCGAGCATGATTTTATTGTTTGTGTAATTGAGGCCTACATCAAGTATCTGTTTGGGTTCATATGATAATCTGTTCCCATTGGAATCTTCCGGAGTTTGAGCAGTAGCACTCAGGCAAAGAGTAAAACCTTCATCAAGTTTGAAATCGCCTCTGAAGGTTAAACCTTTTCTTTCTGCATCAGCATAAGCAACTCTTGAACTCAAAATTCTTCGGCCATCGAAATTGTTGATATCGAAATATTCTATAGAATTGTCTTCTTTCTGAGAGAACAAATCAACGCCAATACAGTCTCCGTTATAGGTTCTATAATCTATTGAAGATTTTAAGGTCTTTTTCTTTGAAGCCTTAAATTCTAAGTCCTTAGTATCAACATATCTGTTCGGCATGAAGATTTTTTCAAGATTGTCGTTTCCTAAGTCTTCTTCATATCCTAATGATAGTTTCCAGATTGTGTTTGGCTGATAGCTGAAATTGACATAAGGGGAAAGCTTGTCCTCGCCTTTTAATTTCATAGCTTTTAAGCCAATTCCACCAACAGCCTTAGAAGATAATTCTTTTTCTATGCCACCAGCAGCAACTGTTTTGGTAAACTTAATATCTCTGCCGTATTCTGAATCCAGTTTTTCTGTTCTGATATCAATAGAAGCATTAGCTGTAGTTTTGTCGTCTATTCGATTTTTATATGTTCCGCCAATTCTAAGAGCAGCTAAGTCTTGTTCGTCTCTGAAACCAACATCGTTTGTAGTATCTCTGTTAAGAGAATCAAATGTTGCATAGCCTTTTACGAATGCACCGTTTTCAAGAGTAGAGTCTGAGTTTATCCAAATTCTTTTGTCGTCATTGTCTAATTTTGCATTTGCGTCGAGACCTTGTCTTATAGCTGTATCTGTTCCTCTTAGAGCGGATTTTTTATCCAATATTTCTACACCACCTGTAACAGTGGTAGTGTCATCATTCGTTGTTGTTATTCTAGCTTTAAGGCCGGTTTTTTCAGAATCTACAGTAGATTTAAAACCATCTTTTGACTGTCTGATAATAATGAGGTCGCCCTTATATTTTTCATTCTGACCTCTTCCATTAACATACATTTCGCTAGAACCACGATTACCCATTCCTAAAGCTGCAGAATACTCATTTTTAAGTGTTCTATGAATATTATCTACTACTGGTTTTTCTGTAACCGGTTGATATGTAGACAGACTTTCAATTTCAGGAGTAAGATCAGGTAAAGGAATAGATTTGTCCGTCATGCCAAATGCTATTTCATTTGTACTCTGAAGCATTTTGCTGCTTTGAGCATCTTTGCCTACTACTTGAACATTACCCATATCATACGTATCCGCAGCGTATACCGTTGCACTTATGCCGCATGCTAAGGCTAAGGCAATAATTTTCTTATAATGCATCTTGCATGCCTCCACTTATTTTTATATTTTTAATCAGTTATCGACCATTATTTGTTTAACTCTTAACAAAGTTTATTTGTCTTTGTTTGAGTTTGTTGTACACAGATAATTAAAAAAAACTATTGCCAAACATAGGAATAAAACTGTAAAATGATTATTACATTTATTTATAAATGTTTATTTATGTTTGTTTATATCAAACTGTGACAAACAAAGTGGAAGGAGCTCCAAATCTTGAAGTCCAGTAGATTTCTTTTTGTAATGGTGCTTTCGCTAACAGCTTTTTCTTTTGAAGCTTATGCGCAATCAAATGATGATCTCTTAAAAGAAATAAGAGAAATCAAGAATTCCGTTAAGGAAAATACCCAAGCTGTTAAAGAACTTAACCAGCTTATTAAAAGCGGCAAGTTTGCCGTTGGCAACGGTGGCTCAGTCAGCACTGCTAATGTTTCAGCAGATAGTGTTGAATCAATGAGTCAGGCAGATAAAGACAGCTTACTTAAGTCTTTAAAGTGGCAAACCAACGATAATATAACTGCATTCGGCAGTCCAAAAGCTAAAAAAGGTGGTGTTTTAAGATGTGTTGAATCTTCTTTCCCACCAACTTTAAGAATTACAGGAAAAAATTCAAATTCTGTTTTTAACAGCACATTATCTGGTCTTTGCTATGAAACATTGCTTGACTTAGATCCTATTAGTTATGATTATGCTCCAAATCTAGCTAAAAGATGGGCTGTTGCTGATGATAAACAGACTTTCTTTTTTGAAATAGACGAACGCGCAAAGTGGTCTGATGGCAAACCAGTATGTTCCAATGACGTTATACAGACTTGGAAACTTTATACAGACCCAGATATTGAAGACCCATTCTCTGTTGATTTTTATGGAAAATATGAATGCCCAGTTGCCATAACAGATAAAATTGTAATGGTAAAATCTAAACAGCTCAATTGGCGTGCTTTTATGTCTATTGGTTGTGCCACTCAGATTCTTCCTGGTCATATCTTAGAAAAGATAGATGGTAAAAAATACCTTGAAGAATATCAGTTTAAGATGATGGAAGGCAGCGGCCCTTACACATATGAAAGTTCTAAGGTAAATGAAGAAGTCGTATTGGTCAGAAGAGAAGATTGGTGGCAGAAGGATTTCCCCAAAAATAGAGGTCTATATAATTTTGACAAATTAGACTTTATCTTTGTTGGTGATGAAAATCTTAAAAATGAAAAATTCAAAAAAGGCGAATTAGACTGGATGCTGGTAAATGTTGCCCGTGAATGGCATCAGGTCTTTGTCCCAGCTAAGATGACAGCTATCGCTAATGGTTGGATGCAACGCCGTAAGGTTTATACTCATAGACCAGTAGGAACTTCAGGCATTGCTTTTAACTTAAGAAAGCCACCTTTTGATGATATAAGAGTCCGCAAAGCATTCGCTCATCTTTATAATCGTGAAAAGATGATGGATAAATTATTCTTTAATGAATATGAATTTTTGGATTCTCATTATCCAAACTCACCTTATGAAAATCCAAACAATCCAAAAATGCGTTATGATCCTGATAAAGCAGTTGAACTTCTTGAAGAAGCCGGTTGGTTACAGCAAAACCGTGACTCTGATGGTTGGCTGGTTAAGGATGGCAAACGTTTTGAACTCAATCTGAATCTTACAGATAAGGGTTCAGAAAGAATCTATACTATTTTCCAGGAAGATCTGAAGGATGTTGGTATAAAACTGAATCTTAAGCTTGTTACCTGGGCTACTGATATTAAAGAAGTTGGCGAAAGAAACTTCTTGATTTCTTCAAGAGCATATACTGGTTTGACTTTCCCGAATCCTGAAAGTTCTCTTCATTCTAAATTTGCTGATAAACCAGATAACAACAATATTTGGGGCTTCAAGAATGCTAGAGTAGATGAAATATGTGAAAAATACCCGCTTATGTTTGATGTAAATGATAGAATTGCTGCTATTCGTGAAATAGACGGGATTATCTGTAATGAACATCTTTATGCATTAGGTTGGTATGCAGCTCATACAAGACTACTTTACTGGGATAAATTCGGTATGCCAGACTATGTTCTTCAAAAGACCAGCGATGAAAATTCAATTCTTTATACCTGGTGGTATGACCCAGATAAAGATAATGAATTAACTGAAGCTAAAAAGAATGGTAAAAAACTTCCTGTTGGCTGGTATCCAGAAGACAAATTAGAAGAAGTTAAGAAAAAAATCGCTAATGGAGAACCGGTTGAACCAGGTAAAGAAAACATTAAATGGTGGGACGAACATTATCCTAGAAATGGTGCAGAGGCAGTCAAATAATGTTTAGTTATTTTTTCAGAAGATTATTATTGATGATACCGACCTTTATCGGTATAACATTTTTGGTTTTTACTGTAACAAGATTTGTTCCTGGCGGACCTGTTGAACAAGCTGTATTAAGATATCAGCAGGCTGCTTCTATGGGTGGCGAAGGCGGCGGTGGAACTGCTTCAGGAATGGACGAAAATGGTCAGATTTCTGAAGAAATGATGCAGCGCCTTAAAGAAATCTATGGTTTTGATAAACCTTTCTATCAGGCATACTGCATTTGGTTGTGGCGTGTTCTTCATTTTGATCTTGGAGTTTCTGATACTTATTCAAGACCTGTTTGGGACTTAATAAAAGAAAAATTCCCGATTTCTATTATATTTGGTTTAGCTGGTTTTATTCTTTCCTATTCAATATGTATACCATTGGGTGTATGGAAGGCGGTAAAACACGGCTCTATTTTCGATACTTCAAGTTCGGTTCTCGTTTTTATTGCTTATTCTATTCCAGGTTGGACAGCAGGTGTTCTTTTACTTATGCTTTTCGGTGGTGGCACTTATTTGAACTGGTTCCCGCTGGGCGGATTCGAATCTGCTGCAATATCTAAGGATTCACATCTATATCAATATGTAAAAGAAGCTGCTTATGTTAGAGATATTCCTGTAGAAGAAGCAAATAAATATGAAGATATTAAAGAATTATTGAAAAAGGGAGAATCTACTCAGATTACTTCTGATCATCCAGCATTTAATTCTGTTCCAAGTGAAAAAAGAACTAAGGTAACAAATCCTGCTCATAAAGATTTAACCTTTTTCGGAAGAGTTGCAGATATAGCTTGGCATATGTTTTTGCCTGTTTTCTGTTATGTATTAGGCTCTTTTGCTTCAATGACCGTTTTAATGAAAAACTCATTGATGGAAAATCTCGGTCAGGATTACGTCAGAACAGCATTTGCTAAAGGCTTGTCTGAAAAGACTGTTATTTTCAAACATACATTGAGGAATTCTCTCATTCCATTGGCAACTGGTCTGGGGCATATGCTCTCTATAATTTTGGCTGGTTCATTTTTAATAGAAAAAGTATTTAATATTAATGGATTTGGATTGTTAGGCTATAACTCTTTGATTGCCAGAGATTATCCGGTTGTTCTTGGCTCTTTGGTTATTTCAACCATACTGGGCTTGTTGGGTAATATTATTTCTGACTTGTTATATTGTGTTATAGACCCGAGGATAAGATTCTCATGAACGAACATTACGAAAAATATAAAAAAGCTTACGATTTTTTGGCTGTACTTGTTCTTTGGGCAATTCTTTATGCTCTATGTCCAAGTTTTGACAAATCAGTCAACGCTAGTCATACGGCAGAAGGAATAACAACTCTTGTATTATCAATCTGTCTGGTTGTTTGGTTAATGCCTGTATTTGTTGCCGCATTAAATGCTTTTGCAATGTTCTTTACCAGCCCTATATTTAAAAGACGCTGGAGAAAGTTTCAAAGCTTAAAACGCGGTTATTATTCCTTTATAATTGTAGTTACCCTTTTTGTTCTTTCCTTCTTTGCTGAGTTCTTAATTAATGGAAATGCAATTCTAGTTAAGTATAAAGGTGATTACTATTTCACTCTTTTCAAGACGATGAGAGCTAGAGACCTCGGTATGAAAGGTTATGGTTCTCCAAATTATCGTGCTATGACAGAGTTCTATAAGAAGAATAACTCTGAAAGAGGAGAACGCATCAAGAACAATCAAGCTACTGAAGATGATAAAAAATATATAGAAAATAACTGGGGTGATGACTGGGTATTGATGCCTATTTATCCATATGGAGATATAGAATCTCTTCTCAATGAACTTCCCTGCAGACCACCTCATCCACCTACATGGAATGAAGGCGAATGGCGCAAATGTTATTTTGAAGAAGCTATGTTTGATATACCAGCAGTAAAACCTACTAAGGAACAGATTGTAAATGAATATAAACATCCTGAATGGGTTGATTTAGAAGAACCTCAGCTATATTACAATATGGCTATGGAAGGTTTCTTAAAGCTAAAAGATGGTGTTCAGCAGCCAACTGGTATACATTTGTTAGGAACCGACGACAGAGGTAGAGATGTCTTTGCTCGTATGGTTTATGGTTTCAGAATATCAATGGCTTTTGCTTTAATCGTTACTTTCTTCTCATACTTAATAGGAATTTCTATTGGTGCTCTCTTGGGCTACTACGGCGGTTGGTTTGATATCGTTGTTCAGCGTATTGTTGAAATATGGTCTGCTATGCCGTTCCTTTATACAGTAATGATTTTTGCAGCCATTATGATTCCAAATTTCTGGATGTTGGTTGGAATTCTTGTTTTGTTCGGTTGGATGGGTATGACCTATTACATCCGTGCAGAATTCCTGCGTGAAAAGTCAAAGGATTATGTTGCTGCTGCTAAGGCAATTGGTTGCACTGATTCAACAATCATTTTCAAGCATATCCTTCCAAATGCTTTGACTCCAGTTATTTCTTTTGCACCTTTTGCAATTGTAGCTAATATCAGTTCCTTGGTATCATTAGACTTCCTTGGTTTTGGTCTGCCAGCTCCAACCTCTTCATGGGGTGAATTGCTTGGTCAGGGTCTTGCAAACCTTACGAAACCTTGGCTGATCTTATCGCCAATAACAGCATTTTTTGTAACTTTGCTCCTTGTTTCTTTCATAGGCGAAGCTATAAGAGAAGCTTTTGACCCGAAACAGTATTCTCGCCTGAGATAAGGAGTAACGAAAATGAAAGATGATGTTTTATTATCTGTAAAAAATCTTAAAACATATTTCAAGACAGAAGCTGGAATAGCAAAGTCTGTTGATGGTGTTGATTTCGATGTTTATCCAGGTGAAGTATTAGGTATCGTAGGTGAATCAGGCTCAGGGAAGTCTGTTACTTCTTTGTCTATAATGCAGTTAATTCCTAATCCTCCTGGTGAAATCGTTGATGGCGATATTATATTCGAAGGACAAAACCTTCTTACTAGCTATAGGAAGAAAGACTATGATGCTATTCGAAAGATTCGTGGAAATAAGATTTCAATGATTTTCCAGGAACCAATGACTAGCTTAAATCCAGTATTTACTATTGGTGAACAAGTTGCTGAATCCTTGAGACTTCATCAACATATGAATAACAGACAAGCATTAGATGCTGCTGCAAATATGCTTGACCTAGTTGGTATTCCTTCTCCTCGTGAACGTCTTAAGGATTATCCGCATCAGTTCTCAGGTGGTATGAGACAGCGCGTTATGATTGCAATGGCTTTGGCCTGTAATCCATCTCTTCTCATTGCTGACGAACCAACTACTGCTCTTGACGTTACAATTCAAGCTCAGATTCTTGAATTAATGCTAGATGTAAAAGCAAAAACTGCTAATGCCGCAATAATGCTTATTACACATGATATGGCTGTTATCGCAGAAACATGTCAGCGTGTTGTTGTTATGTATTGTGGCAAAGTTCAGGAAATTGCTGATATTAAGACTATTTTCAACTCGCCTCAGCATCCTTATACTCAAGGATTGCTTGCTTCTCTTCCAAAGCCTGGTCAAAAAGTCAGAAGATTAAATACCATAGAAGGTATGGTTCCTTCGCTTTTTGCTTTACCAAAAGGATGTAGCTTCTGCACAAGATGTAAGCAGAAAACAAAAGAATGTGATGAAATTCCTCCTGAAATGGTAGAGGTCGAACCAGGTCATTTTGTAAGATGCCATCTTGCAAAAGCTAAGAAAAAAATCTCGCTGGAAAAATAAGGAAGAGTAAAATGTACGATAAAAATAATCCATCTAAGTTATTATTAGAAGTAAAAGACCTTAAGATGTATTTCCCTGTATTAGGCGGGGTTTTCAAAAAGAAAATAGCGGACGTAAAAGCTGTTGACGGTGTAAGCTTTGATTTGCATGAAGGTGAAACTCTTGGGCTGGTAGGGGAATCTGGATGCGGAAAGTCTACAACTGGCAAATGTCTGATTAACCTGAATAAGGCTACTGGTGGGCAAATTCTATTTCACTCCAATCTTACTGGTGAAATACCTGTTGTAGCTGTTAAAAATAAAGGTCATCGCATAAAAGTTCCTCCTTTTACAATTCCAACAGAATTGACTGTTGATATTGCTCAATTGAATAATGATCAGATGAGACCTTTCAGATCTGAAATCCAGATGATTTTCCAGGATCCATATGCATCTCTTAACCCTCGTATGACTGTTAGTGAAATCATTATGGAACCATTGACTATTCATGCTGCAAATCTTTCAAAGAAAGAAATGTCTGATAAAGTTGCGTGGTTAATGGAAAAAGTTGGGCTTTCTGCAGAACAGGCCAATCGTTATCCTCATGAATTCTCTGGTGGCCAACGTCAAAGAATTGGTATAGCTCGTGCCTTAGCTACTAATCCAAGATTGGTTATCGCCGACGAACCAGTTTCTGCTCTCGACGTTTCAATTCAGGCTCAGGTTATTAACTTGATGCAGGATTTACAGGAAGAATTCGGCTTAACTTATATATTTATTGCTCACGACTTGGCTGTTGTTGAACATATTTCTGACAGAATTGCAGTTATGTATCTTGGTAATATGGTTGAAATTGCTGAAACAGAAGAATTGTTCAAGAATCCAAAGCACCCATATACTAGGGCTTTGCTTTCTGCTATTCCTCAGCCAGACCCGAATATCAAGAAAGAAAAGCGTATTATGCTTGAAGGCGATGTTCCAACTCCACTGAATAAACCTTCTGGTTGTGGCTTCAGAACTAGATGTCCAATAGCTAGAGAAGAATGTGCTAAAAACATTCCGGTAATGCACGAAATATCACCTGGTCATCTTTGTGCTTGTCCTTACCATAACGAGTATAAAGTTAAAAGGTAGAGCAAATTAAATTACAAAAAAGCTAGATTGTTTACAATCTAGCTTTTTTTTTATGTAATCCTAAGCTTTACTCCATCTAATAATTCTCATCTCTCATCTTTTCTCTTCCCTAATCTTATGATATACTGAAATATCTATTAAATCTCTAATCCTAAGCTTAAAGGATAATAAAAATGCTAATCGTAAACAATAAAAAGCTTCAGACTCCGGCTCTACTTGGTATGGTTCATGTAAGAGCTTTACCAGGAACTCCGTTCTGTGTTGATACATTGGATAAAGTTGTAAAAATAGCAGTTGATGAAGCATTAGCTTATAAAAAAGCCGGATTTTCCGGAATCCTCTTAGAAAACATGCATGACAGACCCTATTTGAAATGTCATGTAGGCCCTGAAATAACTGCTGCTATGACAAGAGTAGCCTGTGCCGTCAGAGAAGCTGTTGGTAAGGATTATCCTATAGGAATACAGATTCTTGCCGGTGCTAATGTTGAAGCATTATCTGTAGCTTATGTTGCAAATCTTGATTTTATCAGAGCAGAAGGCTGCGTTTTCGGTCATGTTGCTGATGAAGGTTGGATAGAAGCCTGTGCTGGCAACTTGCTCAGAGAAAGAGCTAGGATAGGTGCAAAGAATATTGCTATTTGGACAGACGTTCAGAAAAAACATTCTGCTCACGCTCCTACTGCAGATTTGCCTCTTGAAGACTGGGTTCACGGTGCTGAATTCTTTGGTATAGACGGTGTTATCGTAACTGGAACTGCAACAGGTGTTGCTGCAAAAGCTACAGAAGTAGAAAGAGCCAAAAAAGCCAGTCCGCTTCCAGTTGTAGTAGGTTCTGGAATAACAGCTAAGAACTGTAAGGATTATGCTGTTGCAGATGCCTGGATAGTAGGTTCCTGGGTTAAAAAAGATGGTTACTGGGAAAATCCCTTAGACCCTAAACGTCTTAAAGAACTGGTTGCTGCCCACAAGAAAATATTAAGATAAAAGACTAATAATTGAGATATAAGATTTAAGACTATATTCTATACTCTCTCTTATAACTTATCTCTTACATCTTATATCTTGTATCTTACATCTTACATCTTACATCTGAAAAATCATGGAAATCACAGAACAAGTAAAAACAATTAAAAAGAATCTGAAACTAATTGGCAAACTTGAAAAAGAATTCGGTTTAAAGCCAAATAGCGACATAGATGACCCTTTGCTTTATTGTGGAGTTGCTCAATCAAATGTTATTAAAGAACTAACTCCACTAGTTGAAGAATATTTCGGTTCAGCATATAAACCTGCTGGTGAAACAGCTTTTTTTAAAAATTTGTTTGATAAATTTTTAAAAGCAGTAGGCGGTGCACGTAAAGATCAAACTCTCTTCAAAAAAGATATTGATGAAGGTGTAATTTTATATTGCGCTTTCTGGCCTTGGGGAACACAACCAGTTAAAACTTCAGTCAGAATTGGCTTGGTTTGTTATAGCGAAGAATTAGAGGCTGAATACACCAAGTATTTGAAGGGATACTTCTAGCCAAGCGTAGCTCCCCCACGAACGGTGGGTGAGCTGTCACGAAGTGACTGAGGGGGCTGATTGCGTAGCAATCAGTGGCGTGGTGAGTGGTTGGGGGTAGGTGGTGAGTGAGCGGACAGTAGACGCGAGACCTCTATTCTCCGCACAAGGCTCGTTCCCTCAAAGATTCTCCGAAGGTAGTAATTATAAGAGACCGCGGAGGAGAATAAGGTTGAGCAAGCAACTGTCCGTCTTTTAAAGAATTGAGAGCTTAGAGCCAACACTTCCAACTCTTCTCACCCTTTCAACAATTCTAACAACTCTAACAATTCCAACAATTCTCACCGATTGCGACAGCAATCGTCTCACCTCAAATTGAATAATACAATACTTAGATTATATTAAATATAACTTTTCGACTAATAAAATGACCGACGAAGAAATAATAGAAATCCCCATAAACGGTGTGTTAGATCTGCATACCTTTCAACCTAAAGAAGTTAAACCTTTGGTGATTGATTATCTTGAAGAATGTGTAAAACGTAATATTAAGCACGTTAGAATCATTCACGGCAAAGGAATTGGCAACCTCAGAAGAACTGTCGAAGCATTGCTTCCTAAACTGGATGTTGTTGAATCCTGGGCGCCAGCAGGTGCTGATGCTGGTCACTGGGGAGCTACTCTTGTAACCCTGAAGATAAAATAGGCATAAAAAAAGCCCTGCTTTAGAGCAGGGCTTTTTTTATGCTTGAATCTTAGTTGCCTCTGGTGTTCTTTACTTTATCATCAGTAAAAGTAATACCGAAGAGACGATTTTCTTCAACTGGCTGTAAACTGTAGAATACAACATTAACAGTCTTTACTGCATTAGAGATTTTTTCATGTCTTGCAAAATCGCGTTTGCGGTTTTCTGCTAAGTCTTTCCACATAGCATTAGAATCTTTGTCTTTTACGGCTTTAACTGCATCGCGAATATTGTTGTATTTGCGAGTGAAGATTGTATTTTCTTCTTCGCCACGCTTATCAGTGCTTACATAGTTAAATTTTACAACGATGTTCTTTAAATAATCGCCTTCATAAGAACCAGCAGAAAGGAAAGAAGAAATCTTGCTCTGTTCGCCGGCAAAAAATACTGTTGCGGTAACTTTCTTAAAGAAAACTGCGCCAGATTTTACAGTATGTGTATAAAGAACTTCGCCATTTTTCCAAGTTTTAACTAATCTTTCGATTGTTTCAACTTCACGAGCGATTTGGTCCTGGTCACGACCAATAACATTTATATAACCATATACAGCAGCCTGTGCAGCAGAAACTACACCAAGCATAAGTGCCATTACTACGAACAATTTAACAAATTTATTCATTCCTTTACCTCCAAAGATGATTAGAGTAATTATACACATATATAGCTTAACCCGCAAGGTACTATTCTATAAAAACCGTGATATTGTTAATTGCAAAAGTAAATCGAATTTAAATTGCGTTTGCCATATAAAAATAAATAAAAGGGGTTGCAACAAATGGGTTTTTTATGTACAATAAATACACATTCCCGTTAGGAGAAATAATATGAATAAGAAAATAACTTCTCTTTTAATTGCAGTATTTGCTTTCTTAATGTCTTTTAATTCTGTAATATTTGCAGAAACTAGAGATAACACTAAACCTGCTCAGGTAAAGCCACCTAAGAATGAACCAGTAACAGACTTAGTTAAAGCTTATGAAATTTGGAAAAACAAAGGTATTAAGCTTGTTGTTCGTGATAAAGACGGAAAGTTCACAACTTGGAGTGTTGGTAGACTCGAATCCTGGGGAACTAAATCTAAATGGGTTGTAAGAAATAAAAAAGGTCAGTTCTTAACTCATGCTTCTGGTAATGTTGAATCTTGGAAAAACGGTGTAAGCCGCCTCGTTATTCGTGATTCTAAAGGAAGAATTCTTACTCATATTAAATTAGACCTTACTGATCATGGTAATTTCTATACTACTGCTGTTGGTTTAAGAAAACTTGAAAATAAAGCTTTCTTAGCTTTTGTTCAGGACAGCTTGGGCGACATTCTTGAAGAAGAAATCAAAGCTGGTAACCTTTCAAAACCAAGAGCTCTTATTGCTTACTTGAATAAATACAAAGATCAGGCTGGTGCAGCAAACTTTAAGCCAGTTATTAGAAGAATTATCCCTCTAGTACAGGCAATGAACAGCGATGGCAAAAATGCCAGAGCTCAGCAGACTGTTGAAGCTGCCGGTGAACTCTTAAAAGCTCTTCAGTAATTAATTAGAAAATAAAAAGACCACTTAAGATTTAAGTGGTCTTTTTATTTTTAGTTTTTTATGGTTAATATTTCTTAAAAAAAATACGAATAAATATATAAAATATGGAAAAAATACTCTAACTATGTCTGAAGAAGAAAAAAAAGTAACTTCTAAAACACATGAACTTTCAGAAAAGCTGAAAAATTCTGTTGTTTTAGATAAAGCCACTGTAGTAATGGGGAAGGCAGCCAGAATTTCATCTGTTTTGGTCTGCATTCTTGTTGCTGGTCTTTTCTTTTTGCTTTTCGAATATAGGACAGAACTTCAGGAATGGGCTAAAGCCTTTGTAAATCATTTTGGATATCCCGCATTGTTCTTGCTAACTTGGGCTTCAGATGTTATCGTTCAGCCAATTCCCGCAGACTTTTTTGTTTTTGGGTCAAATTTCGGCGGTAATAGTCTTTTGCTTACTGCTATAGTTGCTGGTAGTTCTAGCGCATTTGGCGGTTCAACCGGCTATTTCCTTGGCAAATGGTTTGGTCCCTGGAGATTTAGAAGAATATTCGGTTCTAAGATTTTAAGAGCTGGCAGAGATTTATTTAAAAAGCATGGATTTTTCGCAGTCTTTTTTGCTGGTGTAAGCCCGGTTCCTTATTCTGCAGTATGCTGGGTAGGCGGAATATATAATACTCCGCTTTGGGAAGTAATTGTGGCAAGTGTTATTAGTAGAACTTTAAGATACTTAGTTGTCGGTTATATAACAGGACTTGTATAATTATGAAGAAACCGGTTACATACTTAGGTGATGCGTTTTTTCATGTAATAACAGTATTTTCCATTATTACTTTTATCTGGATAGTTATTACTCCTGCGAAATACTTTATTGCCGGTGAGGTTCAAAGGTTATTTGAGAATAAAGGCGAATTAAGAGCAAAGAATAAATATAATGATTTACTGGCAAAACATAATATAACTAGAGAAAACTATAAGCCTTCCATCATTATAAGAAAGAAAACCAGAGAATTATCTGTTTATGCTAATTCTTATGAAATTGCATCTTATACAATTGGTTTAGGGCGAAATTCTAGTGGCAAAAAACAGAAAAAAGATGATTTAAGAACACCTGAAGGAAACTATTATATTTGCAGAAAAGATTATAACCATAAATTTCATTTGTTCTTACAGATTAATTATCCTTCTCCTGAAGATGCCAGCAGAGCAACTGTTAATCATATTATAACTACTAATGATGAAATCAGTATTAATCAGGCAGTTCAAAATGGTAATCCGCCACCTAGCGAAACAGAACTTGGTGGAAATATAGGAATTCATGGTTTCGGCTCTGAATGCAGTTGGACCATAGATGGTTCTATTTCAATGAATAATATTGATGTAGAAGATATTTTCTGGAATATAGATGTAGGCACTGAAGTGTTAATAATGCCTTAATATTTTTATTGTTAAAGTTTTCCTATTCTAATGCCAGATTTGCTGATACTTTCGTAAAGTTTCCTGTTTCTAGATATAGGAATAAAATCGAAAATTAAGCAGGTAAAAGCTTCCCAGAAAGCTACCCAACCAGCAATGTTTATTCCTTCTATAATTATTTTTGAATACATTGGAATAAGATTAAAGTTGGTTATAAATTTGCTATGTTCATAATAAAATGCCATTAAAGCAATACCTAACAGCAATAGAGAGAAAAATTTAAGTATTACTTTTGAAATTTTTTTTCTTTCTTTCCAATATAAAAATCTGAAATGGTTTTTTATGGCTTTTCTTATTGGCTCGTCGGTTATTTTATCGTAATTGTTTTCTATTTCAATTTTGATAACAAAAGAATGTCCATCGAGTTCTTTTACTGATGAAATAAGATAATCTTCAAAATCCTGGTCTAACTCTCTTTTATAAAAACTGGTTTTGCGGTCAAAAGAGTTGAACAGATCACTTAAGCTTTCCAAGGTGATGTCTATTATGGCTTTATCGTCTTCGGTAAAGTCATATCTGTCATGAAGAATATCTTTTTGCATTATATTATAGTTTTTGTGTCAGTATATCGGCTATTCTTTCGCAAGCATGCCCGTCACCGTATGGGTTGCTGGCCTTAGACATTTTTTCATAAGCTTTAATATCTGTTAAAAGCTCCTTGAAATTGTCGTAGATAGTCTTTTCATCTGTTCCAACCAGTTTAAGGGTACCGGCAGCAATTCCTTCTGGTCGTTCTGTTTTCTCACGCATAACAAGAACAGGTTTGCCAAGTGAAGGAGCTTCTTCCTGAATTCCGCCAGAATCTGTAAGTATTAGATATGAACGAGCCATTATATTATGGCAGTCAAGGACTTCAATAGGATCTATAATATGAATTCTGTCAAAATTACCTAATTCTTCATCGGCTGCACGTCTGACGATAGGATTCATATGAATTGGGTAAAGAGCTTTTAAATCTGGGTTTTCTTCCATAACACGTCTAATAGCACGGAACATGTTGTGCATAGGCTGACCAAGATTTTCTCTTCTATGAGCGGTAATAAATATAAGTCTGTTATTTTTAGCCCATTCTAGTTCTGGGTGATTATAATCTTTTTTTACAGTTGTTTTAAGAGCATCAATTACTGTATTTCCGGTAACAAATATAGTGTTTGGATTCTTGCCTTCATTTAAAAGGTTTTGCTTAGCCTTTTCTGTCGGAGCAAAATTAAACTGAGAAATAATGCCCACTGCTTGTCGATTGAATTCTTCAGGATAAGGCGCAAATATATCGTAGGTTCTGAGACCTGCTTCTACGTGACCAACGGGAATCTGCAGATAAAAGCAGGCTAAGGCTGTTACAAAGGTTGTAGATGTATCACCATGAACTAGTACAACGTCTGGCTTTTCTTTTTCCAAGACTGATTTGATTCTATTTAGAATATTAGTGGTTATATCGAATAGGGTCTGCTGTTTAACCATAATAGAAAGATCATAGTCGGGAACAACTTCAAATGTTTCTAATACCTGATCAAGCATTTCTCGATGCTGACCTGTAACGCATACTAAAGTTTGGAAATTGTCCCTCTTTTTTAATTCTTTAACCACAGGACACATTTTTATTGCTTCTGGTCTTGTGCCAAAAACTAACATAATCTTTTTCATATAGTAACCAGCCTTCGTTTTTGATTAATCTAATTTACCATAAGTATAGAATTGGTGCAATAAAGGTAATTGTTGAAAATATGCATTGCTAAAAAAATAATAATTAGCTAAAATCAACTAACTAGATACGTATTTGCTTTTAAAAAGTTCAATATTTGATTAAACACTTGTTGGGTTTAAAGTAAAGATGGAGTGAATAATGGGAGCTTTTTGTGCTTTTTGTGGAAAACCAATTGTCGAAGGTGCTAATTTTTGCGTTGGCTGTGGAAAACCAGTCTATCAGGATGGGGCTCCAAAACCTAATGAAAATGTCTCTCAATTATTTACAGAACCAGCACCTCCTATAAACACTAATGCCTATTCACAGATGCCTCAGCAGGTTGGAAATGTATCTGCTCCTCAGATGCAAAATGTTCAGTATACTCAAAATCAGATGTTTCAGCCTCAATATGTAAATCAGATGTCTGCTGGCTCAAATCAATTCATGAACAATGGTACAACCTATGTTCCAAAAGAGTTAACTCTTTTTGGAATGATTTTTGATTATTTTTTCGGCGGTTTTACTGGGCGTTGCCGTGTTTTGGAACTTTGGCTGACTGCTTTTATCATTATGTTTTTAGAAGTTATTTTTATAGGAATTCCTTGTGGTGCTGCCTTTTATTTTTTCAGGAATAATCCTAGTTTTATTCAATATATTCAAATTGGAATTTATGCAGTAAACCTTGTTTTTGGACTAATTAATTTCTTACCAGGTATTATGATGTCTACAAGGCGTTTACATGATCTAGATATGTCTGGTTGGATGCAGTTGGTATTTTATATCCCCATTATCGGGCAATTATTCATGCTCTATGTATTGTTTGTTCCTGGAACAAATGGTCATAACAGATACGGTTGATTAAATATGGAACAAAAGAACATCGAAAATATATTAAATTCTGTTAAAGATGGAAAAATGTCTGTCTCTGACGCAATGTTGAAATTAAAAGAAGCTCCTTTCGAAGATTTAGGCTTTGCTAAGCTTGATTTACATAGAGGTTTAAGGCAAGGTGCCGCCGAAGTAATCTATGGCGCCAGCAAAACTCCAGAACAGATTATAAAGATATCTCAATCCTTTTTGGAACACGGTCAAAAAACTATTCTAATAACAAGAATGAGTAAGGAAGCTGCTGAGTTAACCCAAAAAAGCATAGATTGTTTTAAATACGATGAATTAAGTAGAATAGGAATTGTTGGCGAACTTCCGCCAGTAAATACTAATGGCAAAATCGTAGTTGCTACAGGTGGAACAAGCGATATGCCTGTTGCAGAAGAAGCAGCCTTAACTGCTGAAGTCTACGGGAATAAAGTTGTCAGACTTTATGATGTGGGTGTATCTGGTTTGCATAGACTTCTGAGCCACTTGGACGATATTATGTCGGCTAAGGTTATAATTGCAATAGCCGGTATGGAAGGAGCCTTAGCAAGTGTAATAGGCGGTCTGGCTGATTGCCCTGTTATTGCTGTTCCTACAAGCGTAGGCTACGGAGCTTCTTTTGGTGGTGTAGCTGCTTTGCTCTCAATGCTGAATTCCTGTGCAAGCGGAGTAAGCGTTGTTAATATTGATAATGGTTTCGGTGCCGGCTACTTGGCTAGCATGATTAATCACCTTGGAGTTGAAAAAAAATAATGAAAACATTGTTCTTTGAATGCAAAATGGGTGCCGCTGGAGATATGCTGGCAGCAGCCTTATTAGAACTTCATCCAGAACCAGAAAAGATAATTAAACAATTAAACAAAATTGGTCTGCCAAATGTAGAGTTTAAATTAGAACCTTCTATTAAGTGCGGAATATCTGGGAAACATTTTTCTGTCAGAGTTGGCGGGCACGAGGAACAAAGCTGTGATATTCATCATGACCACGAAAATCATTGCCATCATCACGACCATTGTAGTGAACATAGCCATGAATTTTGCTCAGAAAAAGAAGAACATCATCATGACCATGATGAGCACTGTCACCATCATGAGCATCATCATGAAGATTGCCATGACCACGATGAACACTGCCATCATCATGACCATTGCCATGAACATAATCATGAATTCTGTCATGATCATCATGAACATGAACACCACCATGAGCATTGTGAAGCCCATCATCATGACCATGAACACCATCATGAGCATTGCGAAGCCCATCATCATGACCATGAACACCACCATGAACATCATGGCTTACATGATATAGAACATCTTGTTATGGACCATCTGAATATCTCTGAAGAAGTTAAAAATGATGTCATTGAGGTCTATAAAATCATAGCAGATGCAGAAAGCAAAGTTCACGGAGTTCCAGTAAATCAGATTCATTTTCATGAAGTAGGTAGTATTGATGCTGTTGCTGATATTACTGCTGTCTGTTTGTTGATAAACGAATTGAAGCCGGACAAAATACTTGCTTCTCCAATTCATGTCGGTAGTGGACAAGTAAGATGTGCACATGGAATATTGCCTGTTCCTGCTCCAGCAACCGCTTTGATTTTGAAAGATATACCCATTTATGGTGGCGCAGTAGATGGAGAACTCTGTACACCCACTGGTGCAGCACTTCTCAAGCACTTTGTTTCTTCTTTTGGAAACCAGCCTGTTATGCGTGTGGAAAAAATAGGTTATGGTATGGGTAAAAAAGATTTTGTTCAAGCTAATTGTGTTAGAGCAATGCTCGGCGAAACAGAAGAAAATGTTGATGAAGTTGTCGAACTTTACTGCAACCTTGATGACATGTCTCCTGAAGAAATCGGCTTTGCAATGGAAAGACTCTTTGAAGCTGGAGCATTTGAAGTCTATACTACTCCTATTGGTATGAAGAAAAATAGACCAGGAATCCTACTTAGCTGTATGTGTAAACTAGAACTGCGTCAACAGATGCTGAATGTAATTTTCAAGCATACCTCTACAATTGGAGTTAGAGAACATATCTCCAATAGATATATTCTCAATAGAAGCTTTAATACTATCTCTGCTGATGGTCAGAATATTAGAGTTAAAAACGTAACCGGTTATGGTGTCGATAGAGAAAAGGTTGAGTATGAAGATTTGGCTTCTTATGCCATAAAGAATAATATTTCTTTAAGAGAAGCAAGAAGAAGAATCATGAACTCTAAATAAAATATTGTAAAAAGACATAAAATGTAGTTAGATATATACATGAGTAATGAAGAGCAAAACCTAATTCCTGAATGTTTTCGACAATTTGAGAAGTTTACTGGTGCCATTTTTAAAGATGGTAAAATCCTTTTTCCTCATTATTCAACTTTTCTTCTTGTTTTACAGACGATTTTAGGTTTTATACTAATAAGCCTGATTATTTATTTGCTGTATAAACTCGGTTTATTATTGAATGGTTTTTGTTTTGGTTTTCTCGTTTCTCTTTTTTTGATTCTGGATATAATATGCTCTGTAAATATTAGCATTTATACAGTTATTGATTATAAAGACAATCAATTGTATAAAGAACTAAGTTTTTTTGGCAAAGAATTGTTTACTTTTGGTTACGTTGAAGTGAAGGATATCCTGCAGGTCAGTAATAACGTCATTGCACAGGTTATTAATCCAGAAGGAAAGAATAATCGAGTTAAACCAAATCCTAGAACTAATCTGTTTCATAAGTATGTAGTTAGCTTTCTTGTTAATAATGGTGATGTTATAAATTTTCTTGAACTTGGCGCATATGATGAATACTATGAAGTTAGCAAGAATCTTGCGAAAGCTATTTCTCAGTATTGGGGTATTCCCTTGATTGTTTGCGGCGATAACCAGAAAATTTATGTTACAGGCCAAGAAGAACGTTACCATCTAGCTTTGGAAGGTATTCCCTATTCATATTCAAGAAGTGTTTTTATTACATTAAGCGTTCTTGTAATTATTGTTGTTTTTGGAATTTCGTTTTTTACAAAATAATTTATGGTTTTATCTGGCGTATAAATAATGGATTGTTTCATTGATATAAATGATTTTAGACTTCTGATACCGTTAGAGTTTATTAAGGTAAAAGAAGATTTGATTGAGAGTATTAAAACTCGCGGAATTATTTCTCCTGTTGTTGTTGCTGACGGCATGGTTTGCGATGGTCATAAACGTGTAGCTGCCTGTATTCGATTAGGAATCAAAAGACTTCCTGTTGTTTATGCTAATGGAAATCCTGCCGAATTGCTTTTTGAGTTAAACGATAGAGAATTCTGCATAAACGAAATCGCTCTTCTCTGCAAAAATATTTCAGATAAACAAATTGCTGATATATGCAAAAAGGCTGGCCTTTCAAATTCCCCTCAAATGGTTTTTGCTGTTAAATATTTATCTGGTTTATTAGAAAAAGCTCCAGAGCTTTATTCTTATGAATTACCGGCTAATATATGGCGTGAGCTTGGGCATTTAGGCGAGAATATAGACAAATACGCAAAAGATTTGCTAGAAATGCAGGGTACCGTCAGCGAAAAACGCAATATTGCATCTTTCTTGAGACAGGCACAAAGAAGAGGGGAACTGCTTGATTCTATTAAAGCAGAGAAAACTGTTGAGATTCTTCCTTTATTACAAAAAACAGCACAGCCTAGAAGAACTCAGGCTTACGAAAAGTTTGAAAAAGCGGTTGAAACGATTGAATTTCCGACATCAATGAATGTTAAGATTGACTCTACCTTTGCACAGCCTGGTGTAACAATTAATATGTCAATAACTCGCAGCGAGTTAAGTAGACTGGATGATGCTAAGACCGCTTTGGAAAAACTTTTTAAAGAGGTTCCGGAACTGTGACCAGGTTATTTTATGAAAACCTTTATATAGACAGAGATGTGGTTGATGACCCTCTCGTTTTAAGTATTAAAAGCAAAATAGATTATAAAAATGAAGCTATAGTTGATGGGGAACTTCACCCTGGTAACGGTTTGCTGCTAGCAAAGAACAAAGGTAAGTTTATAAAAGTCTGCCCATGCAGATGTGAGAAAACCTGGTGCGGTTACTGGGTAGTAGAGTGGGGGTTCGGCTGCCCATTCGAATGTGAGTATTGCATTGTTCAGAATTATCAGCGTGCTGGTGATGCTACACTTTATGTGAATTTTGATGACTGCCGCCGTGAAATCGAAGATTTGCGCAAGAATGTCAAAGGTGCTATAAGACTAGGAACAGGTCATTTTGGCGACCCTATGGGTTTTGAAGAAATATATCCGCTTAATCAGGCAATAATTGAATGGACAAAAGATATGCCTGACTTTACTGTTGAAGTAAAAACTAAGAGTAATTATATAGCTCCGATTTTGAAGCTTCATAATGCTAAAAATCTGACAATGGCTTACTCTCTTAATACTATTGAATCTGCTAATGCATTAGAACATAGAACCGCTTCTATAGAAGAAAGGCTGGCGGCCGCTAGAGATGCTGCAAAGGCTTCTAACTGTAATCTGGCTTTTCATTTCGAGCCCATAATTCCTGTAAAGGACTGGAAAAGAAAATATATTGAAGTATTTGAACTGATGAACAAGTATCTGGAAGGGTTAGAAATCAGTTGGATATCACTGGGGACTTTCCGGTTCCCAAAAGGTTTTCAGGAATATGTTGAACTTTATCATCCCAATACGGGCATTTTTGCAGAAGAATTCTACCCCTGTTCTGATGGAAAGATAAGGTATTTCAGGCCACTTCGGGAAGAATTATATACTTTTATAAGAAATGAAGCTCTTAAAAGGTATCCGGATGTTGTTGTATATATGTGTATGGAATCTCCCGATGTCTGGGAAAGAATTGTCGGCCATAAAATGAAACCATCAGAACTTTATTATCAGATGTGCCACCGCATTTCTGATATGTCTAAGCTTCGCTTAGGTTAGTAAATTCATAATAATGACAGTAGACGCGAAACCTTCTATTCTCCGCACAAGGCTCGTTCCCTCAAAGATTATCCGAAGGTAAAAATCTACAGAGACCGCGGAGGAGAATAAGGTTGAGCAAGCGACTGTCATTATTTTTAATATTATTCGCCTAGCCATTTACAGAATAAGCAATGACAAATCTGAAATACTGATTAATAACTAAAAAAGTTTGCATTTGCCCTGTAGATGTGATTGGTGTTATTTTAAGCTAAAAGCCTTAAGCTTCAAGCTTACATACAAGGTAAAAGAAATGATGAGTGAAAGAACAAAAAAGATTCTGGAAAAAGAACAAGCTTATTTGGAAAAGAAAAAGAATAAAAACAGCTTGACAAATAAAGTAAGATACATTAAACTCATCGTCACCTACGACGGAAGTGCGTTTTTCGGTTATCAGTATCAACCAGATGTTCCTACTGTTCAAGGCGAACTAGAAAGAGCATTCAAGCTGATTACAAGAGGCGAAGAAAGCAGAGCTGTAGGTGCGGGTCGGACAGATGCCGGTGTTCATGCAATAGGGCAGGTGGCATTATTCAGAACGAGATGCCCGATACCGCTTGAAAAGTTAATCATCGGAATGAACAGTGCAATCCCTGGGAGCCTCAGGATAAGCAGGGCAGAAGAAGTGGAAGAAGGCTTTCATCCTTGTTTCTCGGCTCGCGGAAAGCATTATCGATATCAGTGGAGACTAGTCGAAACTCTGTCACCCTTTTACGAAAGGTTCTATTGGCAGCTTACGAATAGACCAGATATCGAAAAAATGAAAGAAGCAGCTAAAGTATTCATTGGTGAGCATGATTTCGCAGCTTTTGCAAAATCCCCCCAGCAATACGAGAGCACTGTCAGAAATATTCTTCAGTCAGAATTAAGCTTAAAAGAAGATATACTTCAATTTGATGTGATTGGAACCGGCTTTATGCATAATATGGTTCGAAACATGGCAAGAGCTCTATATCTGGTTGGAACAAATCAGATGACTGCTGAAGAAATAAAAGAACTGTACTGTAATCATGATAGAAGACGCTTAGGAGCACCTGCACCTCCCGGCGGGCTGTATCTGATGAGAGTCATGTATTAACCGAAAGGAGAAATAATCGGTGAAGACGTTCGAAACTAAAGAACAAAAAACGTTGCAAGTTAAAAAAGCTGAAGCAACAAGAGATTGGATTGTAGTAGACGCTAAAGATATCCCATTGGGTCGCTTAGCTTCACAGGTTGCTGCTCGTTTACGCGGCAAACACAAAGTTAACTATACTCCAAATGTTGACTGTGGTGATTTTGTTGTTGTTATCAATGCTGACAAAATCGCTTTGACTGGTGCCAAGGAAACCGATAAGAGATACTATTGGCATACTGGTTATTTAGGTGGAATTAAGTCTGTTACCTACGGTAACCTTCTTAAAGATGCTCCTGACAAAATGCTGTGGCTTGCTGTTAAGAGAATGCTTCCTCGCAACAAAATGAGAAAGAGATACCTTGGCAAGCTTAAAGTTTACGCTGGTGCTGAACATCCACATACTGCTCAGAAACCAACAGCTGTTAAACTCGATAAATAAGGAAGGAGCAATAAAAAATGGCAGAATTATTTTTCTGGGGAACAGGTAGAAGAAAATCCGCTACTGCTCGCGTTCGCATTTGCAAAGGCGAAGGCAAGATTATAATCAATAAAAGACCGATTGAAGAATACTTCCCAATCGCTCTAACCCGTAAGATCGTTGTTCAGCCTCTTACCACCACTGAAACTCTTGGCAAGTTTGATATTTACGCTAATATCACTGGCGGCGGCAGCACAGGTCAGTCTGGTGCTCTTCGTCATGGTATTGCCCGTGCTCTTGTAAAATTCAACGAAGAATTCAGATCTTCTCTCAAGAAACTTGGTTACCTCACTCGTGACCCAAGAATGAAAGAACGCAAGAAATACGGTCTCAAATCTGCAAGAAGAAGACCACAGTTCTCAAAACGTTAATATTTTCGTTTTCAAAAAAACACCTCTTCGGAGGTGTTTTTTTGTTGTCTTTTACTTCTATATTTGATTATAATATGTAGAAATGCATGATAAACTTGTTTATTAGGCAATAAGTCATTGAGATTTGTCTTTAGTAATAATGAATTTCGATAAAGGTGTAATTCTTTGATGACTGATGATGAATTCTTAGCTAAAATTCTTGAAATAGTTGTTCTTTTTATTTTAGCTATGATTTATTTTCCATAAAAGAGATTTGCTTATAAAAAGTTTATTAATAAAAGGAGTGATTACTTATGGTAACTGAACAAGAATTGATAAATCAAGCTATAGAAGCTAGTAAAAAGGCTTATGCTCCATATTCTAATTTTCATGTAGGTGCAGCTTTATTGACTGCTTCCGGTAAAGTCTTTCAGGGATGCAATGTAGAAAATGTCAGCTTTGGAGCTACAAACTGCGCTGAAAGAACTGCTATTTTTTCAGCAGTTGTAAATGGCGAAAGAGAATTTAAAAAACTTGTTATTTACGTTGATAGAGAAGAATTTACTCCTCCATGCGGAATTTGCCGCCAGGTTATCAGCGAATTTTCACATGACTTAGAAATATTGCTTGCAAATAATAAAGGTGAAGTTAAGAGAACAAATATAAAAGAAGTTCTCCCTTTAAGCTTTGATTTTGAGATGAAATAAAATGAGCGAAGAACAGAGACAAGACCAAGAACAGCCTTCTTTAATCAAAAGATTGCATAATAATCCAAATGCCCAAAGGGTATTGTTTATTTTGGCTTTAATTTATATTATAAGCCCGTTTGACTTAATTCCTGGTGATTTGTTTACTCTTGGACCAGGAATGTTAGATGATTTAGCTGTATTAATAGCTGAAGTTGCTCAGTTTATGGTTTATATGAAAAACAAAAAAGCTTCTTTTGAAAAGAAAGTTCAGGATGCAGCTATAAATCAGAATCAAAATATGAATGATAAAGAGGAAAATAAATAATGGCTACAGCTAAAAAAGTTAGTATTAGACAGGAAGTTCAAGCAGTTGGCTTCTATTTAGGTGAAGACGAATACGCCATTTATATAAATAAAGTTCGCGAAATCGTTCCTATGACTGATATTAGAAAAATACCAAAATCACCTCAATTTGTTGAAGGTGTTATTAATATTCGTGGAAAGATTATACCTGTTCTTGATTTGCGTAAACGTTTTGATTTAACTATTAATGAAGCTGGTAAACAAAGCTGTAAGATTTTAATCGTTGAATTGGAAAAGAATCAGGTTGGTTTGATAGTCGATAATGTTTCTGAAGTTATGAGATTCTATGCTGATGAAATTGAAAAGGCTCCGCCAATGTTCTCATCTAATATTAGTTCTCAATATATTCAAGGTGTTGCAAAAATCGAAAATAAACTGATAATTCTTCTTGATATAGAAAGATTGTTATCATTTGAAGAAAAGTCAGTATTGGAAAGAATCGGTTAATTATGTCTGATACTTCAGACAAAAAGAATAAGACAGTTAAGAAAAAAGAGAGCGGCTTCGTTGCTTTATTAAAAGGAATGGGCTGCTTTTTTGTCTGCCTGTTCTTTTTTATTGCTGTAGTAACAGGAGTAGGGTTCTATTACTTTGTTCCGATCATTAGAGCTGTTGCGGCTGAAGAAAAATTGCCAGATTTTGAAGGACCAACCGAGCATGATTTCTGGAGTTTGCAGGAAAAAACTATTGCGAACGGTGAAGAATCCCAGAATACAAATAAACTTAGCTTAACAAGCGGAGAATATAATGCTATGCTTGCATCTATACAGATTCCGCCTGTTTCAGGTTTCTGTTTGAATAGAGTTCGCCACAGTTATAAGAACAAAGAATTGCGTTATTATCTGATCGGCTCTGGCTACACATTTAGAAAACTTGTAATAAGTTTTGTCGTCTTTAAAGATGCTACAAATAGCTATCCTTCAGAAATCAGGGTAAATAGCTGGAAAGTTCCAGGTGATACTTTTAAAGAAAAGTATTTAAGGAGCATTATTACAGATGTTGCAGATGCTGATAAAACAGGGCTCTTAAAGAAAATTATTTCCGGTTCCCTCAACCCATTTGAATAAACATTGAGGGAACGAGCCTTGTGGGTAGTAATCCAGGTTAGTAGAAATATTTAAGAAGGTTAAAAATGAAAAAATGTAAGTTAAAATATATTCTTTTAATACCTGCTGCCTTAGCAGCATACGCCATTTGGAAATTATGCAGATACTGGCTTAAACCTACTGGCGGAAACGAAGGCTGGATAGCTGAAACTCAACCTTCAGAACCCTGGCAATATTGGACCGACTGGTTTTGGATAATATTCTTTAAGCTTTATAACGGTTTAGAGATACATAATGCTCATTATATCCCTCAGGATAAAAATGTTAACTTTGTTACAGTAGCCAATCATGAATCAATATTAGATGGCTTCATTATGGGTTTAAGTGTTTTTCGCCCACTATACATGATGGTGAAAAAAGAAGCTTTTGAAATTCCTATTAAAGGTTATTATTTAAGAAAAGTATTATGCTACCCGGTAGATAGGTCTAAGACAGATTCAACTGCAATAAAGACAGCTTTAAAATATCTGTCAGAAGGAAAATGTCTCGGCATATTCCCTGAAGGAACAAGAAATCGCCAGGGTTTTGTAAGCGAATTCAAACCTGGTGCTATAAAATTGGCTATTAAGAAAAAAGTTCCTATACTGCCAGCTTATATTGCTAATTCTCATAATATTACCCCATTAAACTGCATATTACCAAGACCAGCAAAATTAAAAGTTATATTTCTTGAACCAATTGATACAAAAGCTGAACTTGAAGCTGGAAAAAACGAAAAAGACATTATTGAGATGCTTTATAAGCGCATTACAGATGTTGGCAGAGAAACAATGGGCTATGACGTGAGAGACCCTGAATATGTAGCAAGATTAGAGCGTAGAGAATTAGGAATTAGTAGTGAGGAGTGAGGAAAGAGAAATTTGGCAAGCTTCACTTGGCGTGATAAGTGGTGAGTGGTTAGAGCAACAGAGCGAGAGGGGTTAAGGAATTAAGGGATTAAGGAATTTAGGGATTGAGAGATTGAAAACTCTTCCAACTCTTCTCTAACTTAACATACAGGGCAAACGCATTAAAAAATTGTATTATTAGTAAACTATCATTGAATTTGGTTATTTATCCCCTTTTTCAAAGGGGAACGGCTGCTTTAACAGCCAAGGGGATTTTCGAGAGCTTGAATAAGCAATACAAAGTTAAGTCCGAAGACTGTTATGTTATTAAAATCCCCCTTAATCCCCCTTTAACAAAGGGGGTAAATATAACATCTGACTGAGGGGGTCTTTATTTATCCCCTTTTTGCAGGGGATCTTATTCTATCAAACAAGAACTAATAAAAAGTATTTGAAATGTTGTTAGATAATATATTAAAAATAAAATATTTGATTTATAATAAATAATGAAAGTGAGGATATTATGTCTACTTTGCGTCAAGATGCAGTAAACCTTATTAATAAAATTCCTGAAAAAAAGCTTTTTTATTTAATACAGATTATTAAAGGTATAGATGGTTTGTTTAATAATGATGAATTAGATTCTGAAGGAATAGAGAAATCTTTTGCTTATATTGAAAGTATGAGAAGAGAAATGCCTGAAATTAACTACGATAAAGAATTAGAAGATTATAGAGAAAATAGATATTTATAATGAAAGTACTGATAGATACAAATATATTACTAGATTATTTATTAAAGCGTGAACCTTATAGACTTGATTCAGAAATCATAGTTAAAGCCTGTAAAGATAATAAAATCTGTGGCTATATGGCTGCTCATAGTGTAATTAATATTTTTTATATATTAAGAAAAGTTTATAATACAAAAGAAAGAAAATCTATTTTAAAAGCTTTTTGAGGGCAGATCGTTTTCTCTGAAGATGCGCCCCCTGTTTAGCTGGGGCTGCCGCCACGGATGGCGGCGTGCAAGCGAGCCACAGGATGGCCAGCAAGTCGTAGGGGGACTTCTAAAGCCTCTCCTTGAGGAGAGGTGGCACGTAGTGCCGGAGTGGTGAATGAATTAGAGTAAATTATAGTTCCTTGGAATACTAATACGCTATCGCTAAATATGATTTTACTCTGGTTCGGTCACCCTTTCGATTGCTTACGCAATCACTTCCCCTCAAGGGGAAGCTTTAGACCTCCACCACCCACCATTCACCACTAATCACTCTGCAATGCAAAGCATTGCAGAAGAGGGGGTCTTTAAAGTAGTGTTCGCTGCGCTGTAGGACACTTCGTTTTTGAACACTTCTAACTCTTCCAACTCTTCTAACCCTTACAACAACTATCACGGGCAGCGTTAGCTGCCGTCTCACAAGTTGCGTCAGCAACAGGCCCACAGAGGCTTTAGCCTCGTCTCACCACCATTCATCCACCACTTACCACCAACCACCTACCACGCCAAGCTTCGCTTGGCTTCTTAAAACACATTCTTTCTTAAATCTGAAAGCTCAGTACTAATATCGAAATCTTCTTCGTAAAAATCTTTCTGTTGAAGCAGGTTAATTCTTTTCTGTATCCACTTTCTAAGTCTTGGATACTTTTCTATTTCATATTCCTTTTTTAATATAGAAAGAGCGAGATTATAGTATTTATGCTTTCTGGCTAAGCAGTATAATACTAAGTCATACCAGTCTTCAGTTAATAAATCTTGCGAGTTTAAGCTGATTAATGCAAATTCTATCTGTTTACCAGCCTGTTCCTCAAAACTCTTTTCATCTTTAATATCTGTAAGAAAAATTCCCTGCGTTAAGCGGTTATTGGCTAAAAAGGCAGCTTTCTCAATAGTAGAAAGCTCATCTGCAAAAATACTTATTGTTGATAAAAAGAATATTAACAGTAGATATGATTTTTTCATGACATGAATATTATCATTGATTAAAGAAAAATGAAATGTTAAATTGATTCTAGTATGGAGCAAATAAATCAAAACATTTCTAAATCGGAAATAAAGGCAGATAATTTTGGTATTTTGCCTTGGACTTATGAACCAGGCTTCTTTTCGCGACTATTTGGGCAGAAACCTTATGTTGTTGACGCTGAAAATATTGTTTTTTATTCTGAAAAAAAAGAAGTTAATCTTCCTTATTCAGAAATAGAAGCTATAGAATGCTCTGATAACGTTATTCACATTAAAGCTGTAGAGAATAAAGATTATTCTTTTAAGGCTGGCAAAGAAGCGGCTGATGTCAGTAATCTGATTCTGCGCTTAGCTCGTGAATATAACGAGTATAAAAGCCTGATGAATATAGATAAGATTGTTACTCAGCTTGGTTTTGCATATTTTTTAAAATCCTTCAGTTATAGGGGTAATCCTTTTGTAAGAGCCGTTGAAATTCTTTTAAAGACTGCCGTAGATAATAACTTTTCTGATATACATTTTGAACCTGCAGAAAATAGTATAAAAGTATCTTACCGTATTTCAGGTAAATTAAGATATGGCCTAGAACTTTCTAAAGTTAATTATGAACATTTTATTGCCAGAGTTAAGTATTTAGCTGGCTGTGACAATCAACTCAACAATAAACCTCAAGAAGGAGCTTTCAGATTCGTTAATACAGATATAAGATTTTCAACATTCCCAACTGATTTAGGAGAAAGAGCTTCTTTTAGAATGATTGGTGCAATTAAATTTCCAAATGTCAGCTCTTTAGGCTGGCCTGATGAAGCCAAAGAACAGTGGCTGAACATGATAAAAGAAGAGACTGGGCTTTTCATAATAACTGGCTCTGTTGGTTCTGGAAAAACTACAGCAATGTATGCAACTCTTTCTGAACTAGTTTCTTCAGCAGATGGGCAGCTCAGAGTTGTTAGTATAGAAGACCCTGTTGAGGCTTATATTTCTGGAATTTGTCAATCTTCCTTTGATTCAAAGATTGAAGACAGTTTGGCTTCTGCCTTCAAGCACCTTTTGAGGCAGGATCCTGATGTTATAGCCTTAGGAGAAATCAGAGATGTTTCATCTATTGTTGAAGTACTTCAGGCAGGTTTGTCGGGGCACCTTGTATTCGCTACCTTTCATGCTGGCTCGCCAGATGAGGCAATAGACAGAATAAAAATGATGGCTTCATCTAATAAGCTGATTCTTGCAGGCTTGAAGGGCATTCTTCATTTAAAGCTTACTTATAATGAATCAGAAGTAATTCAGACTCCCATTGTGAAAAGGATTAATTTAAAGGATATAAAATGAGTGAAAGAGTAGTAGATAGATATTACTGGGCAGATAGATTCAGCAGAGTTTCTACCAATTTAGCTTATTTTATAGGGAATAAGTTGTGTAATGGTTGTTCGCTTCCTGATGCTCTGAAAGAAGCTTCTGAAGAGATTGACAATATAAAGCAGAAATCGGCGCTTTCAAATGCAGCGTATAATATAAAAAAAGGCGAAGATTTAAGAATAGCTTTTAACGATTTCAGGCTGAAACTTAGACAAAAAGATAGATTTATTCTTTCTTCTTCCCTTTCTGATAGGCAAAAGGGGATTATTTTAAGAAACTGGTCAGAATCAAAATACCATGGTTCAAATATACTTAGCTACCTGATGATTATAATAACTACCTTGATAATATGTCATGTAATACTTTCAGCTTCTGTATTTGTTTTTCCTCAATTTTATGAAATATCATTAGGAATGGGAGTTCCGATCAATAACTTTTTAAAAACTATTTACGCCAATGGTTCTGCATTATTACCATTGTTTTTGTTTGGTTTCTTTGGTTCAATCGTCTTTCTATTAATATTGAATTTTAGCATTGGTAATATTAATAAAAAACAGGAAGAAGCAGATTTGCTGGCACTTCTTTCATCAGTAAAAAGAAGTGAGCAATTAGCAATTCTTGATTTAATTGCTGATGCCAGATGTTTTCCAAGAATTTGGAGAATACTTAGAAGAGCTGTTGAAAACTTGAAAAGCGGCGAAAAGCCGGAAGATTGCTTTAATAATATTGGTCTAAGTTCATACACAGAATGGTTTTTGAATTTGAGTAATTATGAAAATGACAGAGTTGTATTAAAAGAAGGGGCAATGATTATAAATGAAAAGATTATGCTTTCTTCTCTGTCTAAGATAAAATTTCTTGAAGTAATTGTAGTAATAATGCAAAGCATCTTTTTTGCTTTTATTGCTTATACTTTATTTGGTTCTTTAAATGCAATTATTTTGGGGTGTTTTGAATAATGGCAGATACTATTCTTAATAGTGAAATTCAAAAACCAGTTATTGCTGAAAAGATGACAAATCAGGAAGAACTGATTGCTTTTTGCAGATTGATTGTTGCTGCTTCAAAAAGTGGAATGAAATTAATTCCTGCTTTAGATAAACTTACAAATAATAATGATAATAAGCAATCTATTATTTGGGTAAGAGATCTTGTTGATAAACTTAAAAAAGGTTATTCTGTCCAGGAGGCAAAAGATTCTCTTAAAGGGCTAGACCCGGTGTTAGGCAGACTGATGCCTCTCTTAGGCAATGAAAAACTTATAAGAGTATTTGAAATATATACTAAGTATCTGATAAAACAGGAAACCTGTAGCAAACAGATTAGATGCCTTGTTTGGTATCCTTTACTGGTTATGCTGTTTGCTTTTGGTTTTGTCATTTATTTGAACTTTCATTCATTCCCTTTGATGGAATCAATGAGCAGCTTAGAAACTACCCTAGACGGATTAAGTATAAGATTATTATATTTTGCAAATGTATCATTATGGCCTTTTTCTCTTGTAATACCAGGCTTAATGCTTTATCTGATTGCAGACTGTGCAATGTATATGATTTTTGGAAGATTTATAAAAACTTCTCTTTGGGCTAAGATTTCCGGGCTTGATAAAGCTGATGAAATGAATGAAAAAGCTAGATTGGCTGCTCTTTTATCAATATATGTAGAAGCGGGTTATTCATTAAATGAAGCTATAGAAGCCTCAATCAGCTTTGTTGGAGAAGAACAAAGCCAGGAATTATTAAAAGTTAATAGGTCTTTTATAGCTGGAAATAATCTTTCCGAAGTTTTGATTAATTCAGCTGTCTTATCTGATTTCCTTAATGGAAAAGAAAGTGTCGATGAACTTCCTGCTAAACTAAATTATGCTTATGATAATTTTAATTATGAAACAATCAATTTAATTAAATCTATTTCTGATAAGCTATTTTATATTCCTCTAATAATTGCCGGTATAATGGTTATGTTGGTTGTTACAGGCTTTTTCGGCAGTTATAGTAATTTTGCCTGGAGTATATTATGAAGAATAACAAAAAAGCTATCTTGCTAATAGAATTAAGCATATTAATAATCTGTTCTATGATATTTTTTATAGCTGTTTCAGATTTGCTTAGCAATCGTAATTATGCGGTCACAAGATTGATTGAAAATAACAGTGTATTAATGGTTTTGGATAGCATAACAGATAAAATTAAATTCGATTTAAAATCAGGCATTAAACCTTATGAAATAAATTTTTCTAAATATGAAGATATGCTTAAAAGTGAATCATGTAAGTTAAAGTTTAGACTTGATAAAGATAAAATAGATATTTTGCTAGGGATATATTATAAAGAGCAAAACGGCTACATTTCTATTCCAAGAATAAAAAGAATTTATAAAAAAGAGGTGCCTTTTTATGAATAATAGAGGAGTAACCTTAATTGAGTTAATGATTGTTATTGCTATTCTTGGTATTGCGTTTAACATCAAAGGTTTTATGAATATTGCAAACAACTATAAAGAACAAGAAAGAAGTATAGTTGAACAGGATAAAATACTGAGATTTCATAAAAATCTGAAAAAATTATTGAAAGAAAGTAAAGAATTCATAAAAATAACCAATAAAAAGCTTGAAACAGATAAACTTAAGCTTATGATTTCCAATAATAATGAAAAAATATATCTAAATGGAAAAGTTTATAACTTTAAAAGTTTTAGAATGCAAAATTTTAGAAAATCAGATAATTGTGTAATCTGTGATGTTATAAATGGAAATCAGTCTTTCTATCTTTATTTGCTTCCTGGCAAAGCAGAGGTTTCTAATACTGCTTTGCAGCAAGACAATTCAGTAGAAAATAATGAAGAAAATGAAAGTGTTGATGAAAATTATGTATATGAAGTTGAGGTTGAGGCTGAGGCTGAGAATGAATAGTATAAACTGTTTTAAACGAAATAATAACAAGAATGGCTATACGGTAATGTTTATAATGATAGTTCTGGTTCTTGTCGTATTTTGGAGTTTAATCGAAGGTTCAGAATTAATAGTTCATGTTGCTAATGAACAAAAGTCTGAAATGAAGAAAAGCGGAATTGTAGTTGATATGAAAGAATTACCTGAATTCGAATTGAAAAATTAAGGAACAAAGGTTAACTCGAAAGATAATGTGTTGGTTTTATAGCCATTAATTTTCATATAAAGCATCATCTGATGTACACCAAGAGGTGCGCTTGCAATATCACCTGTAGTAAAAGGTATTTGAGCGAAAAACTGTCCAGCAGTTTCATTAGTATTTATTCTAACAGGTATCAATATTGGTTCTGAATACTTTCTATAAAAATCTGCAGTTGCTATTGGGTCATTAACTGTTTCAGAAGCTGTTGTTGTTGTATTGCTAATGGTTCTTGAAGTTGATGCATAATTGAACTTGGCTAATCTCATAGATCCAAAATCAAATGGAATTGGATCATTTGTCATTATTGCCATTGATTCATCACTTACAACTGCTCTTGTAGATGAACTTACTATCATTTCTGAAGCGGATCCAATAACTCCGATAGGTTCTGTTATAGGAAGATCAATCGTTTTTACGAAGCTTAAATAGGCATTAGCAGAACTAACTACTTGCGGCGAAGTCCAATCACAGGTAAAAGAAAGAATTCCGCCTGTACACTTTGCTATATTAGTAGACTTTGTTTGTAAATTCTGTATAGATGGCGTTAGATAGGATACCGGGTCATCTACTTCACCAGATTTACCACAGCCCGTAGTAATAACTATATAGGCTGTAATAAACATAATAAATAGCAGCTTGGCATAAATTGACTGTTTAGACTTTTTCATAGTCTAAATATCGGAGTATTTTCTGAAGAATTTAGCTAAAATAGAAAAGCACCTGTCATGCAGGTGCTTTTAAAAGTTTTTTTGGATTATGGTATAATCTGCTTTGCTTGTTCAGCTTGAGCAAGAATATTCATCCATTCGTGTTCACAATCCATAATGATTCTCCTTTGCTTAAGCTTAATTATTTTCTTATGCTTGTGATATTAATAACAAAGTCGGATAAAGTCAATCAAATTTTTATATTTTTTTAAGTGTTTTTTTAAGAACCAAAATTTCACTAAACTTGATATTTTTCAGTAAAACTATTAACATGTACATTCAAATAGTCTATTAAATATAGATTATAAAAAAGAAAAACAAAAGTTTAAAAAACAATAATAAAAACGGAAAACATAAAATGAATGTAATTTATTTATCACCACATTTCCCACCAAATTTTATAGAATTCGTAATTGGTCTCGCAAATAGAGGCATAAATGTACTAGGTATAGCCGAAGATCATTATGATAGCTTAGACGGAAGATTAAAAGGCTCTTTGGCTGACTACTATCAGGTAGGAAGCATGGAAGATTATGATCAGGTTTATCGTGCAGCAGCTTTTTTCTGCCATAAATGGGGTAGAATAGCAAGTGTAGAATCCAACAATGAATATTGGATGTTGTTGGAAGGCAAACTTCGTGAAGATTTCAATATTCCTGGTCCAAAGATTCAAGAAACAATAAATCTCCAAAAGAAATCTGAAATGAAGAAGCTTTTCATTAAAGCTGGTGCTCCAGTTGCTGATGGTATAATCATTACAGATAGAAAATCCTTAGATGAATTTATTAAGAAACATGGCTATCCTGTTTTTGCTAAGCCTGACCGTGGCGTAGGTGGAGCAGGTGGATTTAAGATTACTAACGAAGACGATGTTGCTAACTTCTGGTTAAAGAAACCTGAAGACTGTGAATACTTTGTAGAAGAATTTGTTGACGGCGCTTTAACTACTTTTGATGGTCTCGTTAATAAAGACGGTGAAGTCGAATTTACTTCTTCTCTATATTCTCCAAATTCAGCACATGATTTGTTAGCCAAGAATGATGATTTAAGCTTCTACATTAACAGAGTTATTCCTGCTGACCAGGAAGAAATTGGTAGAAGATGCTTAAAGGAATTCAATCTTAAGGCTAGATTCTTCCATCTTGAATTTTTAAGAAAGAAAGACGGCGGTTTGATTGTTATGGAAATGAACTGTCGTGCTCCTGGCGGATATACTGTTGACCTTATGAACTATGCCAACGACGTAAATATTTATCAGGAATGGGCAAACATGGTTGCTGGCAATCATTTCCAGGAAAAATTTGAACGCAAGTATTACGCAGCTCATATCTCTAGAAAAGATGGCAAGAACTATCTGCATGATAACGATGAAATCTTTGCTAGCTATGGTGATAAAATAGCTTCTTATCAGATTCTTCCTCCAATTTTTGCTGATGTTATGGGAAATGAAGCTTTCCTAGTCAGAGCAAAGACTGAAGAAGAAATCGCAGATATGGTTAAATTTATTCAGCAGAAAGCTTAATTAAAGGTAATCAAATGGCGGATTCAGTTAATAATTTGGGTCAGAAATTTGAACTTCACGGTTATACTGTCTTTTTTAATATTAAAGATAGTCTAGCTGCCGAAAGCATTCTCGACAGTCTTGATCGTGCGACCCCAATTTTTAAACAGGTTTTCAATCTAAACGGTGATCCAAAGGGAACATTCTATCTTTTGAATGATGCTTCTGAAATAGAATCTATTATGGGGACTCCGGCAAAACCAAATGAATCAGTTCGCTTGGATTTGTTGACTGATACAATATGTATTCTTTTAAATAAAATAGATTCGGCTAACTGTGGAGAGACAGCCGTAAAAGAATTGGGCCATTTGATCTTTAATAAAGCTGTTAATGAACGTGAAATTCGAATGAGACAGTGGAGAACTCCATCTTGGTTAAGAGAAGGAATTGTTCTTCAGGCTGCTTATAAGATTCGTCAAGATCAGATTCAATGGCTGCAGAGCGGATGGGAAAAACTTCAGACTGCTCAGAAGAATGGTCAGTTGTTAAAACCAACAATGATGTTAAAGGAAATATCTTTGATGTCAGATTCTGTAAAAAAAGAATTGGCCTTTTTCCAGTCGTTTTATATGGTTAGATTACTGCTGACTATTTATTGTGATAGTTTCTTTTCAAAGTATTCTACTCTTATGAAAGCTTTGGAAGATATGGAGTCTGAAACTTGTTTCAGACAGATAACAAGTTTTAGTTTTGATAAGTTTTACTCAATGTTTGAGAATTGGGTTCAAAAAACTAACGCTTGGACTGCGATGGAATAAAAAAGTATACTGCTCGATAACTCTTGCGTTAGACAAATTGTTATCGAGCATATTTTTTTTATGATTTGGAAGGAATAATAGTGAAACTAAACCGAACAGAAAAGATTACTTTTTCAATTTTGACTTTTACGTTAGTGTTCGGTTTTATGCTTCTTATTGTTAGATTATCTAATGCTAATTCAAACGCCAGTGGCATTATTTTCAATATTAATAATATTGCTCAGTTTACAGATAGGACCCCATTAGAAAAAACTATTTATTTTGATGAAGTTGAAAGCCAGAATAAACTGAATCTTAACAGAACTAATCTGGTCAGTATAAAAAAGATTCCCTGTCTTAGTGCTCCTATGGCGAAACGTATTTTTGAATTTATTACAGAAAAAGGCCAAATAAAAGATTTGACCGACTTGCTTGAAGTAAAGGGAATGTCTAGAAAAAGACTAAGAGAATTAGATAAATATGCTACTGTCATGGGAGGACACGCTGGTTCGGCTGCCTGGGGTAGTAAAGTAGATTTGAATTTTGCATCTGAAGCAGAACTTACTAATTTGCCTGGAATTAGCAAAAAAATGGCAGAAAAAATAATTAATTTCAGAAACTCTAACGGAGGTTTCCGCTCAATTGATGAATTATATGAAATTCCAGGACTTACAGAAAAAACTATCAAGCGTTTTATTGATAGTGTTGAGGTTAAATAATGCATAGTTTTGGAATAAAAGAAAGGCCTTTTAGCAAACAGGCAACAAGAGTAATTCTAGCTGTTCTTATTGTTTTGAATATTCTTGTATTTGCCCTTTTATTTAGTAAAAATATGCTTGGTTTGTTAAATGTAAATGTTTCACCACAGCTTAAGATTGATTTTGTTAATGTAGGGCAGGGTGACTGCTGTTTAATAAGAACACCTAAGGGCAGAACCTTTGTGATAGACGGTGGAACTAATGTAAGTGAAGAAGACGCAAAAAAACTTGGTCGTGAACTAATTTACAAATATGTTCAAAAACTCAATATTAAAAAGATAGATGGGGTTGTCGTTACACACTGGCATGTAGACGATTTTTCCGGGCTTATTCCTTTAATTAAACAATCTGATGTTTCCTGTGTTTATGAAACTCCTATTGGCTTTATTAATGAGTTTTACAATGATTTTGACGAAGCCTGTAAAAACAAGAATGTTAAACGTATTAGTGTAACAGCAGGAAATGTATTAGAGTGGGGCGATGAACTCTTTGTTCAGGTTCTTAACCCTGAAGATATCTTCGGTTCTGCTTTACATTCTGAAATTAACAATGATGCGATAGTTCTTCTTGTTAGATATGGGAAAGTGCAGGTTTTACTTTGTGCTGATATTCAGGAAGACGCTGAACGCGAAGTTATTAAGTTTAATGAAGGCATTAAAAGCCAGATTATTAAAATTCCCGACCATGGTGCCGAAAGAAGCGCTTATAAGCCTTTCTTTAAATTAGTTGGTGCTCAAGATGGAATAATCAGTGTCGGAGCAAACAATAAATTTGGTTACCCGTCGGTAAAAGCATTAGATCTTTTTGAAGAACTGGGAATGAAGATATATAGAACTGATAAAAACGGAAATATACATCTCAGCATAGGAGGAAAAGACGAAAAAGACTATTCTATTGCTGTAGATTATAACCGAATACTTGATTAAATGGGGTAAGAAATGAAAGAATTAATAGATAAATTGCTCGCGTATAAGTCTGACAACGACTTTGAAGAAGCAGAAAAACTTGCTTTTGCAAATTTCCTGCAAAAGAACGATGATGCTTATTATAGAACAAATACTATTGCTCATATCACATCCTCTTCCTGGATTGTAAACGAGGATTTTTCGAAAGTCCTGATGTGTTATCATACTATTTACAAATCTTGGAGTTGGACTGGTGGTCATGCTGATGGAGACAAAGATTTAAAAGCAGTAGCTATTCGAGAAGCTAAAGAAGAAACAGGAATTGAAAATATTGAACTGATTCTTCCTGATTTCTTTGATGTTGAGGTTATTCCTGTTCCTGCTCATTATAAAAGAGGTTTTGCTGTTGGCAACCATTTGCATTTGAATGTTACTTACTTATTAAAAGCAAATGAAAGAGATATTTTAAAAGTTAAAGAAGACGAAAATACAAAAGTTGCATGGTTAGATGTTAATAGACTAGATGAACTTATTGAAGAACGTGATATGCTTCCTCTTTATCATAGATTGCATAGAAAGGCACTGGCATATAAAAACTCGTTCAAAATCTGATTTAAATTTAAGAGTTTTATAAAAAAGATTATACATTTTCTATTGACCGAATTATTTAAATTTATCTATAATAGATGAATTCATAGGAAAGGACATAAGAATATTTAGATGACAGAATCAAAGATTTTTGATATTGATTTTTCAAATGTAGAAGAACACGCAGAACAGTGGTCAAAGCTTAAAGAAACAAACGAAGGACTTCAGAAAATACTTGAAGTAGTTAATAAGCCGGGTAAAGCAATAATATTCAGTCATGATGACCCAGACGGCATCACTAGCGGATTGATTTGTAAAAGAATGCTTATTAAGAAAGGCTGGAAAGTTAAACATTATATGCCGGAAGGCTTTAAAATTCAGCCCGAACAGTTAGATAAAGCTCTCAAAGAATTCCCTGAAGCAGAATGTGTATTCATGCTAGATAAAGGCACCTCAAATGCTGATGATTTTATCTCAGATAAACTGCCTTGTTACGTTATAGACCATCATCCTGGAGTTACACCACCAGAAAAGAATACCTTCTTTAATCCAGGCGCCAAATCCTATGTTCAGTGCTCTGGTTCTGTTCTTGCTCATGGTATATCTGTTTTAGCAGGAACTAGAGAAGAATTTGACGATTTGTTGGCTTTAATTGGTTTGAAAGGTGACTGGGCTATTGAACCAGTTAGCGGCGTCTGTGCAGATTTTGTTAGACCTTTCTTTAAAAAATATGCCTTAGATAATTTCAAGAATCTCTTTACTTTTGTAAAAGAACGCCCAACTATGTTTGATGCTTCTCAAAGAGACGGAACTTGCGTTATTTCTTTGATTAGCGAAGTTATTCACGGCTGTGGCGGCGGCGGATTCTCTTATTTCTATAACGACAGAGAACCAGCACTAAAAGATGTTCTTCACCCGGATTTATGCGCAAAAGCATTAGAAGAAATTGCCGGAAAAATCGAAGAAATAAAGAAAGTCAGAAGTGTTAATGATTTCCTTTCATTGATTCCTGCTAACGAACAGACTTTATTAAAGAAAATCTGGAATTATTTCTTGGAAGATTGGGAAAAAGCTTCATCTATGCTAGATTCTTCCGCAAGAATCTTAAAACTGGAAGATACTTCAATTTATTTGTTTGTAGGTCCAAAAGTTCCTTTACTTCCAATGATCGGTTCTATCAAGCTGTTTGATTTGAAAGCTGCTGGAAACGACAAATTGGCTCAGATAATTATGGTTAGTGCTGTATCAGACTGCTATACACATGTATCTGTCAGAGCTACTGGTCCAAAAGTTCATTCAGGCATGATCTGCCATGAACTACAAGATTCTTTGAGAAATAGATATCCTGAATCCAAGCAGGTTATTAGCGGTGGTGGTCACCCGGTAGCAGCTGAATGCACAGTAAAAACTGATAAAGTTACATTCCTAAATGTTCTAACTAGAGTTACCGAAGTATTAACTGAAATGGATAAATTAGATAAAGCATATTCTAATGGTCCTCTTAATGATGAGCAAAAGAAAAGAGCCAAAGAACTTGGCTTGGATTATATAAAATAAGGAAAGAATAATGTCATTTAAAGAAACAGATTTTACCGGTTTAATCGGTTATTTGAAAGGTCTTCTTGCGACACAGAATGACCCTGTGCTTTTTAAAGCAATGGTGGCAAAGATGGTCGAAATTTATGACCAGCTCCCTGTTTACCCCGGTCTTGTTAATATGTGCATTGGACAAGCACAAAAAGCTGTTGATGTAAAAGACTTGAAAAAAGGCCAAAAAGTTTATTTTGAAACAAAAGATGGTTTTGTTGCCGGTGTTGTTGCTAAGACAGGAAAAAAGATTTCTATTTCTAATGCAGTAACAACAAGTTGTTCTAAGACTGTTGAATTAGATAGTAGCAAGATAAACAAAGTTTTCACCATAAATGAAGATGTTGTTAAAGAATTGTGGCCATCTTTGGTTTTTGATAAGGAGCAGAATAAATGAAGCTAGATATTAAAAAAGGCGATTTTTATCTGTTAAATGGTCCTGCCAAGGTTAAAGTTGATTCTGGCTTACTGGAATGTATTGCTGCTCCAGTCGCAAAAGGCGAAAACGTAGTTGTTCCTGTTGGCAAAAAAGTTCCATTATTGGGTGTAAAAGCATCTAAAGTTACAATCGATGCCAAAAAAGAACAAATTACAAAAATGGAAAACAGCACTATTCCTGCAGAATGGGATGTTCTTGCAAATAAGATTGCAAAAGAAAAGAAAAAAGGTCAGCTTTATAAAGTATTGGTTCTTGGTGAAGTCGATACTGGTAAAACCTTCTTCAGCACTTATCTTGCCAACAGACTTCTTTCTAAGGTTGGTAAAACTGCTATACTAGATACTGATACAGGCCAATCTGATATCGGTTGCCCAGGCTGCTTTGGTATGCTTGTTCTTAAAAAGCCTGAAGTTTTCCTGGCTGATTTGGAACCAACCCATCAGTATATGATTGGTGCTCACTCTTCTAATTTGCATTTCCTTCCAGCTCTTACTGGTTTGATTCATATGCTCCATAAGGCTGAAAAAGATGCTGATGCTCTTATTATTGATACTACCGGTTGGGTTCAGTTTGATGGCGGCAGAGCAGTAAAAAAAGCAAAATTAGATATGGTAAATCCTGATAAAGTAGTATTGATGCAGAGAGGAAATGAATTAGAACATTTGATTAAACATTTGCCTCCTGAAAAGGTTGTCAGATTGCCAGTTTCCAAAAAGGCTTCTCCTACAAGCCAGATGGATAGAAAAGCTCTTAGAGAACTAGTCAGCCGAAGATATTTTAAAGGAGCAAAAGAATTTAGTGTACCATTTAAACAGGTATTTACTGACAGATGCTTCCTTAAAACTGGAACTAAGCTATCTTTAAAGGGTGCTTTATGGGCTGAAAAACTTTCTGGTTTTGAAGGTACTTTGGTTGTTACAGATAAGCCTGTAACAGATAAAATTAAGAAGAATTGGCCAAAAGATTTAGGTTTTATCAGAAATTTTGTTGCTGGTAATGAAAAGGGAATTTTGACAGCTCTTCTTGATGCCGACCAAAATGTTCTTGCTGTTGCTAGACTTGTTGCTTTTGATTTTGAAAAAGAAAAGTTTGTTGTTCAGTCTACCTACAAAGGCGATAAAAAGCTGATTAAAGGTATTCAATTCGGTTCTTTGAAGATAACAAAAGAAGGTAATGAAGCTGGCTTTATTGAACCAGGTTCATTCTGATAAAAGCAAAGAGCAAAAAAATACCCGGTTTTGAAACCGGGTATTTTTTTTTGCTAATTATTTAATCTACTTTTGCAGAAACTATTTCAACTTGATCAATCATTGGCATGCCATATTCGTCTAAGGAAACAATGCCTTTAATATGAAGAATAGTTCCTTTTGGATAAAGTTTAGTTGTTCTGCCGATTCTAATTGCTCCGGTTGGGTCTGCTACAAGATACATTCTATCGCCTTTAATTCCATAACCTTTACCAAGAACACCTGTTAAACCAACATATTCACCAAGCATTTCATGCTGATTAAGAATTATTTGTCTTACAGAAACCATTTTTTCAAGCTTAGGTTCAGAAGCTTTTGTTTCGGTAACTCTGATAAAAGGAACATTGTCTTTTACTTCAACTACACCAACTACATCTATAGGTTTCCAATAAGATTCTATTTCGCCAGTTTCTTCATCACAGGGCATTGAACCTGTGCAGTAGATACCCTTTTTTTCTCCATTACAGAGAACCCAATCAGAACGGCTTACTGGAGGGGCACCGGGTGCATTTTTCCATACAGAGAAAAAACCTGATACTTTAACTGTTTTGCCTTTGTAAAAATCAGGTTTTGCATTTAAATCATTTACTGTTGCAAATAGTTCTTCTGCATACAAAGAACAACTGAATGAAATTAGAGCAAAAAGCACAAGCATTAGCTTGAAAATTGACTTTTTCATTTTTGTCTCCTTACTTGTTTTCTTGAATTTAGCATAATTAAAGTATTTTTACAATAGCCTTAGATTTCCTTTGACGCAAAGTTTGATATGTGGTAAATTATTGAACATTTTAAAAAAAGGATAATCATGAGCAGCCCTCTATTTCCATTGCAAGACCAACTTAAAGGATTTTCAAGAGCATTATTTTCTACTTGGATCTATCATAAAAGATTCAATATCCTTTTTGACTGCGGTGAAGGTGTTGCAACTTCTCTTTTAAACAGAGTCTTTGGGATCAGAAGAGTTTTTCTCTCTCACGGTCATGCAGACCATATAGCCGGTCTTGTTAATCTTTTAAATATCAGAAACCTTGGTGCTGGCGACCAGACCGCTCCTTTGCAGATCTATTATCCGAATAACAATAAACTACTTGAGTATATGCTCGATTATCTTACTAGAACTCAAAAGGATCTTTCTTTTGAATTAACATGGATTCCACTAGAACCAGGTCAGATAATTAAATTAGAGGACCAGAAAGGTTATCTTTATATTAAAACCTTTGAAACAAAGCATTCTCAAAGACAGTTGAGTCTTGGTTATAACATTATTGAAACAAGAAGAAGATTAAAACCAGAATACACTGGTTTAACTCAGAATGAGTTAAATAGAATTATTTGGGAAAAAGGTAAAGAAGAAGTCGCAGAAAACTTTGATAAAATAATTTTTTCTTATGGCGGTGATTCAAAACCTATTGAACCTTCAGATATAAAAGACAGCTTGTTTTTATGTCATGAAGCTACTTACCTTTCTCAAGAAGATGATGAAAGAGATTTTCAGCAACATTCTTTTTTAGAGGAAGTCTTGGTTAATGCAAAAGAAGCAAATGTAGAAACTTTGCTTTTAATACATACTTCTTTAAGGTATAATCTTGAAGAGATATATGATTTCGTAAACAATACCAAATTAAAGTTAGGCATAACAAATAAGGTGGTTATTCTTTTTGGTGAATATTTTATTGATACTGACCAACCGTTAATGATAAAAAAATATAAAAATAGAAGTAAACCAATGACAAATAACAATAGCGAGGAAGGCAATGTCAGATAAAGCAAAAATACTTGTAATTGACGATGAACATAGCGTCAGATGGGCTTTTGAAAAAGCTTTACAGAAAGCTAACTATGAAGTTGCATTGGCAGATAATGGATTAAAAGGTTTGAATCTTTATTATGAATTTAAGCCTGATATTACCTTTGTCGATATAAGAATGCCTGAAATGGACGGCCTTCAGATATTGGAAAAAGTCATGGCTGATGACCCCAAGGCTTTAATAATAGTTATGACAGCTTATTCTGATATGGAAACCACTGTTAATGCTATGAAACTCGGGGCTTATGATTTCCTTACAAAACCTTTTAATATTGATGAATGTTTATCTCTGATTTCAAGAGGTTTAACTGCTAGAAATTCTTCTAAAATAGCTGAGTTAGGTGTTCAAGCACCGAAATCTAGTGCCTTAAAAGGTAATAGTGCTGCAATGCAGGAAGTCTATAAATTAATAGGTAAGGTTTCGGGCGAAGATGTTAGCGTTTTGGTCTGTGGGGAATCGGGCTGCGGCAAAGAATTAGTTGCTCAGGCTATTCATTTTAATTCAAGACGTTCTGCTAAACCTTTCTGGCCGATAAACTGCACTGCAATAAGTGAAAGTTTAATGGAATCAGAATTTTTCGGCTATGAAAAAGGCGCTTTTACTGGTGCTGCGACCTCTAAGCAAGGTATGTTTGAATTGGCACAAGGCGGAACTATATTCCTCGACGAAATAGGTGATATGAACCTGGAAATGCAGGCCAAACTTCTAAGAGTTTTGGAAGAAAGAGAAATTGTTAGAGTTGGCGGTAATAAAAGAATTAGCGTAGATGTAAGAGTTATTGCTGCCACAAATAAAGATTTGAGAAAACTAATCGTTGAAGGAAAATTCCGTGAAGACCTTTATCACAGAATAAAAGTTATTGAAATCAAACTTCCGCCTCTCAGAGAAAGAGTGGAAGATATTCCTCTTCTAGCAAGATATTTTTGTTCTATATTAGCTGCTCAGAGAAGAGGGGTTCCTAAAAGTATGTCTGATGAAGCTATTGAACTTCTTTGTGCCTATTCCTGGCCTGGAAATGTCAGAGAATTGCGTAATGCTATAGAACAGTCATATACTCTTAGCAGAGACCAGTTGATACTTCCAGAACATTTACCAATAGAAATAACTAAGGGCGTAACTCAACCTTCAACAGCTAAGAGTGCTTCTACTTCAAATATTCAAGTTGTTATTCCTGAAGAAAAAGTCTCTGCAGAAACCCCTGATAAAACACTAACTGCTACCTCTTCAGATAAAAATGATACTTTGTATGCTTCAGCTTCAAATGAAACCCCTGAAGATTTAGCTGTAAAAATGTTGATAAAGAGGCTTCTTGATAGAGCGCCTGATGGAGATGCATACAGCTATGTTTTAGGTGTTTTTGAAAAGGAATTATTAGCTCAGAGTTTGGAAAAACATAAGAGAAATCAGGTTCAAAGCGCTTCTCAGCTAGGTATAACAAGAAATACGCTTAGAACAAAGATGGAAAAGTATCATTTGTGAGATGTAAGACTTAAGTTATAAGTTACAAGATGTAAGATATAAGACTTTATTCTTATGTCTTAATCTTAAATCTCGTAAAAGAAAGGAAATAAACAAATGCCTATATATGAATTTGAATGTAACGAATGTCATAAAACTTTTGAAAAACTTTGCTCTATGAAAGAAGACCTAAGCCAGGTTTCCTGCGAATTTTGCCATGTAAAGAATGTTAAAAAAAAGATGTCTTCTTTTGCTACAGGTAATCAAAGAACTTCATTTAATCTTGGCGGTGGTGGCGATTCTCATGAACATTCACACTCACATTCAGATGGATGTTCCTGCGGTAGTTGCTCTACTCACGATTGTTCTTGTTGCCACTAATCTTTTGTCGTTTACACATAAAATATAAGCAAATTTAGTGTTACGCTACGCTGTGGGACATTTCATTGTGGGACGGCGACTTGCGTCGCCCGTGGGATATTGTTTGGAATAGTTCGAATAGTTCAACGTTCAAAGAGTTCTAATTGTTAAAATCGTTAGAATTGTTGGAAGAGTGAAAAGGGTGAGAAGGGTTGTAAGTGTTCAAGTTTCAAATGGTTCTATAAGCCTACACATTTGTCATAAAAAGTATAGCGTATGGGCTTTAGCCCTGAAAGCTATACGTTTATGACAATGGGTAGACTACAAATAACCGATACCCTACAACCGCCAAACGATATCCTAGAACGGCTTTCCGCAAGTATTGCAGTAATATTCTCCAGCAGGATTAACTGCCCCACAATGTGGACAATTCTTCTTCGGCCCCATGACCTGAGGTGCAGTTTTCTGTTGCGGTTCTTGAGCGACAATATCTTTGTTGGGTTGTATTAAATCACTAAAATTGGATAAACCACCTTCACCATTACCTGTTAAAGCGTCTATGCTTGGCAGACTATCTGCTCCAATACTGTCATAATCTGGATAATAAGATGAATTCTGCCTTGGTATATTGCTTGTCTGGTTTTGTTGTGTGTATTCAGGATAGTAGCCTTGTCCATTAGGATTTTGAACCAGATTGGAATTGCTTGGATCTTGTGTCTGACTTAGATTAAGATCAGAAGGCAATGGGGGTTGATTTGAATTATTTTGCATATTAGCGTAAATCTGCTGTTGAGCTAATGTTTGTTGGCTAAAGTCGTAATTTGGTTGCTGCTGATTGTAGTCATAACCTTGAGGTTGACTATAATCCTGGTTATAACCGAAAGAATTGTAGTCTGGCTGTTGCGAATTATTGGATGAACCATAATAGTCAGGAAATTTTTCTTTGATAACAGCTAGCAGATTATTGGATTCTTCTGTATTACCGACAGCTTTATGATTTTCCATAAGAGCAACGTAATACTCAGGTTTATCTGGACATACTTTAATTGCTTTTTCAAAGGTTTTAATTGTTTGTTGGTTATAAGTCTGACGGCTGAAATAAGTGTCAGCCAGATAGGTTAATGCTTCTGTGTCATTGGGATTAAGAGATACATATTTGGCTATATATTCTTGACCAAGTTTATGGTCTGCTTTTAACTGCATGTATGTCTTAGCAAGATACTCAATAACATCAGTTCTATTTTCATTTAATTTGAGAAGACCTTGAATTTGTTCCAATGCAACAGGTGTTGATAAACCAAGAGCCATTGCTGTTTCACCTGCTATATTACGGGCTAGCGGAGAACGAGAATCTCGTTTTAAATAATCTGTAATCAGTTTGTAGGATTGGTCAAATTCGCCTTTCTTTTGTAAAGCAGCAGAGTAGAGCAACATAACGAGCTTCATGTTGTCTGCATCTTCTTTTTCATATCGCTGTTTTAAAAAGTCATAATTAGCTTCATAGTTACCTGATTCTTTGATTTTTTCAAGTTTGGCATTTATTCCTTCTCTTCTGGAATGTCTTAGATATTCGTTTATCTTAGGCAATACCAGTATTATTATGGTAATTAAAAAGATAATTATACCAGTAATGGCTTTCCAGCTTGTTAAAGTCATAATAAGCAATGTTTTGCTAGCACTGCTTTTGTATTTTGAAGTACCTTTTTTTACTAGTTCTAAGTATTTTACTGCTTCTTCTTGATTGCCTTGCTTATATGCATAGACACCTTTGGAATAATTATATATGCCTATATATTGGTCATTGTTTTCTAGTGGATTAACCGCTTTTGATGCTTCTTCATATTTCTCTAAATTCAAATAGGATTCTGCTAAAAGATTTGATATGGTTTCCTTATTTTCTGGGTATTTTGTTAATAAACTTTCTCCTGTTTCTGCAGAATTTTCATAATCCTTAGAATCAAAATAATCCTGCATTTTTGAAAGCTCTTTGATATACTGATTTTGACGTTCTAAGGCCTTCTTTTTGTCTTTTTTAAGATCTTCTATTTTTTGAGCGATTTCTTTATCTGACGGGTTTAATTTTAATGCTTTACTAAGAGATTCAATTGCTTCGTCATACAACTTATCTTTTTCATATTTTTTTGCTTCTCTTTTAAAATTATTTATAGAATCTTCTCTTTGACGTTTGGCGTCTTCTTTGCGTCTCTTAGCTTCTTCTGCTTTATCTTTTGCATCTTGAATTTCTTCTAAGGCTTTTACAACCAATTCATTTTTCCCTAGTAGTTCTTCATTGTCTGGGAAGCTTTGAAGTGCTTCATCTATTTTTGTATAAGCATTTTCATAATCTTTTTTGTCTATAAGCTTATTTATTTCTGCTAAATAATTATTGACTTGAATCTGTTTTTCTAAGTTTTCTATTTTGTTTTCTATTTCCGATTGATTAGAGACTGCAGCCTTAGAAGCTAGCTTTAATGTTTCAATGGCTTTTTGGTAATCTTTCTTTTCTATTTCTTGTTCTGCCTGGTCTAAAATCTTTTTTACTTTTTCTTCGGCTTGATTCTTTATTTGCCTTTTTAACCCATATAATTCGTCATTGCTTTGCCTTATTTTGCTGGCATAATTAAGGAAGTCTTCTGATTTATTATATTCTCCATCATTGTAATAAGCTTTTGCAACCATTACTAGAGCTTGCTGAAGATTCTTATCATCACCTTCTTCTAGAAGTGCTGTGTTATTCCTATATAAGTAGTCACCTTCAGCTTTTATTTTTTTAAACTCGTTATTGTCCCACCATTGCTCAAATAAAGAAAGCCAAACTTTTGTCGCTGCTGGATATGCATGACATGCTTTTAATTGGTATTCTTGCTTTTTGGCAGTCTGTCCGTTTGTTTGTGCTACCTTTGCAAAATTCATATAGATAGCACCTAAAGCCTTTTGAATATCAATTTCAGAAGGATTTGCCTTTTTGGCTACTATTAAACATTTTTCAGCTTCGTCTAATCTTTTTAGTTTAATTAATACTTTCCCTGCATTAAAATTGGCTTCCCAGTTGTCAGGGTCTAAGTCAATCGCTTTTTTAAAGCTTTCATAGGCTTTGTCATATTGAAATAGATTTGAGTAGTCTCGTCCCGTTTTAATAAGAGTATCAACTGCTTGTGCATAACAAGTGCTGGTAAAGATTATTGCTATGAATATAAATATATTTATTAAACGAAAACTAGAAATATTTGTCTGCATTATGAATGAGCCTGACTACTTTTAAATCTTTTAACTCAATATATTTAAAGATATTGTTTCTTCTCTAAAATATATAACCTAAAAACAATATTAAAACAACTTTAAAAAATATTTAATAAGCTTTTTATATTATTAATAATATTTTAACATTATATTTATTATTGACTTATGTGCACAATATCATTATAATTTTGCTACTTATTTTTGACCTATATTGCATGGAGTTTTTTAAATGAAGAAAAATAATTTATCTAAGATTCTCGTGGTAGTGGTCATATTCTTGATTTCAGTAATATGTACATTACCATCCACCCCCATTTGGGAAAGCGCTTTTGGTAGCCTGTCAGCAGATGAACAAACTGGTGTTCCTATTGCTTCGTTTGTTTATGAAGATGATGTTGCAAGCAATTCTTGCCTTCTTACTATTTCTGTCAACAAAATGGCAGAAGTATTCAATAGGGCAAAAAATGCACCTAGTTATGAAGAACTGCTCGATAAAGTAAGTGATGCCGTTCGTGTTAAATTGAACAACATTGAAGGAGTTCATGCTGAATATACTAAGACCGATATGGTCGAAAAGAAAGCTACTTTACGTATTAATGGTAAAAAGAAGGATGAATTAAAGACCATAATTGCTAATTCTAAACTCTATGCAAAACTTCCTCTTGAAATAGCAAAATTATTCCCTCAAAAGAAAATCACTTTGGGTCTTGACCTTAAAGGCGGCTTAGACCTCGTTTATCAGGTTGATTTAGATTCTATCCAGGAAGGCGATAGCATTGCTGATGCTGTTAATCGTTCTGTTGAAATCATAAGAAACCGTATTGACGTTTTCGGTATTGCTGAACCAAGTATCAAGGCTCAGGAAGGCAATCGTATAAGAGTTCAGCTTCCTGGTGTTAAGGATCCTGAACGTGTTAAACAGTTGATCCAGAATACTGCAATGCTTCAGTTCCATCTTGTTGAAGATCAGGCTGTTAATGCTTCTGAATTAGAACCTGTTATGCCAGATGAAAAGCTTCTTATGTCCAAAGGCGGAGCTAATCAGATGCCTTTGTGGTACAAGCTTAAAAGAAAACCAGATATTACTGGTAGCGATTTAAAATTTGCTAAAGTTGCTTTTGAAGAAATGGGTCAGCCAATAGTTCATATTGAATTTAACGGCAACGGCAGAATGCTTTTCGGTAAATTGACTGGTGAAAATGTTGGTAGACAACTCGCCATCGTTCTTGATGACAAAGTTTATTCTGCTCCAACTATTCAGACTAGAATTACTGGCGGCAGCGCTCAGATTACTGGTCATTTTAAACTTGAAGAAGCTCAGGACTTAGCAACTGTATTAAAAGCTGGTGCTTTACCTGCTAGCTTAATCGCTCTTGAAAGCAGAGTTGTTGGCCCAACTCTTGGTCAGCAATCTATTGAAGCTGGTTTTGTTGCAGGCGGTTTGGGTTTCATTCTTGTTATTATTTATATGTTGGTATTCTATAAGACTTGCGGCGTTATTGCTGACATCGCAGTTATTTTCAATGCTCTTATAGTATTCGCTTCATTAGTTATTTTTGGCGGAACAATGACATTGCCTGGTATCGCTGGTTTTATTCTTTCAATAGGTATGGCTGTTGATGCTAACGTAATTATTTTCGAAAGAATACGCGAAGAATTCAGATCTGGAAAAACAGTAAGAGCAGCAATTGCTTCCGGTTTTGATAGAGCATTTACTTGTATATTAGACTCTAACGTTACCACATTGCTGGTTGTTGCTATTCTGTATTCCTTCAATTCTGGTCCAATTAGAGGTTTTGCTACTACATTAGGTATTGGTTTGGTTGCAAACCTTTACACTGCTGTATTCTTCAGCAAACTCTGCCTAGAATATTGGTTTAATGGCCATCCAGACAGAAAACTTGGACTTTGATAAGGATAGGAGGATAAAAGACCATGAATTTTCGTTTTATGGATAACAGATATACGTTTTATTTCATTTCTGGAATATTGATTGTTGCTTCAATATTGTTGCTTTGTATTAAAGGTTTGAATTATGGTATCGACTTTAAAGGCGGTAATATTCTTCACGTAACATTTGATAATCCTACCAATGAAACTCAGATTAAAGATGCTTTTAAGAAAATTGGAGAAAGCAATACTCTTTATCTTTCTGATTTCGCTTCTGGTTTGGTTGTTCAGAATGTTTCTAACAGCAAAGTTAAAGACAGAGAATTCATCATTCAGTATCCAGCCTCTAAGAAAGATAGTCTTGAAGCTTCAAAATCTCATGACGTTATCATTTCTAGCCTCAAGAAGCTTCTTCCATTTTCTACTGAAACTTTGGAAGTATCTAATATTGGTCCTACTATTGGTGAAGAAATGAAGAAAAACGGTATTATTGCGGCTGTTATTTCTTGTATAGGTATTCTTTTGTATCTGGGCTGGCGTTTCGATTTCGCTTCTGCTTCAGGTGTTGTTTTGGCTATCATTCACGACCTTATTATTACTCTTGGCTTTATTTCTGCCATGAGAATCGAATTTGATACTACCGTTCTAGCCGCAGTATTAACACTGTTAGGTTATTCTGTTAATGACTCAATTGTTATTTTTGACAGAATTCGTGAAAATATCAAAATCAGCAAAAATGATGTTACATATGGTACAATAGTAGATAACTCTATTAATCAGTCTCTTAGCAGAACCGTAAACACTACAATTACAACTCTGTTAGCTTTGATTGCTTTGACTCTTTATGGTGGCAATTCTATCTATGGTTTCTCTGTTGCACTCACTTTCGGTAGTATTATGGGTACTTTCTCTTCTAACTGTCTTGCAGCTCCTTTGGTTTCTGATTTGTTCAAATTAGAAAAGAAGACCAAAAACTCTGAAGGACTTTCTTCTAAGATCTGATTGTAATTAATAAAAAAGCCGCTTAGATTAAGCGGCTTTTTTATTAATCTATCATCTCTTCCATCTTAAATCTTATATCTTATATCTTAAATCTTAAATCTTATATCTTATATCTTATATCTTAAATCTTATATCTTATATCTTAAATCTTAAATCTTAAATCTTATATCTTATATCTTATATCTTATATCTAAAAAAATGAAAGCCTTGATTCAAAGAGTAGAAAAAGCATCTTTATCTGTTGACAATAAACTTATTTCTGAAATTTCAAATGGAATAGTCTGTTATCTTGGTATTGGAAAAGGAGATACAGAAGAAAACCTGAAATGGCTTGCTAAAAAAACTGCAGGACTTCGCATTTTCCCTGATGATGAAGGAAAAATGAACTATTCTGTTTTGGATAAGGGATACGATATACTGGTTGTTTCACAGTTTACGCTTTATGGTGATATTAGAAGAGGGTATCGCCCCAGTTTTATTGAAGCAGAATTACCTGAAATTGCTAATAAAATGTATGAAGAATTCTGCTCTGAATTAACTTCATTAGGAGTAAAGAAAGTCGCTAAGGGAGTTTTTGGCGCAGATATGCATATAAACCAATTTAACTCAGGACCTGTTACAATTATGATTGATACGTCAAAATAGCTTTTTCTTAAGGTTTCTCATGTTTTTAACGTTTTCGTCTTTATCTGGTGAGAGACCTTCTTTTTGGGCTTTAATTACCAGTTTATTCTCTATTTGTTCAAAAATCTGCTTATCTAATAGAATCTTAGCTGGTTTTATATAATAGTTTAATGCTTGCATAATAAGGAAGTCTCTGTCGAAAGCAGAAAGACCTTTTTGTGAACAGATCTGTTTTAATAATTCCATTTCATCAGAGGGTATTTCCTCAAATGGGTCTTTGTTTGATTTTCTTGGATTACTGTAAAAGTAGAGAATGATAGTAAATAATATAAAAGGCAAAAATAGATAAATAATCACATCGACACTGAACTCTGGTCGGTTAAAATACTCTTTCAATGAAATTAGAAATAGTTTCCCACTTATTTTCATACGATAATTGATTATATCAGCTTATAGCTGAGCTCCTTGACTAAATCGCGTATTTTGGATGAATTATCTTTTCTTAAAATAGCCATATATGGTGAAAGCAATTGCGGATTAATACGAGATATGGCTTTTATTGAATTAAATCTTACTATATCATTTTTATCTTGCATATAAGGATAAGTTAGCGGGAGGTACATCGGATTCCCAATTTCACCTATTGCCCATAATGCACTTGCACGCATATTTTCATCAGAATCTTTAAGCATGTTCTGAAGTATACCGGTAACATTATATTTACCAAATTTGCAAATCCCAACAATTGCATTTGCTCTGATTCTATTGTTAGAGTCTTCCAAGTATGGCAGGAAAATTCTTGTTACAGTATTATCACCTAAGCTGGCGATTGCTTCTATGGTATTAGCTCTTACACGAGCATCAGGATCATTAAAACAGTTTATAAGATGCTTGATTACTTCTTTTTCTCCAACCATTCCAAGAGTTTTTACTATGGCAGCTCTTACTTTTTTAGATGGGTCTTTCATTGCAGCAATCAATGCCTGCTGGCCTTTTTCATCTACTTGAATACTTTCTAATAATAATGCTGCTTTTAATCTTGTTTGAGGGTCATAGGAACGCAAATCGCTAATAACTTCGTCTGCAAAGTTTGTATCTATTTTTTGGATAGCCTGTGCTGCTAATTTGCGAACTTCAGGCTTCATGTTGTTATAATTGATTTTGTATCGTTCTTTGGTTATGGTAGCAATTTCTTGTTTTGCATAGTTTCTAAGTTCTGGGTTTTCACTATTTATATATCTAATTAAATAAGAATATAGCCTATTTGGATCAATTTTTGATTTTAAAGATTGTAAAATATAAAAGACAATTTCTTCATTCGGGTCTTCTAAAGATTCTAATGCAATTTGATCAGAATTAATTGAATGGTCATTTATCAAGCTTCTAATAGCCGCTTTCCTTACTTCTGGGGCAGGGTCTTTTGCGTAATTTCTGAGTATATCTACATAACCAGCAAGTTTCATTTGTGCACAAATTTCTATTGCTGCTGCTCTAACACCAGGATCGCTATCACGTAAAAACTTTTCTATCGATATGTTATGGTATCTTGTTACTAGGTTTTTACGAAATACATCAGAATCTTCTGGATCATTAAATGCATTAGAAAGTTTAATGGCTAAACGCCAGAGTGTTTCATCTGCTCTTGCCGTTAGTGAGCCCAATAAAATGGAACCAAAAGAGGGTTCTGTTTTTATGAGCCAGGAATAAAGATCATACTTATCTTCAAAAGACCAATCTTTTAACAAATAATATGTTTCAAAAAAATCTTTGTTTACTAAATCTTGAAAGAATGGTTGTAATAGTTCATGGTTATAATTACAAATTTCAAAAAATATTTTTCTTGCGGCTTTGAAATAATCTTCTGGAATGTCATCTTTTGCTTGCATAACCATAACAATCTGCTTTTCCCAGATTTTTACAAGATTATATAAAGATGCTCTATTCAGTTCGTTATTGTCTTTTAATCTTTTATTCGTATTCTTTATTAGATCTATAAGACAGTTTGTAGCTAATTCTCTTAATTCATTGGAAGAATCTTTTAAAAGCCCAAAAATACAATCATAACAATATGGGTCTGCATGCTTTAATAAATTCGGAAGAACTTTTATTTTATATTTTGAGTCATCTAAAGAAATGATAAATTTTAATGTATCTAGAATGGATTCTTTCTGTCTAGATATAATTACTTGGTCAATAAGGTTAGTTAAGCCTTCGGTTCCATATTTTGTTATATATATTTCTGTATATTTTATTAGCTCTTTAAACTGGAATTCATTTAACAGTTCTACCATTTTTTCTTTATTTGAAATAGGAGCATTTGGGAAATAACCTAAATAAAGAGGTATGAAATCAGGTCTGTTAAATTTAATTAAAGAAGAAAAGTAAAAATCTTTTATGAGAGGATCGCTTTGAGAAAAATTACTTTTTAATATGTCAAAGAAATCCAATTCTTCCATTAATGAGACGATTTCAAAATATAACTGGGAATTTTTATCATCTGGTACACAGCGAAGAAGCGCACCCAAAGTTTCATTATCTGGAAGTCTAGATAAATGATTATTTATGATTTGTTTTAATGAATCATTTTCTTTATCCAATAATTTAACTAAGACATCTATACATTCAGAAGTGCCTATTTCATATAATGCGTCAATAACGCCTTTTTTTATTTCTGCATCATCTTTTTTTAATAGTTTTTGAAATAAAGGTAAAGCTTCTTCAGTTCCTCTATGACCTAAAATGCTTATTAAAGCAAGCTTGGTTTCTTTTGAAACATCTCTCGAATTTAATGCATCAAGTAATAATGAATCGCAGTCTTCACCTGTATTGTCTAATAATTCACGATAAGCTGCTTTGCTGACTTCTGAGTTATCTGAATTAAGCTCGTTTATAAGAATATGAGCTTCTTTGTGTTTTTGAAATAGTGACCAAATCATTTGGGAGCTGCTGGCTTAGCCGTTAAGACTGCCATAACCTCCTTACGGACATTTTCATCTGGGTCAAACCTTAATGGTCTGATGTACGGGGCTAAAAGATAGGGTGGAGCAATTTTAGCAAGTGCGACTATGACATTCCTTCTTACATCTGCATCCGGATCTCTTAAAACTGAGAGAAGCAATGTAAAAAATCTGGTGTCCTTTAATTCGCCCAAGGCAAAAACAGCTGAGGCTCTCATCCATTTATCCTGATTTCTCATCATATTAATTACTGCTTCATAAATCTGGTAATAGCCAAGTTTCCAAAGAGTAATGATTGTATTGCCTCTGACACGGTTGTTGTCATCATATAAACAAGGCAAAATGTCGTTTATAAGTGATTGGTCACCAACAAATTGCATTGCTTCAACAGCATTGGCTCTAACTCTATCATCCTGGTCTTTTAGATAACTTACAAGCATACCAGCAACTGATGGACCACCAATCTTGCCTAATCCCATAATGACAACTGCTCTGACTTGCGGGTCTGGGTCAGTAATGGCAACAATCAGATTTGTTTTTAATTCTGGTGGAATAAAATCGCAAAGTATTTCAAGAATTTTAGCTGACAAAACTCTGACTCGTTGGTCTGAAGCAGAGAGGTCTCTTGTAATGTCTTCCATGAAGGTCGGATCCATCTTGATTAAAGATGTGCCAATTGCTAATCTGGTTTCATCATTCATTTTATCAAAACCAGACATGTATTTCCTTCGGGTTATAAATGCTATAGCTTTATGAGCAGCAATTTTTACGTCATTGACAGTTGAAGTCATCAGCTTTGACAAAGAACCGATAATTGCTGGATGATCTCTTTCTTTTAATTTTTCTATTGTTTGTAGAACGATGTTGGAATCAGTATCTTTCAACAGTTTTAAAAGCATTTCTGTTCCAGCTTCATTTTTAAAATGCGGCAAATCAAGAATCTTTAAAATGTTTTCTCTGACTATGTAATCAGGGTCTCGCAACTTGGTTTCGATGATTTGCAAAGCATTTTGAGAGCCAGATTCCCCTAAAATCCAAAGAATTCTTGAACGCAATTCTGGGTCCTGGTGGTAAAGAACTTCAGTAACAAATCTCTGTAGACGTGGGTCCATCATGAGATTTATTACTTCTGTCTGAAGGTTGTGGGGTACCTCCATAAAATGTTCAAGAAGTAAAGTGTTTAATGTTTCAATAATGTAGTTTTCTGTAGGGTCTGACAGAATTTTTAATGCAGTTTTGCCTGTTTCTTCGTCTTTGTAGCAACATGCATCAATAAGCAGATTCTTTCTTTCTTCTGGCTTTAACCCTCTAAGGAAGCTTTTGACATAATTTTCATTGTATTTGTACAATTTTGCAAAATTTCTCAGAATGACGTCTGGCAGATATTTCCCAAGGCGCAAAAGACACTCTGTTAGAGTTTTTATACACTGAAAATGTCGTTCTGTAAGATTCTTTTCTAATGGGTCAGTAAAGTATTTTACTTTGTCTAAGACTTCTTTGCTTTTTAATTGCTCAGGAGTCATTGCTTCTAACTCATCGCAGAATGTTTTAACTATCTTGCTTATTGTGTCAGAAACTATTGGTGGTATAGCCTTATAAGGGTCTAGAATGAAACTGAATAAATATGGGTAAGAAATTGGGTCAGAAAGCTGTTCTGTTAAATGCAGAATATTTTGTCTATAACCGTCTGATTTTTTCCCTAAGCCTTCAAATACTTTCTGGAAGAAAGCATCGCCATGACGTTGTAAACATTTAAATACTGAATATCTCATAGAAGGAGATATTGCAGGCATAGATTTTACACAGAGATCTAAGAATTCTGGACTTTTTATCTTGTCAACATGCTTGGTAAATTCAACTTGAAGAATTTTCTTTTCTTCTTTTTTTGATTCAACCGTTTCATCTTTCATTATTTCAATGAAGATAGGAAAAGTTTTTGGATTCTGTAGCATTACTATTTCTTCCAGATATAGAATCTGTTCTTTTATTGAGAACTGATTCCATTGCTGAAGAAGCATGCTCAAAAGCCCTGATTTTTCGATACCGAACTGTATTGTTTTGTGAATTCCTATATCAGAGGTTTTGGAAAGACATTCTGTAACAGCTTTTAAATTATCGCTGTTTACTGCTGATAATATTTCTTTGAAAGTTTCTCTGTAAACTGGGTCAGGATATTTTATCAGAGTTAAGATTAGCCTTAAGTCCTGTTCACTTAATATATCGTTTTTGGCTGCAAAAATTTCTAGGATTGAAAGACGTACATCACTATTTTCAGTAGATTCAAATTTATTGACAAGAAATTCTATATGAGAAGAATTCAGGCAAGTAATAAACTCGTCTTTTGCTTTGTCAGATACTTTTTTATCCCTCTGAATAAGCCTTGAAAAGACTTCTTCAGGGTCTTTTATCTTTTTTGTGAACCAACCCATAAATATTAACTCTTGAAACTTTGCTTATTTTTATATCGACACAAGATTATACCATTATACAGTAAATCTATAATAATATAAATTATTATTGCAACTTTTTAAAGAATATTTACAAGTTTTATAAACTTTGATATAGTAATTTCATAATACTTTAAAGCGAGGCAATTATCGTGTGGTTTATTAAAAAAATATTTTGGATGCTAGTACTTCCTTTCGTTGCTCTTACTGGTGTATTGATGTTCGCTTTTCCAGAAGAAATGAAGGAATTTAAAAAAGATTTGGTCGATATGATTGAAGAATCTTGGCTGAGATGGATAGGCTTTGGAATGTTTATCGTAGCCATGACTCATCTTGTTAAGATATTTGACGGTAAACACACTATCGTTAGATTAGGCGACCCCAATAATTAATCTTCCCAGGAAGAAACTTCTACTCTGTAAGATTTCACATTTACAGGTGGATTCTTTATAGGGATTTCAAACAGAGAGCTTTCATTCGGGTATAAAACCTTATAAATATCTCGTAAGGTACCATATTCAGAACGAAGCTCTCTGTTGTTTCTATCCAATAATCTTGTTCTCAGATTTATTTTCTGTTTCTTTTTATCAGAAACATTCTTTAGTGTACCCACAACATACAATGTTCCCAGCTCAATATAGCTATCAATTCTTGTTATAGCAAATGTGGGTTTTATATCTGCTGTTACAACAGCTTTTAAAACTTCATCTCTTTTTCCTGTTGTATAATCTCCTATAACACAGTCATCATAAAGTTGCCAGAGAGCCATATTCATTGGTTCTAGCCTGAGAGCTGTTCTAAATGCTTCTATAGCATCTTTGTAATTGCCGTTATTCATTTTTTCTAGTCCGGTTTTGGCTAATGGCAGAGCAGGACTAGTAGAAGCTAGGTTTGCTATTAACATTTCTTCTGAACCACTTGTAGCAAAAAGAGTCTTTGGACCTTCCTCGAAAGTTGGTGATGCAAAAACTTTTCTGCCGTTGTTTATAGTATACTCTTGTGCTAAACAACTGCTACAGGCTAATAATGACAGTACAATGGCAGATAGTATAGGTTTTTGCATTTCTTTTTCCTTATCCTAATACAGAAAGCTTTTTGTTAAAGGCTTCCAATATTATTTCATAAAAACTTTCATAGCCGTATATGATTATGCCCTCATGTAGCATAGTGTAAGCAGCTAGACCTGCTTCGTTTTCTTCTTCACTTAACATGCCTAGTAAAGTCTCTTTGTCAACAACCATGCTTGTTACGGCAATGTTCTTGTTTGAAGGCAACATCGCTGTTATTTCAGTTTCTAAAATACTTTCGTCAAATTGTTCGTCTGATTTAATGAAAAAGAAATCAATTGTTGACTGAAAATCTTGTATTATTTCTGTGTTTTTCTGTTCAGGTAAGTGTTCTGAATCAGTAATCATATTCTCTTTGGCTGTTTCTTTACATAATGTTTTTAAAGAATCTGGCGAAATCAATATTGCAGAAGATATTTTCCCTTTAACTTTTGTTTTTAATAATTGAACTATTTTTTTTAATAATTTACCGCCGTCTGCTAGAGACTTTGTAAATTGTTCTGTTGTCTGAGCAGCGCCTAGGGCAAGCAGATCAGCAGTCATAGGGTTCTCTGCATTTAATGCACAGAGCTTAGCTTTGCCTTGCGGAAGAATCTGTACAATGTTTTGCTGATTTAACAGATGAATTCTGTTGTACGTTGTTCCGTAGGGCAGTTTGAGTTTCTGTGAAAGTTGATGAATAGATAACACCCCATCAGGTGAGTCCATAAAAGCTTTTGAAATGTCTATGTTTGTTTGCATAATGTGGATATTATATATGAAATACATCGAATTATCAATTTATTGTTAACACTCACCACTTATCTCTCATCAGACAATTTGCTTACCCGTATTCTTTTGGGTTAACGTTAATAGCCAACAATATTCGAGTGCAACGCTTCGCTGTTATACACTTCATTGTGGGACGATCGCTTTCGCAATCTGTGGTAATTGTCAGCAGGACAGAGACGCAAAACCTTCTGTTCTCCGTACAAGGCTCGTTTCCTCAATGATTATTCGAAGGCAGAAATTTACAGAGATCGCGGAGGAGAATAAGATTGAGCAAGCGAAAGTCCGCCATATTTTTTGTAAAAAAATGGGTTAAAACTATTAGAATCGTTCGAATAGTTCAAGGTTCAAATAGTTCGATAAGATCAAAGATGGAGACATAAGATTTCTTGTAACTTGAATCTTGTAACTTGTAACTTGTCAATGTTTTTATTAAAAATAAATAATATTTTTTTTATCTCTTGACATTTCGTATATGGCAAGGTATAATTGCTCACCTATCGCGAAAAGGTTAAAGATTTTCACTTTTGGTTTTCGGAGAGAAGCCGGCTTGTTAGTTCTAATAAATAAAATTAAATCTTCCAGAAACCCATATATAAATAATTTAACTTCGTACAAAATACAGGTGTCTTAGTCACTAGACTTAGACGCCTGTTTTCATATTTATATTTCGTTAGTTTCATTGTAACGATAATAGTAATGTTAAGGAGCAAGGCAGAAAAATGATTACAAAGCAACAGCCTGTAACCGAAAAAGTTTTGATGGCCAGAGATCGACTGTTCGATAAAATACCGAACCTTATCGATATTCAGCTCAAATCTTTTGAATGGTTCCTCCAGGCAGGAAAAGAACCCAGTAAGAGAGTAAAACAAGGTCTTGAAGAAGTTTTTAGAGATGTATTTCCAATACAGGATTATGTAGGAAATCTTTGCCTTGAATATCTTGATTACAATTTAGGTCTGCCGATGTGTAAAAATTGTCCGCAGGCTAAATTACGCAAGAAATGTTTGTTTGATGACTGTAGCTTCCCAGAAAAGGATTGTCAGATTGCTTTTATCGGTGATGCTCCATATAGAGTAAAGAGCAATCCAGATCAGTGCCGTAAGAGAGATATGACTTATTCTATTCCTTTGAATCTTCGTGTTCAGCTTGTTATGCAGCAGACAGGCGAAGTTAAGGAACAGGAAATTTTCTTGGTTAATTTGCCATGTATGACTGAACGTGGTACTTTTATTATTAATGGTGCTGAACGTGTTATTGTTAGCCAGCTTCATAGAAGCCCAGGCGTTTACTACAGTTTTAACCGAGCTAAAAAATTATATTCTGCTAAGATAGTTCCTTATCGTGGTGCTTGGATGGAATTTGAATTGGATCTTATGAAAGATGCTATTTTCGTAAGACTAGACAGAAAGAGAAAAATCCCGATAACCACCTTCCTTAGAACACTAGGTTATAGTGATAACGAAAGTATATTAGAACTTTTCGATAACAATGAAACTATTGCAAATTCTTTGAATTATGATAAACAGTCTGTAAGCCGTGAAGAAGGCGAAGATAAAGTTGCTAAGGCTGTTACTGATTCATTAAAAGCTATTTTCAGTAAGTTGCGCCAGGGCGACCTCTTTGTTGAAGAAAACGCTAGAAACCTTATTAAAGGTTTGTTCTTCGATTCAAGAAAATATGACTTGGGCGATGTTGGCCGCTATAAAGTAGATAAAAAGCTCAGACTCGTCGACAGATTAGCTGATCAGGTAGCTTTTAAAGATATCGTTAACCCAGCTAACGGCGAAGTAATTGTTAAGGCTGACGAAAAGATTTCTAAAGAAGCTGCTGAAAAAATCGAACTTCTTCAGATTCCAGCTTATATAAAGATTGGTGAAGAACTTCGCGGTTATCGTGTAATGTACAATGCCGCCTGCGCTAATATCAATATGTTTGATGTTGAACAGGGTATCATTGATATCACTGGTAAAGTTGCTTATGAATCAATCATTGATAAGAACAGCGGTGAAGTTATTGTAGAAAAAGGTGCTGAAGTTCCTTCTGAAAGCATTGAACATATTAAAGAACTTGGTTTCGAAAGCCTTAAGTTCGTTAAAGACAGAGTTCTCTGCACTGAAGATATTATCGGTGTTATCAGATACTTGGTAGACCTTTCAAATGGTATTGGCCGTGTAGACGATATCGATCACCTCTCTAACAGACGTATCCGCCGCTGTGGTGAACTTCTCCAGAATCAGTTCCGTATTTCTCTCTCTAGAATGGAAAGAGTTATAAAGGAAAGAATGACTATTCATGATCTTGATAGTTATACACCTCAGCTTCTTATCAACACCAGACCTGTTTCTGCTGTAGTAGATGAATTCTTCGGCAGTTCTCAGTTGTCTCAGTTCATGGACCAGAACAACCCATTAGCAGAACTTACTCACAAGAGAAGACTTTCTGCCCTTGGTCCTGGTGGTATCAAACGTGATAGAGCTGGTTTCGAAGTTCGTGACGTTCACCCGACTCATGACGGTAGAATATGTCCTATTGAAACACCTGAAGGTCCAAACGCTGGTCTTATCGCTAGCTTGGCTGTATTCGCCAAAGTTGACGATTACGGTTTCTTAACAACCCCTCTTTGTAAAGTTGATAAAGACACTGGCTTAATCCATTATGAAAATATGGAATACAAAGATGCCTATGATGAAGACCGCTATAAAGTTGGTCAGCCAGACTGCTACATCAGTGAAGACGGCTACATCATGGATAACACAATTCCAGCTAAATACTTCAGCGATGACTACGAATTCGACTACTTGCCGAAGTCTGAAATCGAATACATGAAGTATTCTCCACTTCAGATGGTTAGTGTTGCATCTGCTTTGATTCCATTCCTTGAACATGACGACGCAAACCGTGCATTGATGGGCACTAACATGCAACGTCAGGCTGTTCCTTTGATTCAGACTGAACCCGCTTATGTTGGAACAGGTCTTGAACCAAAAGCTGCTCACGACTCCGGTGCTGTTGTTCTTTCAAGAAGTAAAGGTACTGTATGCTATGTAGACGCTGACTGCGTTAAGATTCAGCGCCCAAGCCGCAGAAAAGATGATGAAAAAGTAAAAGTAACTGAAGCTGCTTTCCGTAAGATTCAGGGCCGCAAGATTATGGATACAATCGTAGACGATCTTACAGGCGAAATCATTATCGAAGCTGGTCAGCCTCTTGATATTACTTATCTTTCTAAGATAAAAGCTATTACTGATGAAGTTAGACTTCAACAGGAATCAATAGATACTTACAATCTTCAGAAGTTCTTGCGTTCTAACCAGGGCACTTGTATTAATCAGATTCCAACCGTTAAGATTGGCGATAAAGTTCAGCCAGGAACTGTTCTTGCTGACGGTCCATCTACTTCTAACGGCGAACTTGCTCTTGGTAGAAACTGCCTCATCGCATTCATGCCTTGGGAAGGGTACAACTACGAAGACGCCATTATCCTTTCTGAAAGAATGGTCACTGACGATGTTCTCACTTCAATCCATATTGAAGACTATGAAACAGATGCTCGTGACACTAAGTTAGGACCTGAAGAAATCACTCGCGATATTCCAAACGTTGGTGAAGAAGCTCTTAAGAACCTTGATGAAAACGGTATAATCAGAATTGGTTCTGAAGTAGAAGCTGGCGACATTCTTGTTGGTAAAGTTACTCCAAAGGGTGAAACTGAACTTACAGCTGAAGATAAACTTTTGAGAGCTATTTTCGGTGAAAAGGCTCGTGAAGTTAGAAATACTTCTCTTACTGTTCCTCACGGTGAACGCGGTAAAGTTGTTGACATCATGATCTTCTCAAGAGATAAAGGCGATGAATTACCTTAC
>ONIU01000164.1 GCA_900317935.1 uncultured bacterium
CGCAATTTCTAATGGTTCATTAATTAAAGATTTAGTTAATGGAGAAATTAAAACCTGCCCTCCTACAGAATAGCTTTCTATTCTTCCACAGAGATTTACATGTTTGCCTATAACTCCGTATCTGGTATGCTTTTCAGACCCTATATTACCTACAATCATTTCACCAGTATTAATTCCTATACCCATACTTAGGTTAGGATAACCCTGTTGCTGGTTCCATTCATTTATTGATGGCATTGCTTTTTGCATTTTGATTGCGGCAACAACACCATCTAAAGCGTGATTCTTATTATCTATAGGAGCACCGAAAATAACTAGTATACCATCACCTAAAAATTCGATAATAGTGCCTTTATGTTCAGTTATAATATCAGACATTACTGTAAGATAATGGTTTAGCATATCAATGAGTTGCGTTGGGTCTAGTGATTCACTCATTTGAGTAAAACCACGTAAATCACTCATCATTACAGTAATGTGTCTCTTTTTCCCGCCGATTTGAAGGCCACCGGGTGTTTCAAGTAGTTCTTTAACTATTTCATCTGAAAGGAAACGACCAAAAGTTGCGCTGAGAAGTTTATTTCGTAATTCTAACTGAGAATTCAGTTTCTTTATTCGTTCCATGGCTTTTAAAGAATCACGAAGTTCAACTAATTCTGTTATATCGTTTAATACAATAACTATACCAACTTTTGAACCATTATGATGCAGAAAAGATGTTGTTATACTTAATTCCTTAAAGTTATTCCCGTTATAATAAGAAACAATATTTCTATGTGATTTATTTTTATCGTATATTGCATCTAAGATTGCCTGATTGAACTGGTCATTTTCTTCATAGAGGAAGAAACATTTCGCAAATTTTTTGCCTATCAAATCTTTTTCATTTTTGGCAAGAATTTGTTCAGCAGCTGAGTTCAAATGGGTAATAATCCCATCAAAACCAATGACCATTAATCCTTCAGACATATCCGAAAGAATGGTTTGATATATATAGTTGGTCTGATCAGTCATTATATTATTATAGGCCTAATGAACTGTAATCCTTTTTATAAGTAACTTCAACAGGCTTTCTGGCTTTCTTCCAGGCAATTTCTCCAGTACTTATACAGTTTTGAATTGGGCATACATTCAAGCAGAGGTGACAGCCAACGCATTTGTCTTTAATAAGTTCAGGCTTTCTATCTTCTTCGTTCCATTTTAAAGCCTGATGACCGCCATCATAGCAGGAAACATAGCATCTGCCGCAACCAATACATTTTTTATCATCAAATTTGGGTAGAAGCATAAAATCTCTATTGAGGTTTTCAGCAGGAATAATATTTCCTATTGCTTTACCAACAAAATCGTCTAATTTGTTATAGCCTCTTTCAGCCATAAAATGCATTAAACCATTCTGCATGTCTTCAACAATTCTATAGCCATATTGCATAACAGAAGTTGTAACTTGGAGATTGCGGCAACCTAAGACTAAGTATTCTGCTGCATCTCTCCAGGTTTCAATTCCACCTATGCCTGAGAGTTCTAAGCCTTCGATGCCTTGTAAAAGCTGAGCACAGAATCTTAAAGCAATAGGTTTAATTGCTGCACCAGAATAACCTGAAATAGACGACTTGCCATTAACTACAGGCATAGCAGTCATATTTTCAAAATCAATGTTTGTTATAGATTTTATTGTGTTTATTGCAGAAACGCTTTTTGCTCCTCCTTCAATAGCTTTCTTTGCTAATGAAACCATTTCAGTACAATTTGGGGTCATTTTTGCTATGAAAGGAATTTTAGTAACTGATGCTACTGCCTGGCTGTATTTAAAAAGCAATTCAGGGTTAGTACCTACATCTGAACCCATTGCATTTGTAGCCATCTGAGGACATGAAAAATTGCCTTCGATAAGTTTTGCACCACATTGTTCGGCCATAGTAGCAAGTTTTTTCCATTCTTCTACATTTGAGCCCATAATAGATGCAACAGTTATATGTTCAGGGAAATCATGGTTCAATTTTGCCATGGCCTCAAAGTTTTCTTCTGGTGTATGCTGTGAAACCTGTTCCATGTTTTTGAACCCTATCCATGGAGTGCCTTCTTTTGCAACATTGTCAAATCTAGGAGAGCATTCATCCATGGCATAAGGACCAACTGTCTTAAAAAAGCAGCCTGCCCAGCCTTCTTTATAAGCTTTTGCTACCATTTCATAATTTGCACAAACTGGTGATGATGAAAGGAAAAATGGATTAAGACAGTCAACGCCCAAGTATTTTATTGATAAATCTTTTTTTATTGCCATAATTTATTTCCTCCCATTTAAGTAATTCATAATCTTTTGAGCTGCTTCTTTGCCAGCTTTAACAGCTTCGACAACAGTTTTTGCTCCATGAACAGCATCACCAGCTGCGAAGAAATTTTCGCTAATCTTAGAATCTTCGACTTTAATCAAACCTTTTTCATTAATATTTTCATCTTTTACCAGGCCTGTTTCTTTTATTTCAGAAGTTTGACCAGTAGCAAAGACTACTACATCTGCAGAAATTACCATTTTATCTGCTTTGTTTCTAAAACCTTCAAATTCAACGCTTTCAACTTTTCCATTACCTTTTACTGCTACTGGAGCCATGTTGGTAGTTAAGCTTATTCCGCGTTCAAAAGCATGTAAAAATTCTCGCATTTGGCCAGGAGCTTCTTCTAAGGTTCTTCTGTAAACAATTCTGACATCCTTAGCACCATAAACATTTGCAGTTACGGCGCAGTCTATTGCAACATCACCACCACCGATGATAATAACGTTTTTGTCTTTTACAAAATATGAATTGCTTTTTCTGAATTCCTTTAAGAATTTTACAGCGGAATAAGAGCCTTGAAGATTTGTTCCTTCAATATCGGGTAGGTTTTCACCACAAAGTCCTGTTCCAATAAATACAGCATCAAAATCTTTCAAATCTTCTTTCTGAACTTTTGTATCAAAAATGAATTTAACGCCAAGATTCTTTATTTGTTCAATATCATAATCTATAACATCCTGAGGAAGTCTCACAGGAGCTATACCATAAGTTAGCATTCCGCCAGCCTTTGATTCCTTTTCAAAAATTGTAACATCATAACCATTTCTAGCTAATTCTGAAGCAACTGTTAATGATGCTGGACCAGCGCCAACACAGGCAATACTTTTATTCTTCTTTTCGGAATCAACTTGCAAAGTTTTCATTCCATAAGCTTTTTCCTGCTGAACAGCAAACTGCTGTAGCAAACCAATTCTTATGGGTTTTTCAATTTTAGTTGCACTACAAGCTTTTTCACAGAAATTGTCATATGGGCAGATTCTTGCACAGATTCCACCTAAAGGATTATTTTCACGAATTGTTTCTGCAGCGCCTTTAACGTTTCTGAATCTGATTGAACGTATAAACTTAGCTGGGTCAGTTCCTGCAGGACAGCTTTTACTACAAGGTGCATCATAACAAAGTAAACATCTTGCAGCTTCATCCATCGCAATCTTTGGACTTATATATTCAAAGCCTTCAGTTTCTTTAAATGTCTGTTTAAGAATCTTGCTCATTCATCACTCCTCTATTTAATCAAAAGTATAACTTAAAGAAAAATTAGTTATAGATTTATCTGCTCTTGTATCACCTATATCACGTTTCAATGGATAACCAGTGAATATAATAAAAGAAAGACCATTTCTTGAATATTCAAGCCCATAACCAGCTGAATAAATTTCTTTAGTAGTCAATAAGGTGTCACCAGATAAGCGGCCCCAGTCAAAGAATGTAACAAAGTTCAAACCTTTTGTTTTTGTATGAAAAGAATAATCAAATTTTACATTTACACCAGCATCACCGCCAACAACGTTTTCGTTATAACCTCTTACAGAATATTGACCGCCAAGATAATACTGGTCTGCAGATGGAATATATTCATCAAGATCCTTTTGTGCAGAAACTCTTAAAGACATTATATCTCCCTTTTTCTGGAATTTCTGCCACATACTGTCTATATTGATTCTTTTTCCAGAGAAGGATTCACCATCAATGTTTTTATGTTTATTATATGTATAAGCAGGTTTAAAATATATAATCTGATTTCTTTTTACAACCATTGAGCTATAACCAATTGTAAAGCGGTTTTCTCTGTCTCTGACGAAATCGTTTCCTAATATTTTAGTATTTGACTTCTGTTTCTGAACTTCTAGAGTAACTTCATTTCTTTTATTAAAAGTAGCTTTTGTTGGCTTGATAAAAGTAAGTGTATCACTATTAGATTTCCCTCTTACATCCAAATCTTTCATATATCCTTCACTTACTCTCATATGGTTAGTATTGTGGCTTATTGAAATTCTATTTCCATTATAGCCAATAGGTGTACTATAGCTGACCATACCAGTTTGAGAATTCTTTGAAGTTAAAGCTGTCAAATTGAAGATATCACAACGGCCAGATAGATTTATATCAGAGTAAGACAGTCCATAGCGATATTTCCCTGAATTTTTACTGCCAGAATTATCAGCGAAGGTAGTAACACTTCTTTTGTTACTTGGTTCTACTGCTACTATATAAAAATCTGTAGTGAGTGGCTTTTCACCAGCAACCATTTTTATTTGAAGTATGGTTTTATTTGTTGTATTAAACCTCTGAATACTTCTTCTTATTTTGTTGATATTTGGAACAACACCTTCTGGAACCTTAATACAACGTTTTATATAGGCAGATTTTGTATATCTATTATTATCAATTATAACCTGCCCTACTTTGCCTTCAATAAGCATAATTTTAACAGTATTATTTTCTATCTTTTGAGGAGGCAAAATTGCTCTGGTTGTAAGATAGCCTTTTTTTGCATATAAATTATTAATTTCATCAATAGCATCATATAAATCTGAAATAGCTACAGTTTTTCCTGAGTATTTTGAAGAAATAGCATCTAATTCTTCTCTTGACAAAACTTCTGAATCAGGAATTTCCAGGTGATCTAAGGTTAATGTGACTGCTGGAGCTTCCGGTCTTCCTTCAACTGTTTGAGGTTCTTCTTCTTGCCTTTCGGCATTTTCTTTCAATTTATAAGCTTCATTATCAGTATTATAACGTTGAAGTTCTTTCATTCTCTGCATTAACAAAGAACCTGGGTTATAATCAGGAGTTCTAAGACTTTGCTGCTGTTGAGGAGTTAAATTTTCAGCAGAAAGAGAAACTGGGAATAACAACATTCCAAAAGTAAGTGATAGAGCTATTTCTTTTATTTGTTTTTTCATAATATTCATAAATATCTTTCTAAAAGATAACAAAATATAATTTATTATATCCTAAGTTGATTAATTATTCTAGTTTTAGGTTTCTATTTTGTAAAGAATACCCTCTTTTTAAAGGCTGTCTAAAAACTAGGTTTTAATTAAATAATTAGATTGTTCTAATTGTTTAAAAATCCCCCTTAATCCCCCTTTGCGACTCGCTGACCTCCTGTCACTCGCTTGCACGAGCCATCCTTGGCTACAGCCCCAGCTAAACTGAGGGAGCTTCTTCGAGAAAAACGATCTGCCCCCAAAATGCGATAGCATTGTTGGGGCAGTCGCCATGGAGGGCGACGTGCAGTAGCCACAGGATGTGATAAGCTACTGCTGAAGTGGCACGAAGTGCCGAAAGGGGTCTTAAGAGGATTGTTTTAGTTACTACTTTAATAAAGTCAATGCTTAAGCTGATGATGGGGATTCGAATTCTCCTAAAGCTTCCCCTTGAGGGGAAGTGGTTCCGTAGGAACCGAAAGGGTGACCTAGCCATAGTAAAACATAGTTCTGTGGTTAATCATACGCTATCGCTAAATAAGAGTCAGTCTACGCAAAGCTAACGCTTTGCTCCCCCCTCAGCTTCACTTCGTTCAGCAGCTCCCCCGCAAGCAGGGGAGCATCTTTGAAAATGAACCTCAAGTGGAGGCTTTAGAATTAATCCATAGCACGTTGTGGTTTAATATAGTTACCGACGGATTTGAGTTCACCAGAAGCTGAGTCGAATTCAAGACCAGCAGGAATTTCAATATCATCAAGATTAATGGTTTCGCTATCAGAATATAATTCATTACCATAATCAACATAGAAGGCTTTTGAATTATTGAATTTTCTATGATCAAATTTGTTGTAAATTTCATCATGTAAATCATCAACTCTGATTTCATAAGCTAAGCGCATAGTTTCAAAGTCCTGAACAACTGTATACTGGTTGAACATTCGTTTGTAGTCATTCTTAGAAATCAGTGGGTAATAATCCTGTTTTTCCGGC
>ONIU01000131.1 GCA_900317935.1 uncultured bacterium
GTTGAAATTGTTCAAGAAGTTGTTGAAGAAGTAATAAGCAAACCAGATATTTCTTATCATGGTTTTTACACAGTTGGTAATGATAAAATAGCTATTCTTCGCAATTCTAATGAATTATTGCTTACCAGAGTAGGAAGTAAAGTGAGACGCACTAACTATAAACTTGCTTCTATCAGTCCAGAAAAAGTAGTTGTTACTGATTTATCTAATAAAGTTAGAGATTTCGAGATATCTTTAGCAGATGAGACAGAATCTAACTAGATTTACCAGAGGTTAACCAAATGGATAAGACCACATTAAAGAAGTTGTTCCAGGATAGAGATAAAAGTGTTCGTCTGTTTTGTCTGAAAAGTATTCTGAAATATGATATGACCGATGTTGATGAATTCTTGCTTGAAGCTCTTCGCGATGGAAGACCGGAAATTGTTATTGCTGCAATGAAAGCTTCTAAAAAAAGTGACAGCGAAGAAGTAATAAGAATGATTGTTGCTTATTTGGATTCACCTAATGGTATTTTGAGACATGAAGCATTATATGCTTTAAATCATCGTAATTATCAGTTTGTAAAAGATGCTTTGTGTGAGTTTTTAAGAAAAGAAGAAGATACCTCTTTGGTTGCAACTGCTGTAATGACTATAGGTAATTACAAGTCGTTGGAATTTGTCCCATTATTAAGAGCTTTTTTAGAATATAATGATGATAGAGTTCGCTCTAATGCTGTAGAAGCATTAGGTTATATTGATGGACCTGAAATAACAGAATTGCTAAAATCACTTGTAAATGATTCTAATAACAGAGTCAGAGCAAATGCTATTAAAGCTTTGTGGGAAAGGGGTGTTCGCTACGGATTAAGCAATTTAGCGGAAGAACTTCGTTCCCCAAATACTAGAAAGCGTGCTTCGGCTGCTTACATTCTTGGTGAAATAAAAGAAGAACGCTCGTTGGATTTGCTGGTTGGACTATTGAATGATATTTCTCCAACAGTAAGAAATCGAGCTGTTTTAAGTATTGAAAAAGTTGGATCTCCGCGGGTAATAGCTAATCTTATAGAAGCTTTTATCAGAGAAGAAGAACCTGCTATTAGAGAAACTATCGTTGCTGTAGCATTAAAGCTTAGTGTAGATATTGCTATGGCAAGATTAACAGAAAAATATACCAGGGAAGAAAACTCTAGAAACAGAGCTATGATGATAAGATGTCTAGGGCTTGCTGCGATTCCTCAGACTTTACCGCTTTTAGCTATGGGATTGAGAGATTCTGACTCTAGAGTCAGGGCAAATGCTGTTGAAGCAGTTGGATTGCTGAATGATACTCAAGCAGTAGAACTTTTATTACCTCTTTTGAATGACCCGAATAATCGTGTTCGAAGCAATGCAGCAACTGCTTTATGGAAATTGGGAGGAACTGGCGCAATCGTTACTTTGAAGCAGATGATTCAGTCTTCTCATAAACAGATGCGTTCTTCTGCTGCCTGGGCACTTGGTGAAATTGGTGCATTGCAGTTCAATGACGTTCTACAAGACCTTACAGCCGATACTGACCCTGATGTTAGAAGATGTGCACTAAAAGCACTAGCAAAAGTTACAAAAATATCATAAACTATAAGCGGTCATACTAAAAAAATTTGAGGCTGTCATGAACCGCTTAAAAAAAACATTATTATTAGTTCTATTTGTATCTCTTTTATCCAATAATACGAATTTTTGTTCCTCTGTTTATGCTCAAAGCAGCGAAGCTAGAGAACTTAACCGCAAAGGTGTTATTGCCTTAGAATCAGGGCGTTTTGACGAAGCTGTTGTTTTGCTAAAAAAAGCGATGGCTTTAGAGCCAAAATGGGGTGAACCCTGTTATAATGCTTCTCGTTTGTTAAGAATGAAGGGTAAACGAGAAGAAATGACAAAAATGCTTCGCAAAGCAAACGGAGTGGAACCGGATAATCCAACTTATGCTGAAGAATATATAAGAATTCTTACAGAGGATTTTCAAAATACAGCTAATACTTCTGAAAAAGCCGAAATTCGTAAAGAAATTTTGAGAGTTCAGCCTGGCAATTTAAAAATGGGGCTTGAATCAGTAAAAGAACTATTCAATACAGATAAAAAAGATGAAGCTTATGAACAGGGAGAGTTGATTCTCTCTAAAAATACCGATAAACGTTCCAAATATGAAAATAAGGAAATGGGTGAACTTTATTATATTGTTGCCCAGATAGCTTATGAACGTGGTGATTTGGATAAGGCTAAGGTAGATGCAGATTATGCTTTCAGATTTGAGTTTGATAAAAACGTAGAAGCAAAAGAACTTCTTCATAAGATAAAAAATGATATTGATAATAACGTTAAGAACCTTGTCACACAGGCAGAATCTGCCCAAAAGGCTGGAGAATATGAAAAAGCCAAGAATTTGCTGAACAAGGCCCAGGAATATCAGCCGGAAAATGAATCAATAAAGAATAAGATTATTGAATTTGATGATGAAGTTGATATTAATAAACAAATTGCTCTTGCAAATAAGGCTATTAGAGATGGATATTGGTTAGATGGCCGTGAAGTCCTGGTTAAACTTGTTGAAAAGTATCCTGGAAATGATAAGGCCAAGAAAAAGCTAGATGAATTAGAACCTAAGACAAAAGCTCTATTGAGTAAAATTGATCTTGCTGAAGTTCCTTTAAAGAAAGAAGAACGTGAAAGAGTTTTAAATGGTTATCTTGAACGCGGTAAAAATTTTTATGACAAGGAAAAAGTTGAAGCTGAAAAGAAGTTTACCAATACTTTATCTTCATTAAATAAAGCTTTGGCCTTAGTAGAAGCAGATAAAGCACTATCTAATTATAAAAGCAAAGTTGATGAAGGTTTTGAAAAAGTAAAAAAAGATCAGGATAATTCTGTTGGTTGGCAAAGTGCGGTAAGCGCACGTAATTCAGGCGATTATGAAGATGTTATTAAAATTTTAAAGAAAATTCCTGAAGAACAGAATGAACAGTTATATAGTTATTTAGCTGAAGCTTATTACAATACTGGCAATTCTGAAGAAGCTGAAAAATATGCTGGCAAGCAACTTGTAGTCCAACCGGAAAATAACCGTGCTAAGTTTATTTTAGGCTGTATAAAGCTTGATGCAGGTGATAATTCTTCTGCTTATAGATATTTTAAGGCCGTCAGAGATTCCGACCCGGAATATCCTGAAATCAATGATAAATTAGCTAAGTCAAGTGTCGTTTTCTTAGACAAAATTCTAATTTTTGCAGTATTTATCTTATTGGGATGGGTAGCTTGGGTTATGCATAAAAAAATGCCTATTTACAATAAAGATGCAAAAATTAGAAGTGCGAGAGCTGCTTTTAAGCGTGAATCATACGACGATGCTATTAAAGAACTGTTGGATGTTAGACATTCTGAATATTTAACTCCTGCAGATACATTAGAAATAACAAGATTGTTTGCTCAATGTTATTTGAAGAAAGGGGCATATGACCGAGCTATAGGTGAATGTAAACATTTGATAACTTTGGCCCCAAAGAATGAAGAGGCTCATACATGGCTTGGTTACGCATATCTTGGACAGAGAAGTCTCTCTCCAGAAGCTTTAACAGAGTTATTAAACTTATATAAAAAGGATTCTAGAAATATAGCTCTTGTTTCATTATTAGGTTCTTATTATGCTCAGCAAAAGAATCTAAGTGAAGAAGGAGTAGGGGTATTAGAACAATGGCTTAATTTGGATCATGATAATGTTGAAGTTCTTAAGCCATTAGGAAACTATTACTTGAAAAAGAATCGTTCTGACGATAAAGCAATGAAAGTCTTCCAAAAAATGATGGAAATAGGTTCTCCGGACCCGTCTTTCTTGCTTGGCGTTGCTAATGTCTACCTCAAAATGAGACAGTATGATAGCTGTTTGCAGCTTTGCGAACAGGTTATAAATAATGACATCAACAATGAGTATGTCCATTCTATTTTGCTGGAAGTATATAAGAAACAGAACCGTTTGCAGGAACTGCTTGATATTTATGCAAACTTTTTGCAGAACAATCCTTATAATGTAGCTTTCCAAAATGGTTTAAAAGCTGCTCAGTTAGCTTATGAAAAGGTTCAAAAATGGAATGCTGCACAGGCTGCAAATGAGGCTGCCTCTGTAATGGAAAAGATGTTCGCTAATCAAAATACAGAAGCAGACTTTGCTAATGCAGAACCTGGCAATACTGATAATGCTTCAGAAATAACAACAGATTCAGGAGAAGAAGCACCGGCGCTTGCAGAAGGAGAAATCCCCTGCCCATCTTGTGGAAAAGGGAATGTTCAGGGGTCTTATACCTGTCAGCATTGCGGTGCTAATTTGTTTGAATGAAAAAAAACTGGCTGATACTATTAATAATAGTTTTAATCTCAGGGCTATGTTACGCTGATAACAGTGATTATCAGACGCTGAGAACTTTTATGAGCGCTCAAATGTATGGTGAGGCTTATAATGAACTTATGCAGCGTGAATTATCCGGCCTGATGCTGGATTCTAAACTAAGATCACTAAAGATAGACCTTCTTGAACGAACTAATTTAAAACTTCAAAAGCAGGCTAAAGTTAGCCCTGATGATGCAGCCATATTTACTATTCTTGCTGATATTGCTTTCCAAAAAGGAGATTATGACAGGGCATCAATGTATATTGGAACAGCTCTTTCTAATGATGGAAAAGCTATGGCCAATTATGTTTCTGCTAAAATTTTATTCAGAAAAGGTAATATTTCTCAAGCTTTTGATCAAATGAGTAAAGTTTTGGAGGCTATGCCGGAATCACCAGTTGTTTTCAATGATTTTCAGTTTCTTTACAACTGTAAACAGTATGGAGTTGCTACTGCTAAGAAAATAACTAAAGATTGTAATTTTCTGATTCGCTCTACTCCTATCGCTTATGATAACGACGAAGTTGAAGTGCCCGTAAGTCCTTTTGAAAATGATCCTACTATTGCTGAAGGTAATTCTGATTTTTCAGATTATAATACCGGTTCTGATGCAGAAGAAGATTATGTAGACAGAAGTGATGTTGAAGTTGATGATGATTTAGCCGAATTGTCTAAAATTGATACTTCTTCTGTTCCCAAGAAAGATAAGGAAAAAATTATAAAAGAAAATGCAGAAATAAAAGAGGAAAAAACACAGATTGCTGCTAAGACTGATAAGAAAGATACAAAATCTTCAAAAGCTTCTGATGAATTTGATTTCGATGATGATGGACTAGACTTTGATGATACAGAGCAAAAAGAAGTCTTAAAGCCCAAAGAAGAAGAAATAGAAATAAAAGAAGAAAAAGATCCTGAAGAGGAAAAAATAAAAAAAGCAGATGAATTATTAGCTTCTGCAAAAGCTAAGTTTAAAGATGGAGATATAGATACAGCACTGTCTAATTTAAACGAACTTGAACAAGTGTATCCCAATTATCCCGGTAAGTCTGACTTAGAAACAAAAGTAAAATACGAAAAACACGTAAAAGACATTTATAAAGAAGCAGTTGGGTATTACGAATCCGAAGTTTATGAAAAAGCTTTAAAATTGCTGAAAGAAGCTTATAACTATAAGCCTGCAATGTTTCCTGAAGCACCTTTCTTTATTGGCCGATGTTATTTGTTGAAAAAAGACCCTGATTATGACCAGGCATTGAAATATTTTGAAATTGTTATGCCCGATAATAATGTCGGTTCAGAGATTAAGAGAGATATTCTTTGGACAAAATTAGAAATTTTATATGATCAGGAAAAGTATGCTGAAGCAAAAGAAATTTATGATTATTTTGAAGAAAAGGAAAATGAGTTTCTTGTAAATCAGCCTGATTATAAACGTTTTAAATACGGACTGTGGTTGCACTTATATATGATTTGGATTGTGATTGCATCCACTTTATTCTTAGGTATCATAGTTTTTGTTTTTGCATTACAGTTCTTGCCGGATTTAGCATTAATTGGCGGAGACCCGTTGACGAATGCACAAAAGGCGTTTGCAGCAGGCAAATACACGAAGGCTATTAAATATGCTGAAAAGGCTTTGCTTAAGAAACAACCTATTCAGAGAGATCGACAATTGCGAGAAGTTCTAGTTCAAGCTTATTTTGCAATTAAGAATTATGAAAAATGTCAACTTCATGCAAAAAATATTCTTAAGGACTTTCCAGATAATACTATTGCATGGGGACATCTCGCTAAGGCATCAATTGAACTTGAAGATACTTCTAATGAAGCTATCAGAACTTATGAAGAACTTTACAAGAGTGATCCAAGTAGAAGAGAACTCTTGCCTTTGCTTGCACATCATTATGTTAAGACTAAGGATTTATCACCCGCTTCAATCGAAATTATGCAGGACTATTTACGTGATAAACCTGATGACACTGAAGTTATTTTGGCATTAGCAGATGGATACGTTAACAATAGAACAATGAATGAAGATATAGTTCCAACATTAAATAATGCTATAAAATTAAAAGATAAGCTTGAATACAGGGAATTATTAGCTAGAACATTTTCTAAATGCGGTTTGTATGAGGAAGCAGCTCGTGAGTGTGTTAATGTCCTTAAACGCAGTATAAATAATGTTGGTATCCACGTTGTTTACACTTCTTCTATGAAGAAGCTTAAACAGGTTCCAAAGGCAATAGCTCAATATAAAGAGTTTATTCAGAGCAATCCAGGAAATAGTCAACTTATAGAAATATTAAATGGTTTGAAGAAAGAAGAAGGTGATACATCTTCTCCGGTTGAAGAAGTAACTTCTATATTTGATTCTCTGGGCATGCCTGGAATGGATGATGAACCTGAAGCAGAGCCAGATTTACCCTCTATTGATGAGACTCCGGTTCCTGACTTTTTAGCTGGTTCAGTAACCAAAAAAGAAGAACCTCAACTAAATACAGTATCGACAAATATTGATGGGGTCGGAAATGTTGAACTTCCTGATAGTATACAAACCATGAATCCTTTTGCTGATGGTGAAGACGACCCATTGTTTGATGGCTTCGATACGGAAGAATTGCCTGAAGAACTTGGTGGAACAGCAAGACCTCCTGTTGAAACAGCAAAATCATTAGATAGTCTTATCAATAATTTCAATAATACTACAGGGAAGGAATATAACGAAGATTTGGCTCCTATAAGAAATATAGCGCCAAAAGCGGCTCTTTCTACTGGAACTTTAGAGTTAGCAGAAAAAATAGATAAAGCTAAGGATTTATCTTACACAAGACAGTGGGATCGAGTAATTGAATTATTAAGCCCTGAATTTGCATCTGTAAGAAATAAAGATGCTGGTATGCTTCTTGTTAATGCATGGCTTGGTAATAATAAACCGGAAATGGCTCTTGAAATTATTCAGACGTTGGATATAGACCCTGAAATGATGTCTGACGAAGTAAAAGATATGATATATAGAACAGCAATAGCCTTAGAAAACAATAAAAATTATTCTCAAGCGCTTAAGTTATATGATGTAATCTGTAATGCAGATATCAATTTCAGAGATGCATTTGATAGGTCTGACAGGCTTTATGTTAAGATGAAAGGCTAAGTTAGAATTTTCCGAACAGCAGTTCTCCTTCGACTGCAATTCCTTCTACTCTGACGCCTGTAGCATCAGCAAAAGTATAACCAACGCCAACTTCAAGAATTATATTTCTGTTAAAGGGTAATATTCCTAAAATCATTGGCTCTAGATAACCAAAGCTACCCTTTTTATAGCTGTGACCGGAAGCTTTGCTTTTTAAGTTGAAATTACCTACGCCGCAGGTTACTCTCCAGCGGAATCTAGGGTCTTTCTTAAAGGAATTTTCCATTGAAAGTCTTTCTTAAAGGAATTTTCCATTGAAAGACCAGTCATGTTTAGCGTGTATTTGACGGCTTCGCTACTTTGTTCTCCGGCGCAGTAATGAAGACCGAACTGTGGGTCATTCATTGGTCCGCCTACAATTTTTATTCCATACATAGCCATGTCGCCTTCAAAATCTAATGCAGAAGACTCATTATGCTTGTATCTTACTGATGGGCCAACGCCAAAAGTAAACTCTTTTTCGTGTCTTTCCTGGTGGTCAAGCATGAGAGTTGGGCCAATAATGCAGTAGCCAGGTGTTATAGATAAAAGTATATAAAACAAAGCAAATAATGCTATTTTTCTAAGTATTTTATTCATGTCAGTCTTATCGGAAATTCTTCGTTTTTTTTTACCATTAGGAGATATAAGATTTAAGATATAAGACCAAAAATTGAGATACAAGACCATAGATGGAGACATAAGCGTCCCTCTTTTAACCCTTCTAACTCT
>ONIU01000353.1 GCA_900317935.1 uncultured bacterium
ATACTTGAGCCATTGAAATTACGTATGGTGCCATCGCTGTCTACTCTTCCTATGTTTTGCCCGTTGCTTCCATAATAAGATTGCCCATTGACAGAAATTGTCAGTGTGATGAAGATAAAAATAAAGACCAGACATAAGATTCTTTTCATAATATAACCTTTCAGAAAATCAGTTTAATTTGCTTATTTTCTTTCAATATATTATCAAGCTTTTACTCATTCTATTAGAAAAATAACAAATAGCTTTGATATGGTATAATAAAAAAAGATATGTTTTTAGAAAAGAGATTACAATAGTTAATTGTTGCTTTCTAATTAATTTATTTTTTCTGTGAGGCTTATATGAAAAAACTATATTATATTTTTGTTTTATGCGGAATTATTTATCTAACAGGTTGTGGTGAAACTAATAAACCAAAACAAAAGACAGAGAAACAGACTTTAAATGAATTGAATAAAAATCTATCTGAAATGAATACTAGACCTGGTGAAAAGGTTGATTACGATAAACTTCGTAAAAAAGCGAATGTCGCAGAGGCTGCTTCTATGGCAGGTTATGATGGGAAAGCCATCAAGAAGGAATTAAATAAGATAATAGATGAGCGAGAAAAAATGGATAAACAACTAAATGATTTAGATCTTTGAGAATATTGTGGTGAGTGATAGGTGGTAGGTGGTGAGTGATGTGTTAAGTTGTTAAAACTTTTTTGCCTTTTGTGAGGTATTATACCTTGAGGATATCTGCGTAATTATTGTATAATAGTTAAAATATATTTAGTTTTCGGGTACATTATGAGCGGCGAAAATAATTTTTCTAAGGAAAGTTTTTTAAAAAAAGTTCAGGAAGGTGATAGCACTTTGCAAGACTGATAAAAAAGCAGCACAACAGAAATTGAAAACTTTGACTCAACGCAAGAATGTTTTCAATTTCGGTACTAAGACAGAAGATGGTAAAAAATCTGGTCCTAAGTCAGGAACACCTAGCAGTAATTCTAATTGGTTTGGGGGAACTCCTGAACAAAGAGCCCAAAATGAGTTACAAGCTGCCGCAAAGGTAATAGAAAAAAGGGCAAAGGAAGTCATTGTTCCGTTAAACCTAACAGGGGATGCTAGAAAGCAATATATTGCAGAGAATAATTATAACCTTTGTATGGCTAATGGTGCTCTCGAGGCTGGTAGATATCAAGAAGCTGAAGAGTTTTTGAAGGAAGCTTTGGAAGAAGCTAAAGATAATGATTTTTTAAAAGTTTATGCTCTGGGTTCTCTTTGTGCTCTTTATGAAAGAACGGGTGACAAAATTAAAATGGAGCAGGCTTATAAATTATATTTTGATGCTGTATCAAAACTACCTCCAGGATATGGCGGTATGGATTTGAAAAGCATAGTTAGAGATGCTTATCAGGGGTTGCTTGTTTTGGGTAAGCATGCAAGTGAATCAGACCTCCAAGAAGCTTTGTCAAAAGAGCCTTTGGTAAAATCTGGAAAAGTCCCGCCAAATATTAATATTCGTGAAGTTTATAAAGATTTTCCTATAAAATATGAGTAGAGGAGTTTAATTATGTCTTATATGAAGAAAAACAATAGATTCGGTAGTGCATTTATAATAGTTATTGGCATTTTAGGCATAATTATTTTTGCTGCAACTATGTTTATGTCCTCTACAATTCATGAAGGGCGAGAAACCAGCATGTCCATCAGAGGTCTGCATGCGACTTCATTAGCTGAAGCTGCACTTGAACGTGCTATGAGCAAAATAATGAAGGATATTAATAATATAGATTTGCAAAAAACAGGTGCAGATGAAATAGCTGTCACTGTGAGAATTCCTGTAAAAGAAAAATCCAGTGCTCTTGACCAGAGTGGCAGTCTTGGGACTGATAAAGAACTGGATATGAGTTCACTTAAAACAGAATTTGAATTTAAAAAAGACGATTTGCAAAATGTATCTTTCAAAAAAGGTGAAGATAGTGGTGAGAAAAAAGATCTTGACGAAATGGTTGATTATATGACCGATAAGGGTGCCAAGGAATATGAAGTAACTGTAAAAGGTAAAATAGAACACGCATTCAGGATTTCGCCAAAAACTGATTATAAGATTCCTGGTGTAGATATTCCATGGAATACTAGAAAAGACGTTAGAAGTCTATTGGACGGTAATGGTTACACAGCATTGCATTTTGAGTTTCCGGATTCGATGAAATGGTTTACTTTAGAAATAAATTTACTTGGTTCCTTTCTTCCAGATAGCCTTGCAGATAAATTTGATTTTGCGAAGGTTGATTTGGTTGGTATTGTAAGTAAAATTCTAGAAGGAACAGGAGTTCTCACAGGTGATAATACTTTGGAACATATTACTACGTTAGATTGGGCTGCAGATAAACTGATGAATAACGTAATGAAGCCTATAGCCGAAAGAGTTACTGGAAATTCTATTGACCATTTATACCCAATTGATATTATGTTTGCTAAAGGTGATATGCCTGATTCTATA
>ONIU01000134.1 GCA_900317935.1 uncultured bacterium
AGATAAATTTGAACCAAGCGGAGTTGTTTATATCCCCCACTTGATGGCTATTACTAGTGGTGGTAGAAGGCTGTTCTAAAGCCTCTCCTTGAGGAGAGGCTTTAGAAAACCTATCGGCAAAGTGCGACGAAAGAATATCCCCAGTCATTGAATTACGCTGAACCAAAGTCATACTCTGTGCAGCAGCATTTAAAGTAACGGCATTAAGAGCAGGGCCTGCCTGAGCCGCAGGAAGATTAATAAAAGTCAGTATCTGAGCCATCTGCTGAGGCGTGGTAGCAGCTCTATATGAACCTCTGCCAGAAGCATTTTCAAGCTCTGGTTCATATTCAGACATAAGCTTGAAATACATTCTCTTTATGGCATCAAAAGCTTTTGCCTGTTTTGCACTTACACCTTCAAAATTCGGGCTGAAATCAAAGACATACTTTACTTCGTTGTTTTCTATTTTTGCGTATTCCTTGAGAAAACCAGATATTCCTTCAGTATTTTCTTTATTATTAGCAAGTTCACCAGTAATTGAGCCAGCAGTAAGTATTGTATGACTTTCACCTGGCATCAAACCTTCAACAATGATTGTTGAACCCTCAACATTTGCATTTCCTTCAACAACAAATTTTGAACTTTCACCATTATTTATTGATGAAATAAGTTGTCCTTTACTTTCTAAGGCACCCATACTTAGATTGCCTTCGCCATTATCGCCAGCAATAGCAATATTGTTATTATACAAAGTTCCGTTGATTTTTCCCTTACCGCAAATAACGCCTTTGTCTTCACTGTAAGCATCGCCAGCAACAGAACCATTGACAGCAATAGCTCCATCAGTAACAACAGTTGCACCTTTGTAAGTATTATTGCCTTCAAGTTTCAAAATGCCTTTTCCAGACTTTAATAAACCAACATGAAGCCCTTCAAGACCGCTTTTCTCAACTCTGTTATTAAATTCATCCACATAAGCTTTAGTAAGAAGTTTAGCCCATTTATCAGCTTTATCGTTAGAAAGCCAATTTACATTGTAGTAGTTATAGCGTTCTCTTAAATCTTCCTCAATACTGTCGTCTGCAAGTTTACCAACCAATATTTCTTTTATATCGTTGCTCCAGACAGAATCATAGCCTTTTGTATCTATTTCATACATTGCAGTTTTCTGACCATCAGTCAGATATTTATCAGAAATATTTTCTTTTTCTAATCTTCTAGCATTTAATGCTCCTGGACCGCTTACAGCTTTACCAACATCAAGAATGCCTTGACCTTTTTCCCAGTATTTCCTTCATTTTGTATATCACTTAAAAATGAAAGTATGTCATTTTTTATTTGAGCATCACTTCTATCAATTTTTCCGTCAAAATAAAAAATTTTTATACTATAATCATATTTAGGCGTTAAATCATCATTATAACCAACTAGAAATGAATAGCATGTTACACAAAAAGAATTTTCTGTTTTTATATTCGAGTTTGCTGTTGAAAGAAGTACATCACCAATCTGTTTAGAATTCATGTAAGGGAAAGCCTGTTGAACAAGTGCTGCTCCACCTGTAACAAATGGGGTAGCCATGGAAGTGCCACTCAAACAAACATATCCTTCTTTTTCCATTGAATCTGAAGACAATATATTCCAGCCAGGAGCTGAAATAATAGAATCTTCATAATATTTGGCAAGGTTTGTAAAAGGTGCGACTAAATAATCTCCAGTAATACTTCCATCAGAATTTCTTTCAAGATGTTTTTTATCACCATAAGAATTTAAAGTAGCAGTAACAGATATTAAATTATTAACAGATTTACCATTTAACCAATTCATAAATTCTAGTAAATCTGTTTCATGCTGACCTTGATTTGCATTTGCAAAAATCAATAATTTATCTTTAGAAACTGCCTCAAAAATAGGAGGAAATAAATCATATCCACCATCATTTCTTAACTGTGTAACAAGCTTATCTATTACTTTTTCAGAGATAATTCCATCCTCAACATCTTCAGGAACGAAGTAATCATCAACCGAAATAGCTGGTCCCCATGAATTATTTATACACTTTATCTCAGAATAAGAATTGTATTTAGAGAAATCATAATCATCTGTCATAAAATAAGTGCTTATAATATCTGCATCAAAAGCAACTCCATGCATATATTTGTCATTCTTTGAACCTGCCGCAATACCACCGACATGTGAACCATGACTATTTGTTTTCCAATCTATTCCATTTAACTCAAAAGAACCAATGTATTTTGAGCCTGTTTTACTAGAAAAAGACTCGTGCTCAAGATTTACAGGTTGATCGGTTATTCCTATTGTTATGCCTTTTCCTGTATAGCCTTTAGCATAGGCTTCTGCGGCATTTATTAACTCTAAGCCACCACTGCCATAATATTCTTTTGTCTGGAATTCTTCTATACTGGCTGAATATAAAGGGAAAGATGACAGCATTGTTATTGCTGCTGCGATGACTATTACTTTTGTCGATTTGGTCATGTATACCTCGGTAGTTATTTTACTATACTTTAATTCTCAACTTGTACTTCTGAATCTTTTTTATACAGAAAAAAATAAGCGCTACAGAAAGTAATAGTGGCGGAAATTGCAATTATTATTTCTAATTCCAAAATAGAAAAATTGGCAACCTTAACAGAATTTAGAGCAGCTGTAAAATCGGTTAAAGTATGGAGAATTATTGCTAATGGGAAAAGCCAAAATTTCTTTTTATCCTTGCAGGCATAGAAAACTAGAATTGACAAGCCTATTTGTAACAAAATAGCCAAAACTCTTTCTATAATTGATGCTCCTACAAGGAATATTGAGGTTTTTGCAATTTGATCAGCCAGATTATAATAAGCTCCAACCTGATCTGGAGCCTTCTCTTTAACCTGATTTATAATATTTACAAAAGTGCCTGAATTAATCATACAAGCAAAGGAAATATAGGAAATATAAGTCATCCCCAAAATCGCCATTGCTTCAAAACAGCCATGACCTATACCGTATGAAATAGCAGTCTCTTTGTTTTTTCGATTTTTTAACAAAGTCTTGAATGCTAATAATCTTCCTGTTTCCTCGAAGATTCCAGGAAACAAGCCGAAAACAAAAGCCAGTAGAATTGGATGAGAACTCAGGAATAAACCTAGTGAAAAGTTTTTAGAGATAACCAAAGACTGAATAGTTTTTTCCAAAATCAATGCGAAAAGTAAAAATATTGCAGCACCGATAAGTATTGTTGAAAAAGGCTCTTTTTTCTTAAATTTCCAAATCAGCGCAATCGCAAGTGGAAAAAGAATAGATAGTATCAATCCGATAGATAATAGAACAAAAACCTCTGTTCCAACTTTTGCTAATTCCATAGGTTTTCCCCTCCCAGCAAAATCTATAATACCACAGAATTACTTTTTCCTCAAAAAAAAGAACTGCTCTACGAAGTTGGCTAATGGCTTACAGCGTTGAATTGGAGAGGTATTCTTTTAAGCTTCCTTTTAGTCTCGCTAGTTCAGTTATAATATATTTCTTTCACTATTTTACTGAACCGCAAACAGTCTTCATGAGGAATTTGACCTTTTGAATAAAATTCAAAATTTACTCCATCTAAATGAATTTCGCATCCTGTTTCAAACAATTTATTTCGATGGAAAAAGAGTTTGCGTTTTCTTCTTTCTTCTTTATTTTCAGCAGTATCTTCTATTTTTTCAGCAATAAAGAAGAAATATCTATCTCCAGTCAACTCGTCTCTGACATAGGTTCCTAATTTTCTTCCATAACCTTTAATGCCATATTGCTTCTTTGAACCAAGGAAGATTGTGTAAACAAATTCTTTATCAACGATTATCAAATCAAAAGCAACTACTTCTTTTTTACCATTTTCTAAAGGGTCAGCATACATTATAAGCAATTGTAATCTGTTATCTTTTTCTGACTTTGCAATGAACTCTTTTATCGTCATGTCTTTCTCATTTTCAGGAAAAGACTCTTGATAAATATTTTCTACATCATTTAAGTCATTTTCTGTTATTTTAGCTTTATCTGTATTGTAATTTAAAATTTCGTAATCCATTGTTTATACTCCTCTTTAACATTAGTTAATTTAGTATCTTTTGCTTACTACTCACTTAAAAGTACTGAAGTCACCAGAGAATAATTCTATATACATGTCTAGTTCTTCTGGAGTAAGTTCTTTAAGAGAATAAAAATCGTAAGTTATTCCATTATAAATAATTCCAGATCTTGCAATATTAATACCCATTCTATGATAGAACTTTTTACGTTTCATTCTTTCTTCTTGGTTTTCAGGAGTATCTTCCAGCATTGCTGCATTAAAGAATAAATGCCTGTCTTTTCTTACATCTTCCATTATATATTCTATTAAATAAGTTCCATAATAACGAGATTTAAATTCTTTCTTTATTCCAAAATAGGTGCCATAAATAAAGTCATCAGTCATTATAAAATTACAAAAAGCAACGACCTGTTTTTTACCAGTTTTTAAAGGATCATCATACATAATATAGGTTTTTAATTTTTCATTTTCCAGGCATTTTTGCAAAATATAATCAAGAGTATATATTCTTTCTTTTTCAGAAAAAGCATCTATATATATTTCATTAAGAATCTTAATATCATCGTTGCTAGTATTTTCATTAAATTCTACGATTTCATAATCAGAATCATAAAGTTTTACACCTTTTACCAACTTGATAAAAGCGTCTGAATATAATTTCATGAATCTATTTATGCTTTCTTCCTTATAGATTTTTGCTAAGTAAAAAGCTTCTATACTAACATTTTCATCCACACCATCCCAAAGCTCAATTTCCAACCTAGCTGTAGCATTAGAATCATTTCGTGTCAATTTTATTTCATCGTATTTTAGCCTTTTGCCAAAGCTATCAAAATCTAAATTCCCAACATAGTTTATTTCCATGCAATCTGTATTGAAAACCGATTCATATTCAGTAAAATAATCGTAGTCGCAATTTTGAATACCTTCGTTAATCTGGTCTTTTACCGCATTTAACAAATGAATATTATTCTTTATTTCATCCATACGAATGCCAACAGGAAGAGTTTTTATCATAAGTCCAACATAATCTTCTGAGGCATTGGTTGTTCGATTACTATATATCCAGTTTGTAAGAACATCAGTATTTTCAGAGTATTTAGATAAAGCATAAAGTCCAGCAGCAATAGCTATAGCATTTCTGGTAACAAGATATTTATTTTCTGCCTTAGTAACATCTTTTCCTGTTACTGAAAGTTCACCATTCCAAATCTTTTCTAAGCTGTCTCTGGATTTAAAATCTGGTTCTGGAATGGAATACCATTCAATTCCAGAATAAGTATTATCAAAATATTCTTTATTAGGCTGTAATTTATCTTTATTTCTTTCTATTCTAGCTAATTCTAATAAATAATAATCATTATTTAGTTTTTCATCAAAATAAGCTTTTTCTAAATCGCGTAAAATAACGGAAATTGTTGTTCCATCTCCAATTATATGATGCATATCAAAGAACAAATATATATTTTTTTCTGTTTCAAAAATAAAGCATCTAAATAATGGTGATTTTAACATCTTAAAAGGCTTAATAAGCTCTTTTTCTATTTCTCGCATTTCTTCTTCAGAAGAATAATTTATATCTATTTCAGGATTCAGTTCAGGCTTATATTCAAATACAAGCTCATTATTATTATTGAATTTTATAATGCAAGAGAGAGCTGGATGAGCTTTTACAACTTCTAAAACAGCATTTTTAAGTTTTTCAGCATTTACAGATTTATCATAGCGATGGTAAATGGGCAAATTCCACATAGTGCCATTAACTTTGTATAGCTGATAATCAAAGATTTTAACCTGCATTGCATTTAGTTTATGGGGAACAAATAATTCGTTTTCCAACTGTTTATCTAGTGATTCTGTTTGATTAATATTTCTTTCGCGAACTAAATCAGCTAATTTTTCTATTGTCTTGCACTTAAAAATATCCTTAGCGCTTAAATTTATACTGTCTAAATTTGTGACTACAAGCATAGTGCCGATAGAGTCACCGCCAAGTTTGTAAAAATCATCTTTAATACTGATTGTATCTGACTGAATATTCAATGCTTTTGCAAAAGCTTCACATATAATTTTTTCTAAATCATCTCTTGGAGCAATATATTCGTTTCTAAAATTATTAATTTCTGGAATTGGAAGAGACTTTCTATCCATTTTTCCAGAGGCTTTTAAAGGAATGTCTTTAATCTTCATATAATAAGCAGGAATCATATAAGAAGGAAGAAGGTTCTGCATTTTTTTATTAGTAGCTTCTTCATCAAAATCAATATTTTCGTTGTAATAAAGGCAGACATATGAACGCCTTTTTTCCTGAATTCCCTTTGCCGCACACCAATGAACACCAGTAATCTTTTTAAATGCTGCTTCTATTTCGGCTGGTTCGATACGATTTCCATTAATCTTAATCATATCATTAGAACGGCCGTCTAGAACGTAATTGCCATCAGGCAATCGATGAGCTAAATCGCCTGTATGATAAATTCCATCAATAAAAGCTTTTTTGGTCTGCTCTGGCAGATTAATATAACCTCTGGTATAAGGAACAGCAAAACATAGTTCGCCGATAGAATCATCTTTGATTTCGTTTCCGTCTTCATCAATTAAATAAAAGGGAATACCATTGTTAATCTTTCCTATTGGAACGACATCATATTTTTTGTCAATAACAAAATTAGATATTAAAGTAGGAACTTCTGACATCGAGTAATTATTTACAATTTTTACCCCTTCTACATAAATACCGTTTGCTGGTTCTGAACCTGTGGAGACATATTTCATATAATCTTTAATTTTATCACCAAGAACTCTAATATAAGAAGGTGGTAAATAGCCAAAGTAAATCTGATTAGTTTTGTAACAATCAAGTAGCTTAACTGGATTTTTTATAATAGAATAAGGCAAAATAAAGAGACGGGTTAATTTATAAATGCGAAGAACAACAATCATGACAGAAGCCACAAAATTAAGGGGGGCAAACATTCCATAATTTACAACAGGTTCATCAAAAAAAGATTCATTCCATTTAGCAGATAATTCTAATAATTTTAAGCAGCCAAATTCATGCAAAACACCCTTTGGAGTGCCTGTTGAGCCTGATGTATATACAGCAAAAGCAGCATTATGATTATCGCACTTTACATAACCCAAATATGGCTTAAATTCAAGAATCTGTTCCCAGACATCATTATCTATTGTAAGTTTACATGAACAATCTTTTTTAATATATTCAATGCGTTCAGGAGCTAATGTATCTTCGGTTACAACAAAAGCAGCTCCGGCTTTCCAGACACCAATCATAGCAAGAATAGTCGAAGCACCTCTTGGTAAATTTATTAGAACAAAATCATCTTTGCCTATTTTTTTATCTTTTAAATATGCATAAACTTTTCCTGAGATTTCATCGCTTTGTTTCAAAGTGAATTTAATGTTATTAGCTACATCAACCAAGAAAACTTCATTAGGTCTATTAGCAACCTGTTTTTGCCAGGCTTCAAAAATATAAGGAATTTTGTTTGCTTCGTCTATATACATTTTGTATTCTCGCTATATAAAATTTTTGAAATTTTAACATTTATAACTGTTTAAAATCAATAATTGAGAAAAATAATGGAATTAAAAGATTATTATTCTATTTTTTTCCCATTGAATGTCAAGCTTTTTCTTGAAACAGTTTTCTTGTGATTTACAGCAGGATAACTCAAAAGTTGTTTTCTTTTAAGCCCCTTCAGCTTCACTTCGTTCAGCAGCTCCCCCACCATTCGTGGGGGCGCATCTTAGGGTGGTGTCGCTTCGTCGGCAGCCCTTTCACTCAACGCATTGCTTTGCAATGCTCCCCCCTCAGTCGCTTTCAGCGCCAGCTCCCCCGCATGCGGGGGAGCATCGGAAGAACGAGAAGATGCTGCCCCGCTTTGCGGGGAAGCTGGCGAGCGATAGCGAGACTGAAGGGGGAGCAAAGCGTCAGCTTTGCGTAGTCATAAAGGGGTCTTAGAATTTCTTCCAGAAGGAAACAGAAGCTTTCATATCTCGGTCGTGAGAGCCGCGCTGCATAGAGAAGTCGGCTGAAAGCAAAGTATTAGTCGAGATTTTTCTTTCGCCTTTGAATGAGACTAACAGATTGTTTTTATCCTGTTCGTTATCAAGTTCGTATTTGTTCGCCATATCGCCTTCAAAGCTGAAAGTAAGCTTTGGATCTGCACCTGAAAAAGCTCGCTTACCGGCAAGTCTTAAAACGTAGTTTTCTTTTTCATTTCTGAAGTTAAATTCCAGCCCAAGCTGACCAGCGGCATAATTGTTGGTTTTGCCTTGAACTACCTGATTAAAGATTCCACCACCGTTTTCGTGATAACCATCCTGTTTGTATCTTGAGAATTGAAGATTTACATAAGGGTAAACTTTCCAGGATTTGTTCTTCTGATTCTTTGGTATAAGCTTGTATTCACCGCCAAATTCAAACAAATCACACTTGTATTTAACATTTGTAGAAAGATCTAGATTGGTTAAATTGCGGTTTAGTTCGTTATCTACTTTCCCGTAGTCTAAATATAGATAACCAGAGGCTTTATCATTCTTTTTAGAAGCGTAAATACCGAATTTGTTTTCTTCGATTTTGTTCTTAGCCCAGGCGTCATCGAAACCATCTAGTGTAT
>ONIU01000137.1 GCA_900317935.1 uncultured bacterium
ACGTATCGCTACGCTTCAAAGTTTAAGGTTTTTCGGATTTGCGATTCGTTTTTCAAAGATCTTAGCTCCCCTTGAGAGGAGAGTTAATATATCACAAACTAATTTCTAAAGTCAACAACTTTTTTTTAAAATATTTTTTTTGACAGGCAAAAACTAAGCTTTGCAAACAAACTACTTCTTAATGATAAATTTCATAGCCTTTTCATCGTATACAAGCTTAGATATGTTTTCATCAAGCCATTTTGTGTAAAAACTTATCAGGATTTGTCTATCATCGCCTCTAAGAAAATCATGTTCTAAACCTGCATCAGGTCTTTTCTTTATTCCTGTCCTACGGACAAGTTCCTTATAACATTGAACCCTAGCGGCATCAAATCCATCTTCAAATCCTTCAACCAATAAATATAATTTTTTAGGATCAGAAACCGGTAATATATCATAACCATATTTTTTAAAGCCTTCGTAAATTATATTCTTATAGTTTTCATTTCCATGCTTTGCATACCATTCTTTAAAAGCAATTAAAGGTTCTTCAACAAATTTTACTGAATTAGTTAATTGTTCAAGTTTTTTAGGTTCTAATTTTCTATTAGGAACCCAATCAAATCCAAAATGTCTAAAAAACATTATTTCTAAAGAACAGCCAGCCTTTTTATATAAATCTAATAATTCACTGCAATGAATATTTTTATCTATATGTTTTTCCTTTATTTCTTTATAAACATTTTTGATTCTTTCACAAAGATTTACAAGAAAATCTACTGTTCTTTTCCCTCTAAAAAATGCAAGAGATTCTACAATAGAATAACAGGCTTCTCTATTTTTTTCGGGGTATTCTTTAAGAACTAAATTCTTTAAGCCTTCATCGTTTAAAACTTTTTCTGCTTTAGCCATTAAAGCTTCAAAAGATGGTTTATCTCCTATTATTTTCAAGAATTCTGCATATTCTTGTATTTCATAGCTAGAAGTAGCATTGTTAAATCTTTGGATAAATTTTTCTGAAGGTAGATATTGGGCTATGTGCTTTAAATTTCTTAATATATCTCTTTCTTCTAAATCCTTATCTAATAAATCATATAAAAATTTTGCGGCTTCTTCTGTTTCATCAGACATCGCCATTATAGCATGTTCTAAAGTAACGTTTGGGAGCTTATTTGGTTCATCACCCATAATAATAACCCGTCCAGCTTCTTCATCTACTAACATGGTCATTCCATCTTTTTTTATTATTTTTGAAGTATCAGGACCTTCTTTTATTGCTTTATTGATGATTTCTACCAATTTGGGGTAAATAATATCTCTTCGTTGCGAAAGATGCAAAACCATAGCTGCTTCTCTGCCTGCATGAGGACTGCTCAATTTTTTTAAATAGGAATAAATTCGGTTTTCTTCTATTTTATCGAAAGCTTCCTGCTGCTTATTGTCTTTGATACCCATTGCTTCTGTTGCGAACTTAACAGTTCTCATAAACTGCTCTGGAAGAGATTCTGGTTTCTCTAACAATTTAGAATAATATTTTTTTGCTTCATCATATTTTTCTAATCTTCTATTCATTTCACCTAATAAAAGCGTGACTTCTAGTTGTTGGTTTGGGTCTAAGTCATCGTTTAAAGAAGCAGATAAATATTCAATAACTTTACTTTGATATTTTCTTTCTATTTTTATTGAGTTTCTAAGACCTTTAAATAAACCAGATACTTTATCAGAATCTTTGCATTGTTCAGCTTTTTTCATGAATATTTCTGCTTTTGTATTTTCACCAGAACTACGTAATTGAGCAGCCAAAGCACAATAACAGCTTAATTTCTCTTTTTCATCGGATATCTCTCGTTTTTCAATATTATTAGCAATCTTTATGTAGAAATCAGCCATAGTGAAACCAACCAATTCAGATCTATCAAGATTTTTTTCTATATTCATAGCTTCTTCATCAATAATAGAATTTCTTGAATCTATTAACCTAGATATTTCATAATTATCAGAATCTTTGTTATCTTCAGCTATAGTAGTATTAGCTCTTGCACACCAAGCAGATCTTAAATAAAGCTTTCCTATTTCGTAATTAGATTCATTGGCCAATTTTGCCAGTTCTGCGGCTATTTCATAGCGTTTATAAGAAGGAAGGGAATCATACTTCAAATTACTGCGTCTATAAGCTTGTTCTTCAAATTCTTCTTCATCTGATTTCTTTTTAGATGCATCTTGATCAGGTTTTTCGATGGTAGGAGGATAATTCTCTTTTAACCAATTTAATATTTTATTTTTTTCTTCATCTGTATAGCTTTTGCTGAAATCATCAGAAAATCCACAGAAATTACAGTAAGGACAGCCCCATATATAGGAAGATAGAGGAGATGAACCCATAGCATGAGGACATAAATCGTGATCTGTTCCGCCAAAGTTATTAGTAGACCACACAATAGCAGCCATAAATTTTGTTCCGCATAAAGGGCAGGTTTTTTCTTCCCTTGAAATTCTAGTAGCAAAGGAAATTCCTGTAATAAGAACAAAGAAACAAACCAACAAAACTAGCTTTTTAATCATTCTCTTCACCGTTATTTGTTTAAGTATTTTCTTTATTATATAGTTACAAGACGCAAGTAACAAGATTCAAGTTGCAAAACGCAGGGCAAACGTAAACTTTTTCTTTTTGTAATCGATGTTTACAAAATATGTTGTTTTTTTGTAGTGCCTTCCAGAGGCTGTCCGAAAACTAGGTTTTGACTCCATAATTAGATTATGCTTATTGGCTATACATTTGTCATAATAAGGATAGCGTATGGGCTTTAGCCCTGAAAGCTATACGTTTATGACAATGTATAGGCTATAAATAAACACTTTTTCAGCAGATTTTAATTTTTCGGACAATCTCTATAAAAGATGATATTTTGAACTAAGATTTAATATTGGTGTTTATTATATCAGAGTAAGCTTCTAAAAACCCAAAACAATAACTACTTTAAATATAGTTTTATTAATGTGAAATGCGATTTGTTTTGTTATTACTCTAATTAGGGCAGGAAACCTCTGCCAATTCTTCGATTATCTTGTGAAGATGGTTAACCAGATTTGTATCGGCTGCTTTGTAATAAACTTCCTTACCAACACGTCGGCTAGTGATTAATCCACTATATTTTAACTGCTTAAGATGATGTGAAATAGCCGGACTACTCATATTTACCAGTGCAGAAATATTAATTACACATTCTTCACAATGACAAAGAATCCAAAAAATTTTTAATCTGTTTACATCATTAATATTTTTAAAAACTTCTGAAACAATCTGAAATTGTTCTAAACTCGGCATGTGGTCGAACTTTTCTTCATTTTCTTTTTGACCATGATCATGTGGTAGCTGATTTATTGTCATAAGTTCGACCTCCTTTTCCGCTTAATATATCACAGACCTGTATTTTACTTCAACATGACCTATCTACAAATCGCTGACAAACATCGCTCTTATAGCATTTAACACAGCGAGAATCATAACGCCAACATCTGCGAAAATCGCAGCCCACATAGAAGCTATTCCCAACGCACCCAAAATCAAACAAAGCACTTTTATTCCTATAGAAAAGAAAATATTCTGATAAACTATATTCAGACACTTCTTTGAAATCTTTATAGCCTTTGCTATTTTAAGAGGGTCGTCATCTAAAAGCACCACATCAGCAGCTTCAATCGCAGCATCAGAACCTATTCCTCCCATTGCTATACCTATATCGGCTCTAGACAAAACTGGGGCATCATTTATTCCATCGCCAACAAAGACTAATTTTGATTTACGCGGCATAGATTTCAACAACTCCTCAACTTTTTCAACCTTGCCTTGTGGCAACAGTTCAGCATAAGTTTCTTTTATACCTATGGAATTGGCAACCGACTCCGCAATTTCTTTTCCATCACCAGTAAGCATAACAACCTTATCTATATTTGTATTTTTTAATGCAACCACAGAGGCACTTGCAGATGGTTTTATAATATCAGAAATTAAAATATGACCAGCATAACCTCCATCAACAGCCATATGAATTACAGTTCCAAGACTATGACACTTTATAGACTCAAGGCCTAGCAAATTCATTAATTTTTCATTTCCTACAGCTATACTTTTTCCATCAACTTTGGCGATAACACCGTTTCCGCTCAATTCTTTAATATCTGTAACTCTTTCAGAATCAATATCTTTACCATAAGCAGCTTTCAAACTTTTGCTGACGGGGTGTAAGGAAGCCATTTCAGCGTGTGCCGCATATTCTATAATTTTATCTTTATCAAGTTTATTATGATGGATTTCGTTTACTTGGAAAACACCTTTCGTAAGAGTTCCTGTTTTGTCGAAGACAACAGAGCCTGCATTTGAAAGAGCTTCAAGATAATTTGAACCTTTTATCAAAATTCCTTCTTTGCTGGCACCACCTAAGCCTGCGAAAAAGCTCAACGGAATACTTACAACAAGAGCACAAGGACAGCTTATTACAAGAAAAGTAAGTGCTCTATAAAGCCAGACTCCCCATTCCCCAGACTGACCTATAATAAAAATTTTAAATAATGGTGGCAATACAGCTAAGGCTAGTGCTAGATAACAGACAACAGGCGTATATATTGCTGCAAAACGAGAAATAAAATGCTCTGATTTTGATTTTCTTGAGCTTGCATTTTCCACCAGATCTAAAATTTTAGCCACTGTGGAATCACTAAAATCTTTTGTAGTCTTGATTTTTAATAAACCTGTAAGATTGATAGAACCGCTAAGAATTTCTTCACCTGATTTAATTTCCTTAGGTAAGCTTTCTCCTGTTAATGCACTTGTATTGATGTTTGAAATTCCACCAACCACAACGCCGTCTATAGGCACCTTTTCACCTGGTCTAACTTCTATAATACTGCCAATTTCAACTTCGTCCGGTGAAACCTGTTCCATTTTTCCATCAATTAAAATATTCGCATAATCTGGTCTGATATCCATAAGCTGACTGATACTTCGTCTGCTCTTTCCAACAGCGTAACTCTGAAATAATTCACCAATCTGATAAAACAGCATTACAGCTATGGCTTCCAAATATTCTCCGTTCTGATATATAGCCAACGACATAGCACCAAGGGTAGCAACAGCCATTAGAAAGTTTTCATCAAAAACCTGTCTGTTATTTATTCCCTTGATAGCCTTTTTCAAAATGTCTCCACCAATTATTAAATAGCAGGTGAGATATAATGCAAATCTTATCCAACGGCCTATAGGGGAAGAAAAGTAATAGTTAAGTCGGTTAAACGATTCTGCGTTAAAGAATTCCAAAATCAGCATTATCAAAGAAGAAACAAAGATTTTTAAAATCATTGTTTTCTGCTTTTTTGTTATTTCGCTTTGGCTTCTATTTGATAGAATTATGAATACAAAAGAAGCTACGGAGATTATAGAGAGAAGTATTTTTGTTATCAATTCAGCCATAGTTATTCTTTATTAAAAATAGACTTCGCATTCATCGTCTATTTTTTTGCATTTATCTCTAATTTCTTGAATTATACTTTTGATATCCTGATTATCTTCGTAATCTACAGTCATCTTTAGAGTCATGAAATTAACGTTAGCTGATTTTACACCAGTAGTATTTTTTGCTGCTTCTTCCATTTTATTTGCACAATTAGCGCAGTCTACATCTATTTTATACGTCTTTTTCAATTTTCAACCCTCCTATGATTAAAACATTAAACAATTAAATAATCATTTAATTGTTTAATATAAAAATAACTATTTTGCTGAAAAAAGTCAATAGGAGAATTAAGCTAAAACAAAACCGCCTCTGAAGCAATTCAGATGCGGTTTGTTAGCTAGGTTTTGTTGAATCTTAAAGTGGGAAAGTTGAGTAATATATTAAGCAATTAACTATATTATCTTTTATGTTATTTATGTTAAAATTAAGTAATAACAAACATAGTAAGAGAATATATTTATGACAAATAAGCAAAAAGATATTGATAACATGAAATGCTGGGTTTTTAGAATGGCTCAAAAAAGTTGGAATAAAAATCCCGAGGAGTGTATACAATTATTTAATGAATATGGTCTCTTCAAATATATTTCTGAGTCTTATGACTATTTACATCTAAATGGTTACAATACCGTTTTAAGTGATTTAGAAAATATATTAAGAGAAAAAGGGGTTTCTATAAGTGCTTGATATAAAAGAAGGTATGCATCTATACCATAGCAGTTATATCGAAGTTAAAAACATAGATTTATCATTATGTTTACCTGGTAAAGATTTTGGAAAAGGATTTTATCTGACTTCATCTCTAAATCAAGCTAAAAACTTTATAAAAATAACAGTAAACAGAGCTATTTCCAGAAACCTGATTTCTTCTAATATTGATTTTGGTTATATTTCAACTTTTAGAACAAAAGCTACCAACAATTTAAAAATAAAAAAATTTGATTCTGCAACTAAAGAATGGCTGCATTTTATCGCTGGAAACAGAGACAGTAACCTTTTTCCAGAATTATTTGATGAATATAAAAAATACGATATAATTATTGGAAAAATAGCTAACGACAGAACTGCTGCAACATTACAGTTATACATTGCTGGAGCTTTTGGAGAACCCGGAACCGAAACGGCTGATAGAATAGCTATAGAAACATTATTGCCGAATAGACTAGAAAACCAATTCTGTTTTAAAACGGAAAAAGCAATATCTATTTTGGAGTTTATAAAAAGTGAAAAATACGGGTTTTGAAGAAAATTCTATTACAGATAATCAAAGAGAATCATGTTCGGTTCTTGTTATGCAAAAATTATTAGAGAAATATTCTGAAAAGCATAAGGTTTCTTTTGATGAAGCTTTCAGTATTTTTGCAAAATCCAAAATTTATAATCAGCTATTTAATTATGAAACCCGTCTTTGGACAGAGGGTCCAGATTATCTTTTAAAACTTTTTGAAGATAATATAAATATTTAACAGTAATAAAACTGTCTGTTTTCAGTAATGGTTAATCTGTTATCCATCATTTTGAACCTAAACAAAGTTATTTTTTAAGACCCCCTCAGTCACTTCGTGACAGCTCCCCCAGCAATTTTTTCAAAATTCTGGGGGAGCATCTTGGGGAGTAGCTAAAATAAAACCGCCTCTGAATTGCTTCAGAGGCGGTTTATTAGCTAAGTTTTGGTTGAATCGCAATTTTCCTTTTCGGAAACTTTCAATCTTTTTTGTGGCTAGCTTCGGCTTTTGGCCTGGCTTCTAGGTTTTTCCTCTTGCCTTCGCCTTTTGGGCTTGTCCTCGTTAGAGAGTTTATCCTCGTTAGAAGACTTTTTCGTGGTTAGCTTAGTGATTAAACTTTCTCTGTATTTGCTACCATTTAACAATAATAAAATATTTCTGTTATAATTACACTATTGCAGGAGTTAACCTATGAAACTTTCAAAGATTATGAATTCAAAGCTTGTTAAAAAACTTATACTATTATTTGAAATTATAGTT
>ONIU01000136.1 GCA_900317935.1 uncultured bacterium
CATACTCCATCAAAATTATCTTTAATATCTAAGTTGGTAAATCTTATAACCTGTAAGCCAAATCGTTTAAAATATCTTGTTCTTTGTTTATCATATTCAGTGGAGGCTTTAAAAACATTTCCCTTATCTCTAAGCCCCGCTCTCTTATCTCTTTTAATAAAGATACCGCGAAGGAGAATAAGGTTGAGCAAGCAACTGTCCGCGCCATTTTTTAGGCAAAAAAAATGCCACCCTACTCGGGTGGCTGGATGCAAACCTAAATTTTTGAGTCAAACCGAAAAGCTAACGATCAATTCGGCTGATAATGAGTTCAATTAAATTACTGTTATCTCAACAGTTGGAGAACAGTCTGTGCTGCAGTATTAGCCTGAGCAACCATAGCATTGCTTGCCTGCTGCAAGATCTGGGCAGAAGTCATTTCGATAACTTCTGAAGCCATATCAACGTCAGCAATACGAGACTGTGCGTTGGTCATATTTTCACTGGCTACAGCAAGAGAATTGCTGGTGTATTCCATTCTGTTCTGAATGGCACCAAGTTTAGCACGTTCAGAAGAAACAATCTGCAAAGCATTATCTACAATACCTATTGCACGATTGGCAGATTCTCTGGTAGTGAGGTCAAGATCTTCAATTCCAAGAGCTCTAACGTCCATTCTAGTGATATTGCAAGTTGCAGTAGCACCTTCGTTTGGACCAATCTGGAAAGTGATTGAAGTATCTTTTACGTGCATTGTGTATGCAGTCTGACCGATACCATTCATGTAAGTAGCCTGTTCAACATCAAAAACAGTTCTAAGATTGTTCTGACTTGGTGGTTCGCTGTTATCTGTAATAACAATCTTACCTTCTTTACCAGTAACATCAGAAACTATTTTGATCTTTTTGCTCAATGTATCGAATTCTGCGTGTATTTTGCAGCTCGCCGCATTGGCTTGTTTGTTAATTTCTGCAACAATTTCAGTAGCAGGAACAAAGGAATCGCCACTGCTAACAGCACCATTTAAGCCTCCTGTAACTGGATCAATTTCATAACCTGCGGCATTAGCAGGAATAGTTATCTGCATTGCAGTGCCATCAAGGTCTGCAATTGTGAAAACAAGGTCGTCGTCTGGAGAGGTTCCAGCAACAGTGTAACCAAAGCTTGAAGCAGACTGAGTGTAAGCAAAGTCTTGATTTGCTACGTTACCGTCAACACCATTGTAGTACTGACCAGCACTCATCTGAAGTTTATTTAAATTAGCAGTATCTACAAGTTCAAAACCAGAGTTATAACCAGTTTCAGTAGAGCGGAATGAAAGAACACCGTTAATTACTTCTGCTTTAACAGACATTGAGGCTGGGTTTCCGCCTGCATTTACAGTATTTGAACCAATCTGAGCGTTGATATCATTAGCAATATCCTGAGCAGTTAATAGGGAGTAATCCTGGTCAAGAGTTATATCAACAGTATTGCCATGCATATCATTTATAGTGAACTGAACATCATTACCACCAGTATAATTCCAGTCCTGAATCAAACCGTTATTGGCCAAATCTGCAACATAATAGGCAGAACCGCCGCCAGTACCATGATAAGTACCATTAGTAATACCAAGTTCATTTGTTCCAGCAGGAGTAGTATTCATGATGCTTACCCAACCAGCAGAACCGGTATTTGTAGAAGTGAACTGAATTGCATAGTGGTCATTGATTGAGCAGCTTATTAAAGGAGTATTTCCACCATAAGCATCAATAATCTGAGCGTTAACCATTTCTGCTATCTGTTCCATACTGTAATCACCTTCTGGAACAGTAATTGTTACACCAGCAGTTCCAAGACCGCCAAAAGCAGTATCTACAGAATCATTTACATCAAAAGTAATCTGGTTTTTTATAGTAACGCCAACATAAGATTCTTTAGTGGTGACTTTTGCAGACTGCGGTGGTTCATAGAAAAGATCAATGCCTTCGATAAGACCGGAAGCACGATTACCAGCAACCTGAGTAGTCAATGTCTTACGAGCGCCATATTCAACACCAAGGTTAGTAACAGCAACAGAATAAACAGGGTCTTCTGCTTTGATTACGTCTTCAAAACCGAGAGCCTTAACCAAATCTTCACTGCCAGTGAAGTTGATTCTGCCTACTTCACCAGTGCGCCCAGAAACAACAGTAATCTGACCATTGTTGTCACCAGAAAGTTCTAATTTTGCAGTAGAACCTTCAAAGTGCAAACCTTTGTCGAGTTGGTCAGCAGTAGCCATAGCTTCAATGCGTTCAGTTAACTGAGCAAGAGTGAGGTCTTTACTTACAGTGCAAGTGCCCTGATGATTGTCGCCTTGGAGATAAAGAGTTTGTGGAAGGTCAAGAATGAAATTGCCTTCTGCATCATAAAAGTTCGCAATAGACTGAAGTGTAGTAGAAGAGCTAGCTATATTACCGTCTACAGTTGTGAAAATAGCTGAGCGCTGAACTTCAGCAACACCGTCATAGCTTTTGTAACCAATGCCAGGAATAACTTCCTGTTTAACCATAACGGTTACGGAAAAGTCTGAAAATGTTAGTACAGTACCGCAAGCGATACCAGTAAGATTAGCTGGGTCGCTGGTTGAAATAGCAGCGGTTCCAGTGCCGTCAAGGAGCTTCTTAGTATTGTATTCAGTATCGTTAGCAATACGATCAATATCTTCCTTGAGCTGAGCGATTTCTTTTTGGATTTCGAGACGGTCAGTAGTAGTGAGTGTGTCGTTGCCTGACTGAATGGCCAGTTCACGCATACGCTGTAACATAGCGTGTGTTTCATTAAGTGCACCTTCTGCTGTCTGGATGAGACTGATACCATCCTGAACATTCTGTTGTGCACGAGCTATACCGCGGATCTGGGTCTTTAATTTTTCTGAAATGGTAAGACCAGCAGCATCGTCTGCGGCACGATTGATTCTAAGCCCTGATGACAGCTTTTCAATTGAAGTAGACAATCTGGAATCGTTAGTTACCAGATTACCATGAGCGGTCATTGCAGTAACATTAGAGTTAATACGTAGACTCATTGGTTTGCCTCCATGAATTATGTTAGGGGATGTTGAATCCTTCTAAGCTTAATCGCCTTATCCCCCGTATATCTTTTCTATCGGAAAGTAATAATCTCTACTCTTAATCTGATTTCCGACAGATATGACCAATTTTTAGTAAAAATCTACAAAAAGCTCTACTTTTTGCGTTTTTTTACCACAATATCTTTTTTTCCTAAATTTTTTAAGAAATCCATTGGTAAGTTTGCAAGTGGGTCCAGACTTGGCATTTGAGCCGCTTCTCTATTTTCTTTCTGGATTTCTTCGTAAACTTCCCAACGATGTACCTTAACGTTTCTAGGAGCGTTTATACCGATTTTTACCTGATCTTTGGTTATATCAACCAAAACAATCTCGATATCATCGCCAATTACAATCTTTTCGTTAATCTTTCGGGTCAATACGAGCATGAGGCTTTATTCCCCCTTTTCCTTAGGGTTCAAAGACTTATTCAGCTCCTGAAGCTTTCTAGCCCGAATCTGCATTTCGTCCAATATCTTCGTTTTTATCTGATGTTTAGGATTGCTGGATATAATCTGTCTTCCCTTGCGGTTAACTACATTTATAAGCAGCGGTCCTTGTAAATTCGCTGTCATGTTCTGAGGATTTGCCGGAATAGAAACAATTGCATAAAGAATTGCATCCTCACCTCTGGTAAGACCGATAAATTCCTGATCAGAATCAGAAACCTCAATGTCATACTCAAACATAAAATTCAGAGGTTCAATAATAACGAATGCAAGATTACCGTCATCTAAGCATTGTAACCATCTGAACGGACTGTTCTGTTCAGAGGCGTTCAGAATCACATACCTGTGATAATCGCCAAAACCTAACAAGCCTTCTTCAAAGCGGACGATTTCTTCATCGCTTACATCAATTGTTCCAAACCTTGAAGTCGAGATTTTCATAAATCCTCATTCTTCCTTATGTGTATAGAGTGATAGACAGTCTCCCACTCAGTCATTCTGAATGATAGCGTCAGTCATATCTTTTTCTTCGACAATAGTTTGGAATATGTTTAGCTTTATATTTAAGTTTTTATTGTAATTAGTAGTTATTATTTTTATTGTTCTATGCAAGCATAGTGTGAGACGCTTTGCTGTGGGACACTTAGTTGTGGGACGGCAACAGACGTTGCCTGTGGGATATTGTTATATATTGTTAGAATTGTTGAAATTGTGAGAAAAGTTATAATGGTTAGAAGGGTTAAATAAAAGAAGATCTGCCCCCACGAAGGAGGCTGTCTAAAAACTCGAAATCAGCTATAAAATTAGAATTACTTTTTTTGTTGTCTACACATTGTCATAATCGTATAGCTTTCAGAGCTAAAGCCCATACGCTATACTCTTTATGACAAATGAGAAAGTGGGGGAAGTGTCGCTGAAAGCGACGAAAGGGGTCTTTTAATTCTCAGTTCTCAGTTTTCTGTTTTCAAATCTCAGTTTCCTGACTGCCACTTGAGTTTGGGGTAATTGCCAGGAGTTGGGTTATCCCATACATCAGGGTCCCAAGCCACCCAATTGGCTCCAGTTAAATCTGAAGAGGGGTAGCCATTGGAGAAATAGTTGTTTCTATCAGAGTCTTTCCCATCTTCTGGACTAACAGTTTCACCATGTTTATACAGAATTTTTGTACTATTAATATCAGTAAGTTCCGCTCGCCAAGCAAAGTTATTCTTACTATCTACAAAAAGATTTTGTGCATCTTCTATCACATAGCCAACAAGACAATTACCATAACTTACTGACCCTGAACCATAGGCTACCTTAGCATAACAATTATTAAAAGAAGAATCATTTTTACTCATCCTACCAACAAGACCACCTATTTCACTTGGACTATTCCCAACAACAATTAAAGTTGAATCAGAATAAGAGTTTTCAATAGAACTACTATCCAAATAACCAACCAAACCTCCAACCTGACTATTCCCTTGAACTGTTATAGATGCATAAGATTCAGAGATAGTGCTATTCTCATCACCGTTATAAGTTAAACCAATTAAACCTCCAACACTTGATCCTGAATTTCCGCCATTTACTAATCCGTTAGGTGAATCAACAGAACAACTTGCAATATTAACAGCTTTACAATCCCCTGCCAAACCGCCAATATAACTACTATTACCTATGACGTTTATTTCTTCTCCTATAACATGAACATTGGTAATATCTGCATTATTTACATAACCAGCCAAAGCGCCAACATGTTCTGCACCATTTATATTAACATTTTCTAGTTTCAGATTTTCAATTTTAGACTTGTTATCAGAACCTATTGAAGAAAACAAACCCACATAATTATTGTTTGTTTGAATAGTTAAACCAGTGATTTTTAGATTATTTCCGTCATAAAAACCATTGAACGGATTAGAATTTGAACCTATAGGAGTCCAATTACCAGTCATAACAATGTTGTCCATCTGTTTGAAATATTTTCCTGTCTGTAAGTAAGCATCTTCCCTAAGCTTGTTAAGATGAGCCTGAGTATAAATAAGGTAAGGATTATTAGAAGTGCCTTCACCAGTTATGTCTTCAGGTGGAACAGTCTTGAAACTCAAATTTTGAGCGTTTATACTAGCATTGTCATCATCGACAAACCCTTCTAAGCTAAGAGAGTAATCTGAGAATACATTAAGATTAGCTGTAAAAGTCAGTGTTGCAATTTTCCCATCTTCATCAAAAACAATATTACATGAATTAGGCAGAGCAGCATCATTAAATTTGATATTATTCTTAGCAGCTGTCTGGTTCAGCACTTTCTTTCCATAATCAATAGTGAAAGTGGGTTGTAAAACAAGTCTGTCAACCCCATTAACCTTAGTTATATCGCTTGTTTGGCTGGAAATTTGCGGTGTCACAGCCCAAGCGACAGTCGTGAAAGTCATATTATTGTCACAAATATTTTCAATTCCAGCAACAGCAATTTGATATTGAGAGCTATATTTGAGATTTTCTGTAAGAGTTAGCGTTAGTATCTTATTGCTGTAAGAACATGAGTTGATGGTTATGGTTGGTATGTTTGGTGTAATTGGGGTGATTGTTATGCAATCCTTGAAAGAGTCTTGCCAAGCAATATCCTTATCAAATTCCAATTGAATCTGACCATCTATCGGGAAATCAGTAGCAGCAGACTTGAGGCTAACAACAGCGTAGTTTTCCCAGTTAGCATTGAAGACTTTATCGCCTGTAGAACCTTTTGGTATTTTTACTTCTAACCGAGGTGTTGTCTGACCTTCGTATGTCCAACCCATGAAGGTGTCATTGGCTCTTGTCGGGTTAGAAAGAGTAATCTCATCAGATTCAATGTTATAGTTTGTCGGGTTAGTAGTAGCGAATGTGCAACCAGAAACATTGTTATAGGTTATGTTATAGTCTATTAAGCTCCAATTGGCGGTAAAAGTTTTGTCACCAGTTGTACCTTGTTTTATGGTTATAGGTGTTAGAGGAACGGTAGTTTCTGAACCGGTCCAACCAAGGAAAGTATAACCTTCTTTAGTAGGTGTTGGAAGATCAAAACTTTCTGTTTCATCAGTATATTCTATTGTAGTTTTATCAAGAATTCCGCCATTAAGTTCTAAGGTTATTGTATAAACATCCTTCCCCTGTTCTTGGGTTTCAAAATCGAAAACCTGCGTATAGCAGAATGGCAGAATTTTTTCGTTAAAACTTGCAGAATAGAATTCTATTAAGAAAGTGGTCGGAAAATCTTCTAAGCTGATGTCGTAAATATAAAGAACGAAACTTATATCCATTTTATTACCAACAATCATACCCTGCATTAAGTTATTGATTTCAAAAGAATGTTCCTGTTTGCCAGAAACAGCTTTATCATCTCTGTCTATCTTATTGTAAATAAAATCTAAATCAGCGCCCTTAGGAGTATTTGTCCTATAAGTAATTCTTGCAACAAGGTTTTCAGAACTTAAATAGCTGAGGTTTTCTCCTTCTACAACCATTTTAACAATAAGCTTGTCAGCATATTTGCCATCTTTTTTTGCAACTTTTTCAGCGGAGATTTCAACAGAATCAACTTCTGCTTCATTTCCACTCTTGTTGAAAACAAATAAAGCAAACTCTATACCCAACCTGTAAAGCTCAAAGGTCGGAGTTTTAATTGTAGAGGATGAAAGTCTTATAAATCTTGCATTTGCTTGGCCGCCTTCTGTTGCAATAGCATAACGCCAGGGGTCGGTTTCACTAGTTCTTGTTCCAAGGTAGCACAAACCTGTATTGCTATTATTTGGAAGAGTCACTGAAAGAGGTTTTTCAAGAGTGTTTACAGAGAATACTCCGTTCAATGCGTCTCCAGTGAACAATTTAGCCGTTATATCATATATATAAGCCGGGGTTTCATCAGCAAAACCGGCATTGTTAGTTGTTTTTCTTTCTGTCACACTAACTTTTGTGCCTTTTTTCATTGTGTGGTCAGATGTGCACTTAATTATCGCACCAGAGGGGAATATAATATCAGCAAATCTGCCATTTTCGCCAACTTCACGTTCAATAGTGACGATTTGCGCATCTTCTTCTGGAAGATTGATGTATGGTGCGTGACCACCACAGTGACAACCATAGAGAGCGACGAGAATCGTCGCTGAAATAAGCAAAAAAATCCATCTCTTAAGCATAGTATAACTCTCCGAAATAAAACTTAGCTGTATAATATAGCATAGTTCCAAGAAGAATTATATTTTTTTGCTTATTTCGGTTGTTGTGGTAGTTGGTTTTTGAGGCTGTCGCCTCTTTTGTTTTTATTGTTTTATCGAAGATTAAAAAGCAATGGTTATTTGAAATAATCGTTAGTTTACAAGCAAGCTAATTATTGCAATTATTCGTTAGTTTGAGCACTAAACAATCCTCTTACTTCTTATTTCTTATTTCTTATCTCTTACAACTTATATCTTACATCTTATGTCTTATGTCTTACATCTTACATCTTACATCTTATATCTTATATCTTACATCTTATATCTTACATCTTATATCTTATATCTTATATCTTACATCTTATATCTAAAAAGAGTTATTCTTTCACAAAAATAACTCGGAAACCTGTAGTTTTATTTGCACTTTCTTTAGACATACCCTGTCTAGAAGCAGAACGACATCTTTTTGCATTACCATTTTGACCAGTTATAAAACAACCACCCCTAATAACATTTTCATTACCTACGGTAATATAGGGATCTGTTACATCTTCATGGTCATAATCAGGATAAGTATTAGGTCTTAAATCTTTACAAAATTCGTGAACATTGCCATGCATATCATAAAATTCCCAATTGTTAGGTAATTTTTGTCCAACAGAATGGGTCTCATCATTTGAATTTTTATCATACCAGGCTAATTCATCTAAATTTCTACAAATACCTGTTTCTGAAGTTAGTTCTTTCCAACTATTAAGAGCAGAGGTTGTTCCTGCTCTGCAGGCATATTCCCATTGTGCTTCTGTTGGCAAATCAAAGTAATCATTATCAGAAATAGAGCCATTATTTTTCAAGTATTCAGTAAGACTTGCACAGAAAGCAAGAGCTTTACTGCACTTCAAGTTTTCTACTGGTCTAGTTGCAGAATCATCAAAAGAACTAAAATATGATGGGTTATTTTCCATAACAGCTTGATATTGTTCCTGGGTTACTTCGAACTTACCCAAAAAGAAATCTTTGCTAAGGGTAACCTTGTGCGGCCATTCATTTGAACCTTTGCCTAATTCTCCATCAGGTGAACCCATCGTAAAAGTTCCTGCAGGACATTTGTTTACAACAAGTGGTATTCCTCCAGGTAAAGTAAAGGTTAATTTTTCATGCCAATTAGCAGTAAAAACTTTATTACCCGTAGAACCCTGAGGTATTTTTACAATTCTTTTGGAATAAGTCGCAGTTCCTTCAGTCCAGCCAGCGAAGGCATAATTAGGTCTTACAGGATTATGAAGCGTAAAATCATCAGTATATATATTATAAGAATTGGGATTAGGTCTTATTATAGAACCGTTGTTCAGATTATAGGTTATTGTAAATTTTTGAGTATATGAAGCAGTATAGTTTCTTGTCCCTGTCGAGCCCTTTAAAATATTAACTTCGTAAAAAGTCATTCCTTCAGGTATTTCGGTGCCTTCCCAGCCTATAAAGTCATAGCCTTCTTTTGTTGGGTTATTCAAAGTAAAAGTCTCAGTATATTTATTGTAAGCCAGAGGATTATCTGTTTCTAAGGAACCATCTTTAAGATCATAAGTTATTTCAAATTTTTCTGTAAAAGAAGCAGTATAACTTCTTGGTCCTTCTGAACCTTGAGGTATTGTAACAGTCATAGAAGCAGTTCCATCAGGAATGCTAGTGCCTTCCCAACCTAAAAAGTCATAACTATCTTTTGTTGGGTTATTCAAAGTTATAGTAGGTGTAAAAAAGTTGTAGGTTTCAGGATTAGCTTCTGCAACTGTTCCATTAAGAAGATTATAAGATATATTGTATTTTAGAGAGAACGAAGCAACATAGTTTTTATCACCAATAGAGCCTTGAGGTATTGTAACAGTCATAGAAGCGGTTCCATCAGGAATGCTAGTGCCTTCCCAACCTAAAAAGTCATAATCAGCTTTTGTTGGGTTATTCAAGGTTATAGTAGCCGATGTAATATCATAACTATTAGGATTATTTGATGCTAAGCTGCCACCATTAGGCTCATAAGTTATATTATAAATTATTGGCTTAGCATTTGCTGTCATAGTAGCATTACTAGCCGGCATCGTAAAAGTTTCAGCAGTAAAATCACCTGTCCAGGAATCAAATTCATAACCGTTCAAAAGAGTACAACTTGCTGTCACTTCTGAATTATATTCATACAGGCCATTACCAGTTACTGTATCTATTCCAGCAGTCTTATTTATAGTGAGGTTATAATATTTTGTGCCCCAGTTTGCAGTATATTCTCTGTTTCCTGTTGAGCCTTGAACAATAGACAGGGTTGTTGATGCCGAGTCTAATCCGGTGCCCGTCCAGCCAGTAAAAATATAATCAGGGTTGGTCGGATTCACAACAGAAAAAGTTTCTGTTTCTACTGTGTATCTTGTAGGGTTATTCCCCTCTTGATTTCCACCAGCCAGATTATAAACAATTTCATATGTTATAGCCTTAGCATTAGCCGTCATAATAACGTTACCTGCAGGCATTGTAAAAGTTTCAGAGACTTCATTGCCTTCAGAATCTGTCCATTTATCGAACACATATCCATCCAGCATTGTACAGCTAGCAGTAACAGTTAAACCATCAGCATGAAGTCCATCACCTGAAACATCTGCAATACCCTTGCCTTTATTTATAATTACAGCATATCCATCTATTACAGCATTGGCAGTTATTTCTACATTAGTATCCGGCATTGTAAATGTTTCAGCGATTTCATTGCCCTCAGAGTCGGTCCATTTGTCAAAAGCAAAGTCTTTCTTCATAGTACAGCTAGCCACTACAGTAGCACCATATCTGTAAGAACCTTCGCCAGAAACCGTATCTATTCCTAGACTTTTATGGATTATAACATCTGACACCTTTCTGTTATAGCTGTAGACAATTTTATTTTCTGAGCCAGAAGCAATAGTTATTGTCTGAACATCAGGCGAGTCAAAACCTTTATAAGTTTTTACTTCTGGTGTAACTTCAGCATTTTCTTTTGCTGCCTTTTTTTCTTCTTCAAATAGAGTATACTCATCGTCAGCAATATTCTGCTGCTGATGTACAACAAAATAAGTGCACTCATTATAAACGGTCGTAAAGTTAAAAGCATCAAAAGCCATTATTTCTGCATTTTCTAAGGCTGAAACTTCAGACATAGATATAGAGTAACCTGTATTAGGTTGCAGAGACTCATCAAAGCTGATAGTCAGAGTCTGGTCATTCCATGTTTTTGTAACCTTTTCTGAATCAACATTAGAAACAGATATTGCATCAGCAATCTTCTTTTTATCAGTATCACTGAACTTATAATTGGAAGTTACAGTAAAAATCGGGTTCAAACAAAAAAGATTTTCTTCTTCATCGGCAATATTATTATCTTCAGATTTTAAAACTAAACTAACTGCTTCTATCTGGTTAATCCTGTAAAATTCAGCATATATATACGGCAGAATATTCGCATTATCAATCTTGTTGTAGAATTCAATCAGGAAACCTGACGGGAAACTACTGGTTTCAACCCCTTCCAGATTAAGTGTGAATTCAAATTCTCCATTCGTGCTCATCAGAGAATGATTAACAACATTTTCAACATAAAAAGAATGACTATATGAATAGCCGGGAATTGTCTTATCTGCTCTGTTAGTCTGAGTAACTTTAGCACCATTCACCTTTATCTGGGCTTCATCCTGCATATCGTTACGATAAGTGATTCTGGCTCTTAAATTGGCTGGTTTTATAGAATTCAGGCCAATACCTTTCAAAATGCCTTTTATTGTTAAATCTTCATCATATTTTCCATCTTTAACATGAATAGAAGGAGTTGAAGAAGCTACAAGAGAGCTCACAAAGGTTTCCGGAAGTTTATTTCCTGAGTTGCCATTGAAATTTACAAGAGCAAACTGAACGCCTAGTCTGAAAATGTTGAAAGTATATTCCGTCTTAGATGCTCCTGAGGCTCTGACACCGGAAATATTGGCTAGAACTTCGTCGGAATCAAGAATATTAAAATAGCGCCAGGGGTCGGTTTCACTTTCCTTTA
>ONIU01000088.1 GCA_900317935.1 uncultured bacterium
TCATCAAGTCAAAATAACTAAGAGCTTTTATATAGGAAAATACGAAGTAACTCAGGCTCAATACAAAGCTTTAATGGGTAAATATCCCTCAGAATATTCTCAAGATACTTCAAAACCAGTTTATACGGTAAGTTATGAAGATGCAAAAGCTTTCTGTAATCTTCTGAATACAAGATTTGCTAATTCTATACCTAATGGTTACACTTTTGATTTGCCAACAGAAGCTCAATGGGAATATGCTTGTAGGGCAGGCACTACCACTAGTCTCAACAGTGGTAAAGATATAACAACAGCAGCCGATGTTGAATGTCAAAATCTTGATGAAGTTGGTTGGTATATAAATAATTCTGATTCAACTTCTCATCCTGTAGGTCAGAAAAAAAGCAATAAATGGGGCATATATGACATGCACGGCAATGTTGCAGAATGGGTTAGAGATTGGTATGCTGATGATTATGATAATGGTGATCAGGGTGAAGTAGGATACCTATGGAATGATCCTACAGGTCCTGAAACAGGCGAGTATAGAGTTGTAAAAGGTGGAAGCTATTATAGTGCTCCTTATGAATGCAGATCAGCTCACAGATTCGGACTATCACCAACAGTAAATGACAATAAATTTTTAGGTTTCCGTGTAGCTTTGGTTCCGATTCAGTAAACTGGAATTATTCAAAATAAAACGCCTGAGTAATCAGGCGTTTTTTTATAACCTTTTTTCTGTCTACCCATTGTCATAAACGTATAGCTTTCAGGGCTAAAGCCCATACGCTATACTTTTTATGACAAATGTGTAGACTTCTACAACCTTGAACTCTTCCAACTCTTCTCACAATTCTAACTATTCCAACTATTATAACAATTCTCACAGGCGACATCTGTCGCCGTCTCACAGATTGCGATAGCAATCGTCTCACAACGAAGTGTCCCACAGCAAAGCTTGGCTTAGGGCAAACCAATCAATGCGGGCAGTGCAGAATTACTGAGTTGCCAGATCTGACCGCTCCAGACTTCAGAGTCGCTCCAGTTAGCAGCTGCACAAACCGCTGAATTTATAGCAGAAATAGAATTGAAAAAGTAATTCTTTTTCTTGTCTGAGCCATCGTTGTAGTTGCCGACTGTCTGTTCAGCGGAGTTGCATGTAAAGCCGTTAAGAGATGTTGAATCGGTAATAAAATTGTTGGAAATTGTTGCAGTGCCATCAGTGTAGCCGCAGATGCCGCCGTAATAGTTTTCCCCAAGATTAGTTACGCTGATATTGCCAATAGAAATACATCTGTCTATTTTGCCGGAAACATTGTTGCTGCCTGCGATTCCGCCAGCATAACTGTAGGCGGTAATATTCCCTTCATTGAAGCAGTTTTCCAGTGTGCCATTGTTATAACCGGTGATTCCGCCTACATGATTTTTCTGACTTGTTACAGAACCGCTGTTTTTGCAGATGTTTAACTTTGAAATATCTTTTGTCCAGCCTGTAATTCCACCTGCTTTATCATCGCTGCTTTCAACATTACCGCTGTTTCTGCATTTGGTAATATTTGTGGAATAAACACTGCCTATGATTCCGCCGGCATAGCTTCTTCCCTTTATATTAACGCTTTCATTGCAGCAGTTTGTTATATTGCTATGGTAAGAATAGCCGATTATACTGCCGCAGGAGTCTTCCCCGATAACGGAACCGTCAGCTATATAAACATTCTCTATGGTAGCATCTGAAATTTGGCCGAAAAGCCCCATAGAATCCTTACCTGGTCTGTTTATAGACAAACCTGTGATTCTGTGACCATTTCCGTTAAATCCGCCAGCAAAACTTTCTCTGCTGTCTCCAATCGGGAGCCAGCCCTTATCTGCTGTATTGTTCTCAGAAATATATGTAGACGTAGCAATATCAATATCTCTTTCTAACTTGTAATGTGAAGTCATCTTTTTACGCATGTTATCAAGCTGAGCTGCAGTAAAAATCAGATAGGGGTCGTTTTCTGAGCCGTTGCCATTATCTGTTGTGGTAAAGGTAAAAGCGGTAAATGGAGCTATTTCTATGCCTTCCTTGTCTCTTACTCCTGAATTCATCAAAAGTTTGTAAGTTGTTTTGGCACTTAGCATATTAGAACAGGTGATTGTAAGCTTGCTTTTTGTATTATCCCATTTTTTTACGATGGAATAAAACTCTGAATTGCTGCTTGTATAAAGTTTTATAGCTGCTTCTGCTTCGTCTTTACTAAGAACTTCTTTGCCAAAATCCACAAAGAAAGTCGGTGTTACTATAAACAGATTATCAACTCTGTTAGGTTCATTAATTGTAAGGGTTGCTGATGTTCCATTTCCTTCTTCTGTATTGAATTCAAAATAGGCAGCAGCGGTTGTTTGAAGGGTTGTGTTGTTCTTTATTCCTGCTTTAACTATTAATTCATAAGAAGTATTGTAAAGCAGCGGAGAGGCAGGATTAATCGTGAGGCTGTTGTTCCATTCGTCAAAATCTAAGGAGTTGATTAATATCTGAGTGCTGCCCGTTCTTAAAGTAAAATAGCTTTTATAGGAATCGTCCCAGTCTACGTGGTCAGAAAAAGCTATAATAATTGGAGTAGATGTTGCTGCATCTGTTGAGGGATTTGGTGAAACCAAAGAAACAGAAATCTTATTCAGAGTCGAGAATGTAAACTGGTCAAACTGGTCTATGAAGATTCCTTCATAATCTTTAACTTTGTCTTCCATTACAACTCTGTAGCTTTCTCCATGGTCTAGAGGCACAGAGAAAGTAAGTTCCAGCTTTTTGTATTCGTCTTTCCATGTCTTTGCAAGAGTGGTTATTTCAGTGCCGCCTTTATAGACTTTAATTGTATTCTTGGCTTTTGTTAGTTCTGAACTCATAAGGGTTTTCTTGAAATCTATTATGAGTGTCGGCTTTAATATTGATTCTGAGCCTACAAGTGAATCGTTGGACAATTCTATGCTGGCCTTCTGATGTGCAGAATCTGCTGTTGTGAAAGTGAATGTCAGAGTTGCAACTTCCTGACGTGTTGCATCATTTACTAAATCATCCAATACTTTTAAACTGTATGTTGTGTTGTAAGTCAGTGGGGAAGCAGGTTTAATAGTAAGAGTTCTGTTGGCTTCCGAATAAACGTAAGAACTGATTGGCAAATCCTGCATTCCGATTCTGAATTGAATTTTGCTGGCATCGTCAGCTTCTTCCCAGCTAATTGAATTAGAAAACTTCAAAACCAAGTCGGTGTCAATTTCTGCACCAGTAGTTGATGGTGTAATAAGTGTCGGAGTAATATTAGGCATAGTTCTGAAAACTACATCTGCAAAAGGCTCGATTATTCTGCCCTGAGCATCTTTTATCGGATTAACCATTTTCAAAGTATGTTCTGCATCAGGAATTAAGGTAGCGGTATAATAAACATCCAATTTTGATAAATCTTGAGACCATCTGCGTTTGTAGCCTGTCATAAGGGTGTCGCCGCGATAGAATTCCAAGGCTTTTTCAGCCAGACTTATGTTCATTACTGGCTGTTTGAAATCAATTTTGATTGTTGGTATCAGAATAGCCAGACCATCTATGTTGCTTTCATCTGCCAATGCTGCTGTGGCCGTAAAATGTGATTCGTCACGAGTTTCAAAGTAGAAAGAGACTGAAGCGACTCTTTGTTTTGTTATATTGTTTTTAAGCCCTTCATCAAGCTTTATTGTGTAAGAAGCATTATAATAGAGGGTTCCTGGGTTAATTGTCAGCGTTTTTGTATCTGTTGCGTAGGTAAATTCAGTTAAAGACGAAGTCACATCGGTGTTGCCTCTGTAAAAACTGAATAATCGCTTGTCGGAATCTGAACCAGACCAGGCAATATCGTCTGAAAATGTGAAAACAATAGGAGTATTGGCATCTGCTCCTGTTGTTGCTGGTGTCGTTACTTCTGCTGTTATGTCATCATAGGTTATAACTGTTGTTTCTGGGAATGGGGCAATGGTTCTTCCGTCAAATGCTCTGACTGGCGACATTGTGAATTTGTATTCTGTAGAAGGTTCCAGCAGGTAAGTTAATATAAGAACGTTGGGGTAAGAAGCTTCAGAAGTCCAGCTATGGGTTATCTGACCGATGGCTGTATCTCCCTTTTTCAGCTTAACAGCATTTTTGGCAATATTTAGGTTTTGTAACCTCGCGACAGGGAATCTAACAGAGATTTTGAACTCTATAGGTGTGTAAATTGTTGTGCCTGCTTCCCATTCATTTATGTCTGCCACTGTTTCTGTATGAAATTTGAAGGAACCACTGGCAATTTTCTGATGTGTAATTGGGTCTTGCAGATTTGGCGCTATAAGCACTGTATAGCTTGAATTGTAATTCAGCTTGTTTTCTGGAACCATGATAAGAGTATGGTTCCCAGAATCGTAGCTATAATTGCTGATAGCTATTTCGTTTTTCCCTTCGAAAAGATTGAAGGCTGAAGAAAGGCTGGCTACCCAGTTGATGTTGTCAGAAAACAAAATTGAAATACTTGTGGTAATTGGTGCATCTTCAGACATTGAAGGTGTAATCATTGATGTGGTTATTTCTGAAAGAGTAGTGAAGATATAAGGCTCAAAAGGAGTTATGGTCAAATCTTCGAAATCAAGCAAACCTTCTCTCATTCTTACTTCGTAGGTAGTATCAGCTTCTAGAGGGTATGCAAAAGACAATTGCATCTTTGTATAAGAAGCAACCCAGCTTTTAACCATCTGGTTTGCGTCTATTGATTCCCCGTCTTTGTATACTTTAACCGCATTAAATGCCTGCGTAAGCTTGTATTCATCGTCGATTTCACCATTATAAATGTTTTTACCAAAATCAATTTCAAATATTGGGGAAGTGGTAAACGAACCGCCTACTATAGTGCTGCCTGCTTCGCTGATCGTTGCTGTAGCATGAACGCCGTCACCAGTAGAAAATTCAAATTCTTTACTGTATATAATTTTCTTTAAATAGCTGTCTGAAAGCTCATTAAACTTTATACTGTAACTGGCATTGTAGATAAGAGGAAACTGTGGCTGGAAAGTCAGGGTTCTGGCACTTTCATTATAAACTGGAAGTGTGATTGCAACAGGTTTGACACCCTGATGCATCTTTATGTAGCTCATGTAGGAGTTTACCCATTTGATGTCATCAGAAAACTGTAATACTATCTGGGTGTCAATAGAGACGTTGTTTGTCGGATTCGGAGTAGCCATTGCTACATCTACAGCTGTATACGAGGCAGGAATAATGATGGTTTCGCTTGCTTTGGTTGAAAAAACAAACTCTGCTGTTCTTATTCCGATTAAATCATGCATATTACAGCATTGAACGGTTACTGAAGCTGTGATTGTTTTTCCTTCAGGCCATGATGAATCAGGGGTAAATACTAAAAGATGGTCATCATCATCCTTTGTGAAGCTGCCACTCATTGTTTCAGGGGCTGCTAACCCTTCATATGTATAAGAGATAGTCATGGAAGCTATACTGTGAGCCAGATATTTCATTACCAGACTGGTGTTTGTGGCTATATCTTCAGTATTCTGGGCTGGTGAAACAGGTTTGAGATAAGACAAGACCATGTCTTGAGCTATGTTTGATTCTGTAGCAAAAATGTTTGAATTGCTGTCTGTAAATATAGTTTTAATTCTGAAGGAATCAGGGAATTGACTTAGCGGAACATCTCTGAGTTTTAAAGTAAAGCTGTAAGTTGCTGTTTTATTTGATACATCCGGGGTAGGGTAGTCGTCAAAACTGATTGTGTGAACATATTTGTTGCCAGCACCTTCTCTTTCGTCAGAAACGGTCTGCTGCACAAAATGTGTGGAGACGCCAACAGCTCTGAGGCTTTCGATTGTTGTGCCGCTGTCAGTTAAAAAAGTCAGAATCGTTTTAACATTGCTACCAGAAAAATCCCAGGAATTTGCAGACATACAAGTATTAATGACTAAATCGGTGTTGTAGACTATCTCACCGCTGTCGTTTAATTTTAGGTCTAAATAAGGAAGCTGCACAGAAAAGCTCATGTTATCAATATTAAAATAACTTGGGCTTCTTAGCGGGGGTGAGTTGAGTGGGGTTGTCGGTGCTCTGAAAATAGTAAACTCATCATCAAGATTATAAGTAGTAATATTAAAGGTAAAATTTGTATTCCCGCTATTAGAAGATGTGTTTGCTCTTATAATAGAATAATTGTTGGCAAAGGTATTTTCCAGCCTAGAATACTGCCAATCTGCATCGCTGGCACTTCTTACAGCTAAATAAAATTCTTTGCTGTCGCTTGGAAAGGCTTTTTGAATTGTAATCTCAATAGGCTTTTCAACTTTTGTAATCTTATTAGTTGTATGATAGCCACTTTTGGAATAAACGGCTGCAAGTTTATATATTCTCGTGCATTCACTGCCGAAAAGCTTGCTTTCGTTTGATTTGGCCTTTCTTTCAACAAGAGTGATTGCACAGTTGTCTTTTAATGTGTTTTCCTGAGTTGTTTGGGCAATAAAACCTGAGTGCATTGAAGAAAGATAGAATGTTCCTCGAGCAGATGAGGTGACTGAGGTTATATATATTTTTTGTTCTTCTTCAGATGAGGAGGATAAGCCTTCATAGCTGTTGCTGCCTCCACCTCCGCAACCGATGAAGACACTTTCTATAACAGCAGCTATAACTAATAATATTATAAAATATGGCCGGATTTGTTTCTTCATCATTTTAGTATAGCATACTTTTCTATAAAAGCACAGCTACCTGTTCTTTTAAGGAGAGCCTTTAGGACAACTCTTCTCACCCTTCCAACCCTTCTCACCCTTCCAACCCTTCCAACCCTTCCAACCCTTCTAACAATTCCCACAGTGAAACGTCCCACAAGTTGCGTCAGCAACTGTCTCACTATCTGCACAAGAGCCGCAGGCTCTATTGCTCTCTAAAAAATTGTCTACAAACCCACTCTATGGTAGAATAACTAAAGCCCTCCCTTGAGGGAGGGAATAAAAGGGAGGGTGACCTAACCAGAGTAATCTCTGATTCTATGGCTTAATTATACGCTTACGCTAAAGAAGAGTTCCTATGGTTAAGTCACCACCCCGTCAGCCATTCGGCTGCCACCCCTCCTCAAGTAGAGCCTTTAGAAATGCCATAAAGCCCCTACTTGAGGAGGGGTGGCTGCCGTAGGCAGACGGGGTGGTGACCGAACCAGAGTAAACCATAGTTCAGTGTTAAAGAACATAGGTTACCATTAACTCGTCACCCTTCCGGCACTACGTGCCACCTCCCCTCGATGGGAGGCTTTAGAAAGAACCACAAAGGATACTTCGGAGTTGACATCATGAACAAAATATTCAAAGTAATCTGGAATAACGCAAAGCATTGTTACGTAGTAGCCAGCGAGCTGGCAAAAAGTTACAGCAAGGGCGGCGGAAGCCGCTCCATACGCAGGGCTATGGTGACGCTGGGTGTTGCTGTATCAATTTATGCCACATCAGGTATTGCATTGGCAAACAGCGGGGGAACAGAAGTTAACGGCGATTATATAGGTAATTCTGAGTCTAACTATAATGTAACTATTAATACAGATGTATCAGGCGAAGTATACGGTCATAAAGAAACTTCTGTAAATGTTGAAGAAGCTAGTGTCACAATGACTGGCGGATGGGTGCACTATCATGTTTATGGCGGGTATTCTAGTAGTGGTGCTGCCGCCAGCAACTCTGTCAACATCAGCGACGGAACTATAGGTTATTCTGGGGGCGGTTCAAGTTATGGAGGCGATGTTTATGGCGGGAATTCTATTTTAGGTAATACCACCAACAACTCTGTGAACATTAGCGGAGAATCCACTTTAATTAGACAATATGTTTATGGCGGGAATACTTTTGAAGGTAATGCCAATAGCAACTCTGTCATCATCAGTGGCGGAACGATAAATAGTTCTGTTTATGGTGGGTATTCTGTTCAAGGTAATACCAATAGCAACTCTGTCTGCATCAGTGGCGGAACGATAAATAGTTCTGTTTATGGTGGGTATTCTCAAAAAGGGAATGTCGCCAGCAACTCTGTAAACATCAGCGGCGGAACTTTCAGCTCTGGAATAAAAATTTACGCTGGCTATGTTAAGGCTCCTGATAATAATACATCAATTAAAGACAATGCTGTGAACCTTGGGAGTACAACAACAAACTTAGACAACGTTAAAATCTACGGATATTATTATGAAAATGGCTCTGGAACATGCTCAGGCAACGAACTTCATATCGGTAGAGCCGTAGATTATGACGATGAAGGCAGGGTTAAACGCGATACTGACGGAAATATTATATACAAAAACAAAATCTGGCAGGGGAAGGACAGCAACGGCACTACAAATAATAAGATAAAGCAAGTTGCTAACTTCGAAAGCATTGTTCTTCACGAAGTAGCTTGGGATGACAGCTTACCAGCCTTGGCGGCTGCATCATTCACGTATTATTACAATAATAAAAACAATACCGATCTTGACGGCAAGGTTACTCTCGATATTTCCAGTCTGACCTTTGACAAAGACAATCAGATAGGCACAATAACTCTTTTGCAGTCTGATACCGACAATAATTTCAGCAATCTTAAGCTCAAGTATAATGACAATGAAGCAGCTACTATTCCAATCAGTGGCACGACTGTAAAGTCTGAAGAAAAAACTTTGCAGAGCAAAGGCGTTAAAATTTCATATGACTATACACAAAATGTTTCCCTGTCTGACAGCGATAAAAAAGTGAACCTTACTGCTTTGAATACATACAAGAAAGCGGAACTTGGCAGTATGAAATGGTCAGACGGCGGTTATATATTTGCAGATTCTGATACTATTGTTGCAGGAGGTCTTGAAGTAGCTTTCAGCGATAACTTCAAAGTGGAAGGTGCTGAAGACAAGAATAAAGACGATTCCCTCGTTCTTCTTGACCTTTCAACTATAACTAGTGCCGAAACTAAGGATGCTATTGACACAACTAAGGTTCTTACTTACGACAAGAACCCGACTTCTGCGGCATCGCTGACTCTTTCACTATCGCAAACAGATGTAATAAAGACAAATGATGCTAAAAACATTCTCACATACACAGTAGGAAAGAAATATGTCACCAAGGCTACCTTTGATAAAGAATTGACTTGGGATACATCTTCTCAGCCTTTCTATGATGCATCATCTGACAGTGGTTACATCTTTAGCGGAGATACTGTTATTGATGCTAAAAATCTTACTCTTGCCTTTACTGATTCCCAGAAAGATTCACTCAAAGCAAACGACACAATGACGCTGATTTCTGCTACAGGCATTAGCAATTCAAACAGCGTTTTACAGCCTGATAACAATACTTTCCAATTAAGCAGAACAGGCAATTCTGGCACAAAGTTTGATGGAACCGCTACTGGTGTTGTTCTGGCTGATTCCTCTGTTGTTAAGTATAAAATCAATACAATCGAAACAGACAAGATTACATTAGGCAGCCGCAGTTGGAGTGCTAACGCTGAAAGTCTGCCAGATACCTGGAAAGTTAAGACAGGCATTGTTATTGATGCCAATGATTTCACTTTCACAAGTAAGGTTGAGGATGCTTTGTTTTCTGGCGATACAAAAACTCTGGTAGCAGGTTCAGGATTTGTTGCCGGTTCCAAAATCGCAGATAAAAATGTTGAAATTGAATATACGGATAATTCGGTAAAACTTGGAGCTACTGCTTTGGGTCAGATAGAAACAATTACCGATGCGGTGCAGTTTAAAGTTAACTCTGTTACTCTTGACAGCTTAGATATTAGCGGGTGGAATGGCACCAATGACCTTTCTGCTGTTCCTGATGGCTGGGCTGCAAATGCCAATGGCGTTAATGTGACAGCTACGAGTTTCGACCCCGAACTTACTAGTGGCTCAAAGACTATTATTACTGCTTCTGCAAATATGTTCAAGGATGAAAATATTGATGAATCTATCAGGTTTGCAGAAAATAGTTCTTTTAAAGACGACAGCAAGAACGGCGTAACATTTTCCGGCAAGCGAGAAGGCGGTGTGAAGGCTAGTGATGACGGCAAGGAACTGACCTGTTACGCAATGTTTAAAGATGTTACAGGAATCTCGTTCGATGAAATGAACTGGGGAACAATACGTGATGCCAGCACGGTCAACTATGATTATGCCAATATTTCTAACGGCAGTATCAATATATCTAAGCTGACATTCACTAACCCCGATAATATTAATATAGGTGCGGAAACCACTTTGCTTACGGCAAACAACAGTCTTGAGGCTGGCGAAAATATCAGTCATTCACAGAATTTTGAAAAGGCTGCTGATAATGGTGCAAAATTTGAATCTACGCTTTCAGGCAGTGTAATTCGCACAACTGCAGGCGAAATTGGTTATAAAGCCGAGGGCATGACACTGAACGGCGTGGACCTCAGTGAGTGGAATTCAACCAAAGAGGCTTCTGCTGTTCCTGATGGCTGGGTTGCAAATGCCAATGGCGTTAATGTAACAGCTACGAATTTCAACCCTGCATTGACCACTGGCTCTAAGACTATTATTACTGCTTCTACTGATATGTTCAAAGATGAAAATATTGATGAAACTATCAGGTTTGCAGAAAATACCTCTTTTAAAGATGACAGCGCAAATGGCGTAACCCTTTCTGGCGTTCAGACTGGCGGTGTGAAAGCAACAGATGAAGGCAAGGCTCTTACCTATTATGCTACAGAAAAGATAATAGACAAATTCGACTTAGCCAACTGGGACGGAGAAAAGGCTGTTTCTGTTCAGACAAGCTGGATGATGAATGATGGCGCCAGTATTGAAACTGACGGTATGAGCAATCTGCCTGACTCTGATGAAGAAAAACAAGTATTCATACTTAAGAGCGACACAGAAGGTTTCTTTGCAAATGTTGCCATCAATGGCGAAAACGCATATGGCAAGAAGCAGAATAAATTTACTGATTCTGATGAAGCAGAAAGAGTTGTGCTTGCAGGAATTCAGGAAAAGGGCGTAACCTTTGACTCAGCTAAGACAAACCTTGTCTACAAGTTTGGCTCAAAAGATGTTACTTCCCTCAAACTGAATACTATTAGATGGGAAGATGGTGCTGAAATTCTTAGCCGTGATAAATACAATTATTCAAAGCTCACCACTTTAGATACAAAAGACTTCAATATTACTTATGAAAAGCCTGAAACAGTAGAAGCTAACCAGTCTATGACAGTATTGAAAGCAAATGAAACTCTTGCAGATATGGCTGCGATAGATAAATCAGTTTCATACCAGTATGAACCTCTTTCTGGCGTGACTATGGATGCGGTAATCATGAGCCGTCTTGAAGCAAAGAGCGGAAAAGTTACATTAAATACAGTTTCTAACAAAGCTGACAAACTGACTTTCAAAGATATTGAATGGCTGGACAAAGGTTCAGTGATTGACCACAAAACCATGCTGAACAATGTTTCTTTCAATGGTGCTGATGTAGACACAACCA
>ONIU01000003.1 GCA_900317935.1 uncultured bacterium
AAAGAAGTTTCTGAAATATCTGATGAGTGTTATTTCAAAGGTGTTGATTTGCTTAAAAAAGGTAAATTAGAAGAAGCAGAAGCTGAATTTAACAGGCTCATAAAAGATTATCCGACTTGTGAATACGTTGATAATGCTTATTATCAATTGGGAGTAATCTGCAAGCGCCGCGGTGATAAAGAAGGTGCTAAGAAATATGCTGAAATAATCTTGACTCAGTATGCAGATACTGATGCTGCATTGCAGTGTGGAGCTTTATTGAGCTAAGTTTTTATTATTATAATCTCTTAAAAAAAAAGACCTCGAATATTATTCGAGGTCTTTTTTAAGATTATTTTTTAATTATTGGCATTGCCTTTACTACCTTCACCACCAGATACTAATTGAATTATAACCGGATGAATATCTGTGGATTCTGGTATTTTAACTCCTTCTATACCGCCACTATGATATTTTCTGTTTTGGTTTATTACATAAATATTTAAATTGTAGCCAGTTATTACACCAGAAATAGTAACTTCACCGCCAAAAGCGCTACTGATTACATCTGAGTAAGGAACTACATCTTTCCCTCCACTCTGAATATATACTCTTGCTACTTCTCCAGTTCCAAAGGTTCCTAATGGATTATCTTCTGTTGGTTCTTCGCTTACTACCATAACTCTTAAGTCTGCTTTTATTGGTTCTATTGAGTTAAAATCTACATCAACGCCAGAAATAATACCTCCAGGATTTGAAGTAGGGATACTTACAGCAGAACTAATAGTTATGACATCATATCCTCTAAGTTTACATTTAACAGTAACACTACCTGATGTTACAGGAACATACAGCATATAGTTAACACTACCAAGTTTCTTTGCAGCATCTGTGTCTCCAGTGTCATTAAAATCAGTATAAGTTGCTACTGTTTTTCCTGCAGATTCAGCCCAAATAGTAAGTTGGCCTAGATTGTCATCATTTAATATATAGCCTGGAATATTTCTTAAAGTACCACTTACTGCTACTGTAAGAGGTTGCATTTTTATTGTTCCTAAATTATATGCAGATTTACCTATTGAAACATTACCTTCATTTAAATTTTCGATGTCAGTAGTTTTGAAAGTCTTATAATTAACAGCATTTATAGAATAAGTATGGTCTCCACCTTCAAGACCTGTCCAACCAGTATCTCTAAATGTTGCTGCGGAATCAAATGTTTTTGATTTTCTTTCATTATAAGGTGTTTCCTGTGTAACAGTAAAGTTAGTTAGTGCACGACCAGTAATTGCATCTATAGGATAACCTTTTAATATGCCTTTAGTTCCTGATGCAACTCTTGATAGTTTTATTGGAGATAGAACTATAGTTTCACCATTTGCTATAGTGCAATTAATATTACTTTCTTCGTTCCCTTCTAAAGCACGAATATAACCAAACTTTTCAACACTTATAGACCATTTCCCTTTATTAACATCTCCGAAAACAAAAGAACCATCACCGCCAGAATAGGTTGATTTATTCTCAGCATCATCTAATCCGCCGGTTGCTTTAATGAATACTTCTGAAATAGGCTGATTGGTATCGCTATCTATAATATAACCCTGTATAGCTCCTGTTTTGATACCTAAGGAACCTTTATCACAACCAGTGAATATAATACTGGCTATAGCAAGAACGAAAAGCATTATTAACCTATGCTTTATAATGGTTTGTGATTTAACCATAGTTGCCTCCATACGAAAAATAATCTCATTTTCTTATCGGCTGGATTTTATTTTTATTGAATACTTTATTTCGTTTTTTGACGGAAGAATGATAAATATCTATAATTATAGAGTGAAAGCAATAATTAAATTATTTTCTATTTTGTTGTTAATTTTTTCAATGCCTTAGCCGATTTATAAGTGAAGCCGACTCTTTAGATTTCTTGCTGGAGGCGAAACTATGATAAAAGAAAGGCGGGGCCCGAAATCCCTCGGGTTTCTTATGGCACTGATGCTAGTGCTAGTAGGCTGTCTTGTAGGTTGTAATCATGGCAGTCTGGGATTGAGGGGTGGAAGCATAGAGGGGTATGTTGTAGATAGCCGTACCCTTGTAGGCGTATCATCTGTTTATGTGGTAGCTACTTCCGAAGAAGACGGAGATGAAACTGCTGCTGCAACAAGATATACTACCACTGACTCAAATGGGAAATATAGTTTTGGTAATTTGCGCTCGGACGTATGGACAATTGGTTTTTCAAAAACCGGTTATGCTCCTATTGATGTAACAGCTTCTGAAGCTGTTAAAGTAGCGGTAGTTAATGGTGAACATATTAACTTACCAAGAGTAGAACTGGTTCAGAATTATACAAATCAGTATGTTCATGTTAAAGGTACTCTTGTTGATGGCATAAATGGCAATACCATTACTTATGGTAATACTAATTTTGCTTTTGGAAGCACTTCATTTTCAAATAGATTACCTACAGAATTTACAACTGGTTTTGACGTTCCTTCATCAGTTGGTGAAATAAAAGTTATTATCACTGTTGATGGTTATAAACCTTTAACTATTCCTTTAGATAATCTTATAAATGATTATGATTTTGGAAGAATTAGTCTGACACCAGAAACATATAAGGTTGTTGGTCGATGGATAAATGCTCCTGGTTGGGTAACCAGTGCAGCTCCAACTGCAACTATTATTGCTAGATCTGGTAATAATGTCGTATCTAGAGCAACTTCTGTTGTTGGTAGTGGAGATCAGGCTTTCGAATTATCAGATATTCCTCGTGGAACATCTGTATCAATTGAAGTTGAACTTTTGGGTTATAGAATGAATTCTCCTATAACTGTTTATCCTGCTTCTGATTTCCAGGGAACAATTTATCAGAATTTCGATTTAAAGAATAATTTCTCTGCAATTATGCGTGATGTAAGAATTTACTATATGTCATCAACCATTAGTAGCGGTGACAGAGTTGGAGCTTACTGTGAACAGACTGGCACAAGATGGCCAGAAGTTACTGTAACAAATCCAGCAGGTTTAACTCTAGGAACTCCACAGGTTGTAGATTTAGGAACTCAGGCTTTACCGACTGGTTATGCTTTTGATTTTGTCGGATATATGCTTGAAGATTCAAGCGGCACTCATACTGCAACAGGTGTAAAAATTAATGATGATGGCTCTGAAGCTCAAATTGTTACTATTAAATGAGGACATTTAACATGAATAATAATTCTAATAATTCTTCCAATATAACCAGGAGGTTAAAGTTTATGAATCTTAAGTTCTGGGGCGGATGGTTTCTTGCTATTGCCTGCGTATGCATTTTCTTGACTATGGGCTGTGAAAATGGCTCTTTAGGTGTAAAATATGCAACTGTTTACGGTAGATTAGTTAATAAAGACAATATTGCAATGGGTGTTCCTAATGCTACAGTCAGAATGCTTTCAAAAGAAACTGTAAGTGGTGGTGGTGAATTGGAACAGGGTTATAACTTCTTGGCTACTGTTACTGATGCAGAAGGTTATTTTGTTTTCGAAAAAGTTCATCCAGATAATGTAATTTTTGAATTCACAGCCCCAGGCTATAGAAAGATGGTTTATCCTGCTACTAATACAGATACAGAAGAAGCAGATGGTTCTTCTGGAGAATCTGCTGATATTGAATCTGTAACAATTGCTAATGGTGCATCAGTTAATCTTGCAAATATTTTGATGACTAAAGTTTCAGTAGCTCTTCCTACTAATATAAATGTTACAATAGATTTTATTGATGCTTCCACAAAGAAAAGTATAGCTAAGGATAATCCTAATCTTAATTTTAAAGTTTACTTTGACGGAAAAGCCAAAACTTTAAAAGCTATTGATTGGAAATCCATTGGTTATTCTATAACTGGAGCTAATGAAATCACTGTAAATGTTATAAATGATGATGGAATAGTTCTTTATAATCCTGTTACCACAACAATTTCTGGAACAAGTGATCAATGCATAAATTTAGAAGTTGTACCTGTTACTTACAGCCTTGAATTTCAATTCTTAAATGTTCCAAGTTATATTATTTCTTCTGAAAAGAATAAACCAATTATAACACTCTTGGTTGAAGATTCTTCGACTACTCCTGCTCAAAGTATATCTATAACTGATGTAGAATCTTTGAGTCAGTTAGCTCATTTGGATATTCAAGCAGTTAGAAATCCTCAGCATGTTCGTATAAGAATGAATGGTTATAGAGATGAAGTAATTAGTTTGACCAATGATTTGTTATCTGGTGAAAAAGGTGCTTATAGATTAGACATTGATTTCCAGATGGATGATGGTCATAGTGGAGATGACCCTGTAACTGCTGCTGAACTTAGCGGTAGAGTTGGTATGCTTGATAACGTTATCAGAAGTGATATCAGAGTTAATATGATTGGCTTGGCACCAAACGATAAAGCAAGCATCGTTACCAATTTTGTTCCTGAAACTATAACCTGGTCTCAGAGTTTTGTTACTGCCAATAATGAAACAATCGGTTTAGCTGATTCACAGGGTGCTATTACTGCAATATTAAAGAACAGTCCGTCTTATTTTGATATGACTTATTCAATAAGCGTATTCCCGGACAATCCTGCTTCTAGTTCTTATATAATTAACTCTGGCAGCAATGTTGTTCCGATTGGTGTTCCTGAAAATGGTTCTACAGGAACAGCAGTTAGTATAGATGTTTCTAAAATTGGTGCTAGTTCAACATCAACTACAGAATAATAATTAAGAGTTAATTCCAGCAAGATAAAAATCACGCCTCGAAAGGGGCGTGATTTTTTATGTTTTAATAAGTTTGGCTTAAGTAAAAAGAGTAATTACTAATCTTAGTAATTACTCTTTTTATAATAACTTATATCAAGGTTAGAATAATATTCCTAACTCATAATTCTAATTAAATAAAAGGCACACCTTTGTCGTATTTAACGCCAAGATGTTTGGCTACAGATGCTGCAATATCCCAGAAGCCGATACGAATGCCCAAATCTCTGCCTGGTTTGCCTTTCTGATAAACTAACAGCGGAACTGCTTCTCTTGTGTGGTCAGTTCCTTTATAAGTTGGGTCACAACCATGGTCTGCGGTGATGATTAATACGTCGTCTTCGTTAAGTTTGGTCATGAAACCGCCAAGCCATTTATCAAAATCTTCCAATGCTTTTTTGTAGCCTGGAACATCTCTTCTGTGACCATACTTCATGTCAGTATCAACAAGATTAGTAAAGATGAATCCGTCTTTTACTTTATCTAAGGCTTCAAGAGTCTTCTGCATACCGTCATCGTTGCCTTTTGTAGTAACGTGAGGTTCAACGCCTTTACCTGCAAAGATATCGTATATTTTGCCTACACCATAGGTTGGAATTCCCTTGCTCTTGAGAAGGTCAAGAACGTTATCCTGCGGAGTAAGACTGAAATCATGGCGGTTTGGTGTTCTTGTATATTCACCGCACGGGCAGCACCAAGAGTTGGCGGTTGCAATAAATCGCGGGCAATCTGGCAGATTCTATAGAGTTCCTGTAAAGGAATAACTTCTTCGTGAGCAGCAATTTGGAAAACTGAGTCTGCTGATGTATAAACTATTGGCTTCCCGGTCTTTACATGTTCGTCACCTAATTCTTTAATGATTTCGGTGCCTGAAGCAGCGTAATTGCCTATGCATTTGCGGCCTATAGCAGCTTCAAATTTATCCATGAATTCTTTTGGAAAACCATCTGGAAATACTGGAAGAGGATTTTCAAGCTTATAGCCCATCATTTCCCAGTGACCAGTTGTTGTGTCTTTGCCTGGAGAAAGCTCAATCATTACACCGTAAGAACCTATAGTATTCTTTTCTTTTGGACAACCAACTATGTCGTTTAAGTTGCCAAGACCCATCTTCTGCATATTTGGCAGATTAATGCCATTAGAAGCTTTTGCTATATTGGGGATTGTACATGCTCCAACATCGCCGTATTTTGCCTGATCAGGCATAGGTGCAACACCAGCACTGTCTAATACAATACAAATTGCTCTACTCATTCTTTTCTTTCCTTTTTTAGTTTTTTGTTGTTGGTAATTATTGTATTTGTTGTCTATATTTTACAGTTATTATGAAATGTTAATTTGTTTTTAGACAATCTCATAACAACTATAACTACAACAACTACTATAACTACAAAATAGTCAATAATTGTAATATAATACAATTATTGACTATTATATACTACTTACTTGATAATTTCAACCATATCGCCGTTGTTGAGACCAGCGCAGTTAGCATCATCCATATCAATGTGGAAATCCATAGCGTGTTTTTCACCAGCTCTGACAAGAACATTGCTGAATGTTACGCCTTTTGGACCACCAGCTTTGATAGAAATAACGTCTTTGTCTTTAAGACCGAAATTCTTTGCTTCTTCAGCAGTTAAGTGGAGGTGACGTGCAGCAATAATGCAGCCTTCTTTTGGTTCAATGCTGTTGCCGTTAGGAGCAACAATCTTAATGCCTGGAGTACCAGCCAGATCACCAGAATTTCTTAAAGGTATATCTTTGAAACCAAGTGTAAACATATCAGTTCTAGAAATTTCAATCTGAGTCTGTGGGCGTAGAGGACCAAGAATTCTAACTTTTTCAATGCTTCTCTTAGGACCAACAAGTGTAACACATTCATCAGCAGCAAACTGACCAGGCTGAGAAAGTTTCTTCTTTTCTGTAAGTTTGTAGCCGGCACCAAAAAGTTTTTCTAAATCTTCCTGGGTGAGATGTACGTGACGATTGCTTATTCCAACTGGAACTTTCATTTCTGACATAATTAAAAACTTCCTTTATAAAATATAGTGTTTGAAAAAGCTTTTAAGCAATTATAGCACAGCAGAATGAATAAACAAGTTTTTTCTAGTAATAAAAATATTTATGTTATAGACACTTATATAAAATAAGATTTTTGTATATAATAAAAAAATAGACTACTAATAAAGGGATAACATAATGAAAAGACGTGATTTCTTAAAAGCAACTCTAACATTAGCTGCTCTTAGCCCTTTAGCTAAGCTTTCAGCAAAAGAAACCCCTGATGGAAACAAAACTTCAGATATAGTAAAAGGCGAACCCGTAACCAGACGACCCTATAAAAATACTGGCTTGACAGTTCCTTTACTTGGCTTTGGGTTGATGAGACTTCCCAGAACTGAAGATGGTAATGGGATAGACTATGCTACTGCTGAAAAAATGGTTGCCCGTGCTATGGAAGCAGGCTTGAATTATTTTGACACTGCTTATATGTATCATGGCGGAAAGAGCCAGGTTTTTGTCGGTGATGTTCTTTCTAAGTATCCACGCGATTCTTTCTATTTGGCAAATAAAATGCCACCTAATTCTGCAACTACTATAGAAAACGTTGAAAAAATCTTTAATGAACAACTTGAAGTTTGCAAAACCCCATATTTTGATTTCTATTTGATCCATGCTTTAAACAATGATCTTTGGGAAAAGCATAAAAAAATTGGAACTTATGAATTTTTGAAGAAGAAACAGGCTGAAGGGAAAATACGTAAGTTAGGTTTTTCTTTCCACGATACACCAGATGTTTTGCAGAAGATTGTAAATGATAAAGAATGGGAATTTGCTCAGATTCAGTTGAATTACCTTGATTGGGAACTATATAAGTCTAAGGAACAGTATGAAATCCTAGAAAAAGCTGGTATTCCAGCTATAATTATGGAACCTCTTCGCGGTGGAGCTTTGTCTACACTTAACCCGGTTGCTTGTGAAATATTGAAGAATGCCAACCCAAATGTCAGTGTTTCTTCCTGGGCTTTAAGATATGTAGGTTCTTTGCCGAATGTTCTTGTTATTCTTTCTGGAATGACTTTACCAGAACATCTTGAAGATAACATAAAGACTTTTACACCTTTTGCTCCATTGAATGATAAGGAAAGAGAAACTCTGAATCTCGCTCTTGCTGCTTATAGGAAAAGTTTAGCTATACCATGTACTGCATGTAGATATTGTATGCCATGTCCATTTGGCGTAGATATTCCTACTATGTTTGGTAACTATAATCAGTATAAAATCGATGAAAAGAAAAAACATCAGTTTAAAAGAAATTATACTCAATTAGGAAAAGCTAACGCTGATTCATGTATGGCTTGTGGGCTTTGTAAAACCAAGTGTCCTCAAAAGTTAGATATCCCTGAACTTTTGAAAAAGGTTGCTGCAGAAGCTAAGAGTTAAAATAAATTAAAAAAAATTAAATTTCTCTTGCCACAAGGCCGATAAATTTGTTAGAGTTTAAGTAGAGATAGTTCTTTGAAATAAACAAAAACAAATTTGACCATTTTCCCTGCGTTGTGCGTGATGGTGCAGGTCAAATTGAGCCGACACCTGTTCCTTAAAGGGAATCAGTTTCTAGGCATTTTCTAGGGGAGCTTACGGGTAGGAAAACCTGCCACGAAGTCCTAGTTAACTGTCAGACTGACAACCGTACTGTAAAGTGGGTTCAATTTCTTCCTTTACACGGCAATCGCGGGGTCTAAATTTAAAAAAAGCCTGAACTTTGATTTTAAAGTTCAGGCTTTTTCCATTTATGATTATGTGTTATCATATGGGGTTGAAATTCAGGGAGTTATAAAAATGAAAAAAGTAGTTGTCGGAATGTCTGGTGGAGTAGATTCTTCTGTTTGTGCCTATCTTTTAAAAGAACAGGGATATGAGGTTATTGGTGCAACAATGCAGTTATGGCGCACAGAAGAACAACAAAAACAAAGCCCGGATGAAAGCGGCGGAGTAGAAGACATATTAGAAGCCAGAAAAGTAGCAGAATGTTTGGGTATTCCACATTACGTTATGAATTTTTATAATTCTTTTCAAGAAAAAGTTGTTGATAAATTTACTAATGAATATCTTCGCGGAATGACACCAAACCCCTGTGTTATCTGTAACCGCCAGATAAAATGGGGTGAATTTCATAAAAAAGCTATCGAATTAGGGGCTGACTACATTGCTACTGGCCATTACGGTAGAATTTTGAAACTAGAAAACGGTAGATATACTGTTAAAAACTCGGTAACCTGTGAAAAAGACCAGACCTACGTTCTTTATGCTCTTACTCAAGACCAATTGGCTCATACTTTAATGCCGGTTGGCGACTATGAAAAGAGTGAAATCAGAAAGATAGCCGAAAAAATAGGTTTACCGGTAGCAAATAAAAAAGACAGTCAGGATATCTGCTTTATTGATGACGGCGATTATGCTGGTTTTATAAAGTCTAAGACCGGTTCCTTAGGAAAGCCAGGAAAATTTGTTAATGCAGATAAAGAAGTTCTTGGACAGCATAGTGGAACTATTCAATACACTATTGGTCAGAGAAAAGGCTTAGGAATAGCAGTTGGCTATCCGCTATATGTTTGCAGCATCAATGCTGAAACAGGTGAAATAAAGCTTGGGAAAAAAGATGAATTATATAGCACACAACTAATTGCCAACGAATTGAATTATATGGGTGAAGACCATTTTGAACCAGGTAAGATTTATCATGCAAAAGTAAGATATTCCCAAGATTCTATACCATGCAAAGTAACTTATTTAAATGAAAAAGAAATCAGGGTTGATTTTTTGGAAAAAGTTAGAGCCATAACTCCAGGTCAGGCGCTGGTTTTATACACTGATGACTGGGTTGCTGGCGGCGGAACGATAGCTAGAGTATAAATAGTATATCTATTTTTTGAAATAAATAATGATATTAAACACCGGCGGAAGAACAGACACGGTTCAGTATTATTCCGAATGGCTTTTAAACAGATTTAAAGAAGGTTTTGTTTATTCAAGAAATCCTTTTTATCCCTCAAAAGTCAGCAAATATGAACTTTCTCCGGATAAAATAGACTGTGTTGTTTTCTGTTCGAAAAATTATGAGCCAATTTTAGAAAGACTGCACGAAATAACAGATAAATATAATACATATTTTCATTACACTATTACCGCTTATGAAGAAGATATAGAGCCAAGAGTTCCATCTATCGAAAAAAGCATTGAAACCTTGCTAAAACTGGAAAAAATCGTAGGTTCAAAGAGAATTGCCTGGCGGTATGACCCTGTTTTGCTTACCCAAAAATATACGATTGATTATCATTTAAAGACGTTTGAAAGTATGGCTGGCAAGTTGTCAGGGCATATCGACCGATGTATTTTCAGCTTTATACAAATTTATAAAAAGCTAAAGACAAATATGCCCGAAGCCAGGGAATTAACCTATGAAGAAAAAGATTTGATTGCCAAGGAGTTAGGCTGTATTGCAAAAAAATACAATATTCATTTACAAACCTGTGCTACAAATGGCGATTTCCAAAAATATGGCATTTTTCCCTCAGGCTGCATGACCTTAGAAATACTTGGCAAAGCTAACAATATTTCTTTCAAAAAACTTAAACACAACGGAATGAGAAAATATTGTAATTGTATTGAGTCGCGAGATATAGGTGCTTACAATACCTGCCCCAACGGCTGCCGTTACTGCTACGCGAATACAAACCATGGAAAAGCTGTTGAAAACTATAAATGTCACGACAAAAATTCGCCTATACTGCTTGGCAAAATCAGTGATTCGGACGTTATTTTGCCAGCCAACCAGACTTCCTTTATAGATAAGTCTCTGAATCTAGGTTTGTTTTGAAGCTCTCGGTTGAAGCATAGTTTTCTTGTCTCTGTTCTCAAAATAATAAAATCAACACACCAAATAGCAATTATAGCTTATTTATTAGCTGACTTTAAAAAGGAAACCAATTTAATTAATTATCCTTTATATATGATTAATTCATTGAAGAAATATTTATCTGAGCAATAGCGACATTTAAATTATAGTCTCATCTAAGAGAAATTGCTCTATACCTATATATTGAATACCTTTTTCGTCTTTCCAGGGTTTGAGGTAATCTTTTACAATAACAATTTTTCTGAAAGAATCTGGAATTCTTACCATCGAGGCTGTCTCTTGCTCTTTCTTTTCTGGTTTTGCAATACTCATGGCCGATTGAATATAATATCTTTCGTTTCCTTTATTAACAACAAAATCTACTTCTAGTTGTTTTCTGATATTATTGCCCTCAGAATTTTTTGTATTATACTCAACGACTCCAACGTCTACATCCATTCCACGACGAATGAGGTCGTTATAAATAACGTTTTCCATAATATGGGTTTCTTCTAATTGTCTAAAACCGAGTCTGGCATTACGTAGACCAGTATCGGAATAATAATATTTGGCAGGTGTCTTGATATATTTTTTCCCTTTAATGTCATAACGAACTGCTTTCTGAATTAGAAAAGCATCTTCAAAATACTTGATATATTTATCTATAGTGTTGGACCCAATGTCGATTTTTCGCTCACTTTTAAATGTATTTGCAAGCTTATTGGGGTTTGTTAGGGATCCGATGCTGGAAGCAAGAATATCTAGAAGAATCGTAAGAATTTCATCATTATTTTTAATATCATATCTTTCCAAAATATCTTTTAAATAGGTTCTAGCAAATAAATCTCGCAGGTATTTGCTTTTTTCTTGGTGAGTCTCAAGAGTAGTGATTACAGGCATACCGCCATAAGTATAGTAATCTTGCCAAGCTCCACGTTTATCACCCTGATATGATTCATAAAACTCAGAAAAAGAAAGAGGAAAAACTCTGATTTCGTCTCCTCTATCCCTAAATTGAGTTAGTATATCGGAAGAAAGCATTTTTGAATTGCTGCCTGTTATGTATAAATCTATATTTTCAATTTGCATAAGCCCTAAAACAACATCTATAAAAGTTATTTTGGCTTGTTTGTTTTCAATATATGGATTTTGTATTTCAGCAACAAATTGTATTTCATCAATAAAAACATAATATTGTTTTTTGGTATTAGTTGTTTTTTCACGAATATACTTATCTAGTTCTAAAGGGTTCCGGTATTTGGCATTGGAAAGCACATCTAGAGCAAGAGCGATAATTTGGTTTTCTTTTATTCCTTCACTTAACAAGTATTTTCTATAAAGTTGGAATAATAAAACGGACTTTCCACTTCTTCTTAAGCCTGTAATTATCTTAACTCTTCCATTGTTACGTTTTTTTATTAGTTTTGCCAAATACTCTTTTCTCGGTAACATATATATCCTTTGTAAAATTTTTGCGGATAAACGCACTTTTTTTATTTATATTAACACTTTTATTCTCAAACTTCAAATTATAGTTTGTAAAATTTTTGCGGATAACCGCAAAAATTTTACAAAAATCTATTGATCCCTCATTGATTACTTTTATTTATACTAAGCAATATGAGGATCGATTACGTTACCTAATCCGACAAATTACGGTGAGGTTTCTGAAACTATTATATTGAACAACCCAATTAAGGATGGAGAGGTATTCAAAGGATGAAGTGATACCGAATTAATAGGAAATGAAAATCTAACTTTTCAAACGTAAATTTTTACGTTTGATTTAGCGTTTATTTATGAATTTATAAAAGTTTTTTACAATTTTTAGGTATCCTCAAGAAAATGTGATTGAATAACTATATTTTCGTCACAAAAATGTGATTGAGGTGGTCTAGAAACATGTATAGACTAGCTATTCATCTTATCTTTGCCTCAATATTTGGTTCCGAATAAAGTTCATTTCTTTTTTGAATTATTATATTTTGTAGTTATTTTCTAGATGCAAAAACTACGGCTTGCATAGCAAGCCTATTTTTTTGGTATAAATTTTTTGCGGGAGCGAGTAGCACCACGAGTTTTTGCTGTTTTCAAGGCTTTGCCGAGTTGTTCTAATACACCTAATTCAAGATTTTCTTCCTGCAAAGCGATGATTTCATCACGAATCATGGCAGCTTTTTCAAATTCCATTCTTGCAGCACAGGCTTCCATTTCTTTCTTAAGGTTATTGATGGTTTCAATAAGATTCTGAGCATCGATATTCTTGTTTTTCTTCTTCTTGCCGTCATCTTCGCCTGGCAGAAACTGTTTGCTAGGCAAAGCTTTTATAATAGTCTGTGGAACAATATTATGTTCTTTGTTGAATTTTTCTTGTATTTCTCTTCGTCGAGCTGTTTCTTTAATACAGTAATCCATAGCTTCAGAAATATGATCGGCAAACATAATTACTTCACCGCTAGCATTACGGGCTGCACGTCCGCAAATCTGCATCAATGCCCAAGCAGAACGCAAAAAGCCTTCTTTATCTGCGTCTAAAATGCAGACCAAAGAAACTTCAGGCAAGTCTAAACCTTCTCTTAAAAGGTTGATGCCTACTAGAACCTTTATTTCACCAGTCCTAAGCTTTCTAAGAATTTCTATTCTTTCAAGAGTATCAATTTCATCGTGCAAATAGCTAGATGGAATAGCCATTTCAGCCAAATAAGCTGCTAATTCTTGTGCCATTCTCTTGGTCAGAGTTGTTACTAAGACTCTTTCATCTTTTTCTAAGCGCTGATTTATCTGGTTAATAAGGTAGTCAATCTGACCTTCGGTTTTTACAACAGATATTTTGGGGTCTAGCAAGCCTGTCGGTCTAATTAACTGTTCTGCAACTCTGTCTTGAGAAGTTTCTAATTCATAAGGACCAGGAGTTGCTGAAACAAACAATAAGGGTGCATTTTTAGACAAAAATTCGTCAAAAGTCAGACAGCGGTTGTCTAAGGCAGATGGGAGCCTGAAACCGTAATCAACTAAGGTTTGTTTTCTGCTTCTATCGCCTCTGCACATTCCTTTTAGCTGCGGAACAGTCATGTGAGATTCGTCTAATATGATCAAACAATCTTTAGGTATATAGTCAACAAGTGTATCAGGTGGTTCACCAGGCTTTCTGCCAGAAAAATGTCTTGAATAGTTTTCTATGCCTTTACAGAAACCTGTTTCACGCATCATTTCGCAATCGTAGCGAGTGCGTTCGTTAATGCGTTGGGCTTCGATAAGTTTGTTGTTTGCTTCAAAGTATTTAACTCTTTCAACCATTTCTTCCTGAATGTTAACCAAAGCTCTTTCCATTTTTTCTTCGGTGGTTACAAAGTGCTGAGCTGGGTAAATATCAACATTCTGAAGTTTTTGAGTTATTTCACCTGTTGTGGGGTCAAATTGTTCTAATTTGTCTATTTCATCGCCAAAAAACTTAACTCTTATGGCTAATTCGCTTGAAGCAGGAAATATATCCACTGTTTCGCCTCTGGCACGAAATCTTGAACGATAAAAGTCCATATCGTTGCGGGAATACTGAATATCTATTAAATCTCTAACAAGCTTCTGGCGAGGAATTTCCTGTCCAACCTGAAGAGATATTTTTAATTCAGAATAGTCTGATGGAGAACCTAAACCGAATATGCAGCTTACTGAGGCAACAACAAGAACATCTCGCCTTGAAAATAAGGCTGTTGTAGCAGAGTGCCTGAAACGGTCTATTTGATCATTAATAGCAGAGTCTTTTTCAATATAGCTATCGGTTGAAGGAATATAAGCTTCCGGCTGGTAGTAGTCATAGTAACTGACAAAGTATTCAACGGCATTTTCAGGGAAAAACTCTTTGAATTCACTATAAAGCTGAGCTGCAAGGGTTTTGTTGTGAGTAATGACAAGAACAGGCCTTTGGCAGCGTTCGATTATATTTGCCATAGTGAAGGTTTTGCCAGACCCGGTAACGCCGAGAAGCGTCATTCTGTCTTTCCCCTCATTCACCCATTTGGCAAGCTTATCAACTGCTTCTGGCTGATCGCCCCTAAGACTGAACGGGCTGTGAAGCTTAAATTTCTGTTCCATTTTTATAACAGCGGAATGCAGTAATCATCATAGTAGGCATGATTTGTTGGAACTATTTCGGCTAATTCCATTGCTTTTTCGCTAAGCATTATTAAACCTGGCTGTAAGCTGGCGAGAGTTTTTAATACTGATGCGACTGCTTCTGGTTCAACTTTAAAATCGCCTTTTTTGAAAACAAACCATTCTCGGCCATCATGACAAGCTAGAAATGTCTGCTTTTTTCGATATATTTCAAATGTATTGGGTTTTGTGTGTCTGAAAACTGCATAATCAGCACCTAAATAAGCTCTTTGCATCAGATAATCTGGTGGAAGCGGAATACCGATAAAAGGTCTTAAATCTAGAGATTGAACGTCATTTTCATGAATGACTACGCGTTCGCTTCTTAAAACTTTTCCTTTGGTAACATCTTCAGGATTTATATATGCATATTTACGATCAGGTTGTAATCCAAGCATTTCCATGTTGTCATCAACCTGTGGGTTATCAGCAAAAATAATTAAATTAGAGCATTCCCTTTTGGTAGCTTCTCTTTTTAAGCCATCAAGAAGTATTTTTGCAACTTCTGGATAAGTATAGCTTTCGTGGATTCGCCAATAAATAACCTGTGCTTCACCATTAGGCATTTTTACAAGGTCGGCATGAGCAAAAATAACTGTGTTATAAGCAACACACCAGCTTGAGCCTGGAACACGGGCAACTATTTTTGCGTGCATTTTGCAGGTTTCTGTTTTGTCGAACCATAAACCTTCTAGAGTTTCAGCACAACAGTGCATATCTGTAACAGATTCCGAGTCTTCCTCATATTCAAACGCTCTGAATTGAAGTTGATTAAATATGTCCTGCATCATAACGCTGACCCCTTTAGTAATGTTTTATACGAGAATTTTAGGATTCTAGTATAGCATATTTCTAAAAATAATGACAATTATGCTTATATGATTCTTAGGAGTATATACAACCTTGTAATAGAATGAAATCTATATTAGAATTATTGCTGAAAATAAAAGAGGTAAAGATTGTGCAAAACAGCAGAGATTTTTCTAGACCATCGGTTAATAACTCTTTTTCTAATGATAACAGCTTAAATAATTCACAGAATATAGTTCTGAATGATAACAATGCAAAAAAACTTTTTGCCGAAAGTGCTTCTACAGGATTAATTAAATTTTCTGATGGTAAAGTATTGATTAGAAGTTTAGGGCTTTTAGATAGAATAGGTTATGCTTTTATAACAATTGGCATGATTACTTCTGTATGTATATTGAAGAATAATCAAATAGATATTGAATATTCACTTCCACCACTAATAATTGTGATTGTAATATTTGTTTTAGGATTACTAATAGTTTCAGTAGTTAAGACTTATTCTGTAATAGATTATAAAAGTAAGACAATATACACAGAAACGCAATTAAAAGAATATAGTATATGGAAATCAGGAAAAACTCCTATATACTCTATTATAGAAATCTCTATAGATAATCGGCCTACTGAAGCATCTGCTCAAAATATAGGAAAGGGCTATTTAATTAAAAGTAAAGCAAATGTTCAAGGGCAAATTTCAAAATGTGAATCTGCTGTTGCTGCTTTATTGAAAAGTGGGAAAATATTTTATATAACAGAATTTTCAAATGATGCTTGTATGAGAGAAGCTTACAAGTCTTTTTCTGCTGAAATAGCAAAATCATTTAATATAAATTATAAATCTAACTTTGATGACTATAGACTAGTTGTTAAAAAAAGAGGCCCAAAATATTATTTTGATTTGGAAAACTATACGAAAGTAACTAGTGATTCTGTTTTAATGTCTATAGCAAGAATAGTGTTTGGTGTGATATTTATTTTAGGCGCAGTTTATTTATTGTTTTATTTGATACATAATGCTTAATTGCAAAAAATATTCCCTCAGCCTAAGCTGAGGGAATATTTTTTTATATGAATTATGCCTTATTGAACTCTAACGAATACCAAAGCGTCTAAGAATAATGTTGCATTACCGCCGCTGCCTGCTGCAATTGCTGTAAGGTCAATATCAACGCCAGATGTGCTAGAATCAATCTGAATACTGCCTACGCTCATAACGGTTCTGCCCTTATTTGTTGCGCTATAACCGCTGATATCTTTTTGCAAAAGTGCATTGCTTAAAATACCATTTTCTCTTATTTCACATTTCCAAGTGCCGCTTGTTGTGTGAGGGAAATAGTAGGCATATACGTTATATCTGTAATAAGAACCAGATGTAGTTGGTCTTGGAAGAGCATAGTAAGAAGAGGAAAGAAGACTACCAGCTCCGAATCTATATTTGTCACTATTGGTAGCACCGGCTGTAGAAGGAACAAGAAGAGCACAGCCAGAACCTGAATAGTTGTCAATATTTGGATAACTAGTGGAGTTGTAGGCTAAGTAGACATGATTCTGATTATCGTTTGTTGCTAATGAGAATTCCCAGTTCGGGTCTTCGCCTTCAAGTATGTAAACACCCATTCCACCAGGATAAGCCTTAGCACAGGAACTTAATTCGCTTTCTTTGCCTGAAGAACTAACAGCAGAAACCTTGAAATAATATGGAATACCGAATTCTAGTTTCTGACCCTTTTTGGTTGGGTCCTGGTTAAATGAACTTGGGTATGTATTAATTACAAGATTAGTTGTTTCTGTCCACTGAGTTGTTCCTGTTACTGCTTTTGTGTAAGCTCCTTCTGCACTGGTTGAGAAATAGATGTTATAAGAAGTAGCGTTAGTGCTTGCATCCCAGGCAAGTCTGATGCCGGATTCAGTAACAGTTGAAGACCATGCTCTAAGGTTCTTTGGAGTAGAAGGAATATTTACATCAGAAGAAAGAGTTGTAACAGAACTAAGCTTGCTGACGTTTCCGTTAACATCTAGTGCTCTCACAGCAAAGAGGTTGTAGCAACTGCCGTTTACATCTTTGAAACTCTGAGTAAAGTTTGCTGAACCGTTATCGTCAACTATACCAATCAGAGAGAATAGAGCATCATTAGAACTAGCTCTGAAGATCAAGTATGCAGAGAGGTCCTGTGTTGGGTTATCACCTTTGAATATTGGAGAACCATCTTCATTATTGGTTGGTTTGCTCCAGGTAATAACCGGGTCGGAATCTGAGCTTACAGATAAGTCATATGGCGGATTAGGAATGGTATCATCGCCAGACTTAAGTGTTACCTGAACTGGGTCAGAGTTTTCACTTTCAGAATAAGCTTCGTTAAAGCTTCTAACGATGTAAGTATACTGTTCTGCAGAAGCTTTGCTTATAGATGTATCTACAAAGCCAGGAGTTTCTAACGGAACTGAAGTAACCCATGTTACACCACCGGCACTGCTGCTTAAACCTCTGTAAACGTTATAGCCTTTGATGCTACTGGATGTAACTTTATCCCAAGAAACATATACGGCATCTGTAGAAGCTCTAGCTTTAAGGTTTACAACTCTTGGAGGTCTTTCTTCGTTAGGAAGACCAGCACGAACCTGAATTGAATTGGTTAAAGACAAATCAGATTCTTTTGCCTGAGTATCAAAAGCAGAAACTTTGTAATAGTAATACTGATCATTTACAAGTTTGTTGCCCTGATCATCATCATAGTAGTTTGGTGCGGCCATTGTTCCAACTGTAGCAATGTGGGTGAATGGACCGCCGGAATTGGTAGAGCGGTATACACGATAACCAACAAGGTCTGCTTCTGTATTGGATGACCATGTTATATAGCAGGCTCTTTCCCTGCCAATACCGTTAACGTTTTGTGGAACGCTTGGAGCTTCGTTGTCTACTACACCAGCATCTCTTTTGGTACCTGTAGTACAACCGAACAGTCCTAATACCATTACGACCAATAGAAGGACTGCTATAAAGTTCCGCCCGAATTTCTTACTGGGCACAACTTTGTTCAACATAAGGCATTCTCCTTTTTCGGGTTTTGACATAATTTCTCATTAGGTATCGTCAGTTATTTGAAAATTTATGAGTAATTTTATTTAAGATGTCAGATGTAAGTTATAAGTTATAAGTTACAAGTTACAAGACGCAAGTTACAAGACGCAAGTTACAAGATAGAAGAACATAGGTTGTGAGTGGTTGGTGGTGGGTGATTTGTGGTGAGTTATGAGCTGGTTACAATAAAAACTATTTTAGAAAAATAAAAGAAAACATGCTGCCATTATGCTTTTTCATTCGTCTGTAAGAAAAATACTTGTCTTGCAAGCAGTAGGTGCATTCATCTAAATCTATAATTTGATTATTAGGAATACCAGCTTCTTCTAACTGAAATCTGTTTAATCCTCTCAAATCCAGATGCCATTTCCCTTTTTTGGAAAAAAATTTACTCCATTCTTTATTTTCACCAATAAATTTTTCGTAAACTTCATCGCCTAGTTCAAAACAGCATTTCCCTATACAAGGACCAATAAAAGCTGTCATTTCAGATGGTTTTGTTCCAAAAATTTCCTGATGTTTCTTAACTGTTTTTGAGCAGATGCTTTGGCAGGTGCTTTTCCAACCTGCATGAGTTGCAGATACGGATTTTTTACTTGATATTAAAACGGGGCAGCAGTCAGCTGTAAAAACACCTATAGCTTTTTGAGAAATATTAGTGATTAAGCCGTCGGCATTGACAGACGAATTAGGAAAGGTGTCATCCTTTGTGACCTGAACAATATCTGATTTATGGACCTGATTGACATACTTGGCTAGACTTACTTTTATAGGTAGTTTGGAAGTAAGACTTTCCCATTTTGTATTTATTTGTTCAGAATTAAAATTATAAAAATTTAAATCCCCGTCGTTTCTGTCTGAGAAAACTGCTATTGATTCTTTGGTTTCAAATATTTTCATGTTTTGAGATATGAGATATAAGATATAAGATTGTATGAGGTGAATTAGAGAGTTGTTTTATTGTATTTGCTTTTTTAATTAAAGATATAAGACTCAAGATTTAAGTTATAAGAATTCTTATGTTTTCATCTATGGTCTTATATCTCAATTTTGGGTCTAATATTTACAAAAAAACAGAAGAAGGCTAAGCTTCAAAAAATTGAAACAATAACGACTAATTCTCTAATAACTTTGGAGTTGTGCCATCATACGTTCTGCAAGTTCATCTACTGCGTCTGTTCTAGTAGATACTTCTTTAACCATTTTCAACGTTCTGATAGCATCTTCTTGACGGCCCTTCTGTGCATACAATGAAGCTAACACTACATAGGCTTCTTTCATTGTTCTGTCTAGAGCAATAGCTTTTTTGCTCTGTTCATACGCAACTTCGTATTTTCCCTGATTATAATTCAGAAGAGCCAGATCTTTATAAACTTCAGCATTGTCCGGAGCTAATCTGAGCGCTTTATTGAATTCTTCTTCTGCTAATTGATATTGGCCTGAACGGAAGAAATCTTTGCCCATGTCTCTGTGAGTATCGGCTTTTTTGTCATTGTTTTCATCCAGTTGTTTTTTGACTCTTAAAAGCATGTTTCTAGACTGGCGAGAAACCATGGAAGTTTCTGGAGCAGAACTGATTATGTAGTTTAATTCATTTGCTGCTTCAGCAGTAAGCCCTCTGTCCATATAAGATTTAGCAAGAGAATATTTTCTTTCCAATTCTCTTTCTTGAGCAACTGTTATTTGTCTTGGAGCTGAGCTTTCAACTTTTGCTGAAGATGCATAGTAGGATGATGAAATCGTATTGGTTTCACGTGCATTTCTTGCTGCTATTGCTTCACGAGAATTGTCTATTAATGGAGTTGAAAGCATCGTAGTTTGAGGAACGTAATTTGAGAAAGTATTATAATTAGATGCAGTCTGGTAAGTGTTCGGAGAATAAGAAGAACTGTAGTTACTAGCAAATCCAGTTGCACTTACAGGAGTAAAATTGGAGTTTGTATCATAAGCAATTGAATTTGCAACATTATTTTTATTATTTGAATTCTTAGCAGTATTACTGCCACGACTATGTTTGTTCAGAAAATCCTGAAGTAGTGAACTGCCTTGGCCTTTACTGTTTGTAGAAGACATTTTCTGAGTAGAAGCAAAAAGCTGTTTTTTAGATTCAGATGTCAGCTGCTTAATTTTTTTGTTGAGATGTTTCTTTATAGGGTCGTTATCAGATATTTTGTTTAAGGCTTGACGATATGCATTCAAAGCTTTGTTTTCATCATTAAGTTTTTCGTAGCAGTCTCCCAAAGATACATAAGCCTTAGCATAATTAGAATTGCATCTTATTGTATTCTGAAAATTTTTGGCTGCAGCAGAATAATTGCCAGATGTATATTCAACAAGACCTAAATTAAAATATGACTTATAGAAAGTAGGATCTAGTCTTAGCGCTGTTTGAAACTGTTCAGCAGCTTCCTGATTGCGGTTTGATTTATATAACGCCCAGCCTAGTGAATCTCTGAAACTAGGAGTATTTGGCGATAATTGAACTGCTCTTTGACAGAGGCCGATAGCTTGAAGCAAATCCTGTTCAGTTGAAGCCAATAAATAACCAAGATTATTTAAAGCAGAAGGGTAGGCTGGTTTAAGTGTTAGAGCTCTTTCATACGCTCTAATGGCATTTTTAACGTCTCCACAGCGTTCAAAGGCATAGCCAAGGTTATGAAATGCTTCAGGAATATCAGGTCTGAGTTTAACAGCCTTAGTTAAATCTGAAGCTGCCTCTGTAAAATTATTTTCCTGAAGTTTGCTAGTTCCTCTTATGTAGAGTTTCATGCCTTCATCCTGGTAGGCAGGAAGAGCATCTAAACTTAGAGAAAAAGCAGGTAAATTAAGAAAAAGCACTAATAAACCAGCGTATGCCAGCTTTTTCATAAATTGCCTCCTATGGCTTTGTCTTTTTAGATTATTATTCCTCACTCTAATCGGCATATTTTTATTTATTACTTAGCTTTTATTAAGAGATTAGACTTTGATTCTATAAAAGAGTATTAAAGATTTGAATAATAAACTTATCAATGATATAATAAAATGATACAAAATGTTTGGAGGCTCTATGAAATTAGACCATCAGCGCTTTAGCGCTTTATTTGTTTTATTAATTTGCGCATTAGTTAGCGTAAATAATTCTTATGCTCAACAAATGGTGCAACAGCCAGAATTAGTTAAGGTGATGCCTTCAGGTGTAAAAGGCAGTCCTACTGATGTTCTTGCTGAATTATCAGATATAAAGATTACCCGTGATATGTATGACAAGGAAGTTGAAGCTTTTAAACAGGTAGCTCAACCTCAGGCTACTGCTCAACTTATTACTCCTGAAGGACGACAGGATTTCCTTCGTCAGCTAGTAGAAGTTACAATGTTCCAAAAGAAAGCACAGCTTGAAAATCTTGATAAAACAGATGCTTTTAAGACAGAAGTTCATAACGCAGCTACTGTTGTTTTATCTATGGAACATATGAGAAGACTTCTTGATAAGATTACCGTTGATGAAGCTGCTACAAAAAAGTTTTATGAAGAAAACAAAAAATCTTTTACTGAACCTGATCAATATCATCTTTTCCAGATTACAACAGATTCAAAAGATAAAGCAGATGCAATTGTTAAAGATATCAACGTTGGAAAATCTTTTATAGAAATAGCAAAAGCTTCTTCTTTGGATGAATCTAAATCTAATGGCGGTGACAAAGGCTTCATTAATATTGACGAAATCGCTCCTGAAATCGGAGCTGCAGTTTCCTCTCTTGAAAAAGATAAAATTTCTGCTCCAATAAAGATAGATGAAGATCTTTTTGTTATAGTCAAATATACAGAAAAGAAAACTGGAGAAATAAAACCTTACGATACTGTTTCTTCTCAGATTAGACGTGATATTGCTGGCGAAAAGCAGATTGAAGTTTTTAAAGGTGAAATAGAAAGACTTAAGAAACTTTATAATTTCTCATTAGACATGAAGGTTGCTGAAACTCTCAGAAAAGATAAACTTACTGAAGCAGAATTAAATACTGTTGTTGCAAAATATGACGGAAAAGAAATAAAGGTTTCTGAAATCTATAAAGATTTAGAACAGATTCCTACTTTTATTAGACCTCAGATATTAGGTGGCGAAGGTTTGAATGATTTCCTTGATCAGCATTTTGCTAGAGTTCTCTCATTGTTAGACGCTGAAAAGAATTTTGATGCTTATTCAAAAGAAAATCCTGGCGTTATTTCTGATGTTACTCGCAGAACTCTTGTTAAATCTCTATTCGATAAAATATTGAATCCTGTGACCGTTAGCGATGCTGAAGTAAAAGAATTCTACAATAAGAATCTTTCTAACTTTGCTTCTCCTGCTAGTATGCATGCTCATCATATTCTTGTAAAAGAAGAAGCGGAAGCAAAGAAGATAATGGAAACATTGGCTAAAGAACCAGCCAAGTTTGAAGAAATAGCTAAAACTTCTTCTACATGTCCTTCTGGAGCTCAGGGCGGTGATCTTGGCACTTTCAGCGAAGGACAAATGGTTCCAGAATTTGAAAATGCATGTAAAACAGCTGAACTTAACAAAGTTATAGGACCTGTAAAAACTCAGTTTGGTTATCATATTATTAGAGTAGATAGTCGCACTCCAGCAGGAACTATGAAATTTGAAGATGTTCAGGATAATATAAGGAAGCAATTGCTTCCTCAGAAGCAAAAAGAAGTTTTCGATGCATATGTTGAAACACTTCGCAAAGAATTCAATGTAAAGGTATATCAGGATAACCTATAATCTATGATGAAGATTTCTAAACCCGAGAAAACAAAAGGGCTTGTGGAAAAAATATCAAATAAATATCTCGGAGGACTCATGCTACCAACTTATGTTGTTTATATAGTTGCGGCTGTAGTTGCTGTTGTAGCAGGATTATTAGGCTTTTTATTCGCTAAAAATAGGGAAAAGAAAAATGCCGAAGGTATAATTGCAGCAGCAAGACAGCAGGAAAAAGATATTCTTGAAGAAGCTAAGAATAATGCTCAGCGCGAAGTTCAAAAAGCTCAGAAGAAAGCTAAAGAAATTCGCGATAAAGAGTTAGCTGACAGAAAAAATTCTGAACGTGAGCTTCAAAAGAAACGTCAGGAAATTGAAAGACAGGAAACTGCTCTTAATGCAAGAATCGAAAAGGCAGATGCAAGATCTGAAAGCCTTGAAAAACGTGCAGATATGCTTAGAGATAAGGAATCAGAACTTGCTAAATTAAAACAGGACAGCGAAAATCTTTTAGAACAGCAAAAGAAGGAATTGGAACGAGTTGCCGGTCTTACTCCAGAGCAAGCAAAAGAAATGCTCATGAAGAAGATTGAAGATGAGCTCCAATACGATATTGCTCTTAAGATTAACGAAGCTGACCAGAAGATTAAATCTGAAGTTGATAAAAAGACTCGTGAAATATTGGCAACTTCTATTCAAAGATGTGCTACAGACCACACCATAGATCCGATTGTTACTGTTGTTGAACTTCCAAGTGAAGAAATGAAGGGCAGAATAATTGGGCGTGAAGGTCGTAATATTAGAGCTTTTGAAAGTCTTACAGGAGTTGATGTAATAATTGACGATACTCCTGAAGCTGTTGTTCTTTCTTCTTTCGACCCGATTAAACGTGAAGTTGCAAGAGTAACTCTTGAAAATCTGACCTTAGACGGCAGAATTCATCCTGCTAAGATAGAAGAAATGTATGAAAAAGCTCAGAAGGAAGTTCAGTTGAGAATTAAAGAAGCTGGCGAACAAACCATGCTTGCTTTGGGTATTCAGAGCATTCATCAGGAACTTATTGAAATCGTCGGTCGTTTGAACTACAGAACTTCTTATGGTCAGAATGTTTTGCAACATTCTATAGAAGTTGCAAATCTTGCTGGAAATCTAGCTGCTGAAATAGGTGGAGATATTCAGTTAGCACGTAGAGCTGGTTTGCTTCACGATATCGGTAAGGTAATCGAAAGCGATGAAGGCAACCATGCTAAATTGGGAGCTGATTTTGCTCGCAAATATCAGGAATCTCAAAAGGTTGTTAATTGTATTGCTGCCCACCATGAAGACGTACCCTTTGAAACCCCTGAAGCAGTTCTTATCTCTGCTGCTGATGCTATTTCTGCATCTCGCCGTGGAGCAAGAAGTGAATCCTTAGAAGCATATATCAAGAGATTAGTAGATCTTGAAACAATTGCTAAGGGCTTTAACGGGGTTGCTTCTGCTTATGCTATCCAGGCAGGTAGAGAAATACGTGTAATGGTCAGCCCAGAAGATGTTGACGATATTACAGCACCTAAACTCTGCCGTGATATTGTTAAGAAGATTGAAAGCGATATGGAATATCCTGGCCAGGTTAAGGTTGTTCTTATTCGCGAAACTCGTAGCGTAGAAATAGCTCACTAATAAAATTAAAAAGCTATTAATGTAAAAGGTTTTACATTAATAGCTTTTTGTTTAGTTTTAAATGATTTTTAAGATATAAGATGGAAGACATAAAATATAAGATTTGAGAAATTAATTTTTCTCTTTTATCTCAAGTTATGGTCTTTTAACTAATGTCTAGATAATTTAGATTATGAAAATACTGATGCTTGGCGACATTTACGGTAAGACCGGCAGAGAAGCAATAAGTGCTCTTATTCCAGAATTAAAAAAAGAATACGAGCCAGATTGGATTATTGCAAACGGAGAAAATGCTACTGCAGGAAATGGTTTGTCTGCAAAACATGCAAAGTTTTTAAGAGAAGCTGGGATAGATATTATAACATCTGGCAATCATATTTTTTGCAGAGCAGACTGGCCGGAAGTTCTTACAAACCATGAATATATCCTAAGACCTCATAATATGCTTAAGGATGGAGATTGCGGAACTGGTTGCCGTATTTTTACCAAAAAGGATAAACCAAGTATAGCGGTTATTAATCTTGCTGGTCGTGTTTTTATGGAAACATGCAGTTGTCCGTTTCAAACTTTTGATAAGCTTTATCAGACTTTGCCACAGGATATCCCGTTAATTGTTGATTTTCATGGAGAAGCGACTTCAGAAAAACTTGCTCTTTTTTGGTATATAAATGGTCGAGCATCAATAGCTTACGGAACACACACTCACGTGCAGACTTCAGATAACAGAATTTTGCCAAACGGGGGCACAGGTGTAGTAACAGATTTAGGAATGTCTGGAGCTGTAGACGGAATAATTGGAGTAGATCGCCAAACCGTTGTTGGACGTTTCTTAACCGGCTATTCAGAAAAGTTTTTGTGTGCCCAGGGGCAAGGTAAAATAGAAGGGTTATTTGCAGAATTGAAGGGTAAATTCCCTGTGAAATTAGAATTAGTAAGAAAAACTACTAGCTTACATTAAAAATAATAAACTTTGTTTATTATACTTGTGTTATAATAATTAAATGCTAACAGTCGAAGAATTTGAAAAAACAGTTATTCAGGAAAAAAAGCCGGCAGCTCTTTGTTTTACTGCAAATTGGTGCCAGCCGAGCCAAGCTCAAATTAAAGTAATAGAAGAACTTCGCCCAAAATATGAAGATAAATTTTTAATTGAAGTTCTTGATGTTGAACAATCTTCTGAGTTAGCCAAAACACTAAAGATAAACAACATTCCTACAACGCTCTTTTATACAGAAGGGGAACTTCAGGAACAGAACTGTCTTTATGGTTATCAGGATGAAAGTATGATGACAGATAGTTTTGAATGTTCTTTGTGGGAAATGGAAAACAAGAGTACTGCTAATAAATATATATGGTGGATAATAGGGGTTTTGGCGTTAGTCGCTGTTTTTTTACTTTTTTACGTAAGATTTTGATTAGTATATAATGTAGTTACCTGTTGGTAGATTAAAATAATTGTTTACAAAAGTGTTATTTTAATTATTTTTACATGCAAAATATATAATTTTAGGTATGCAGTATATGAAAGCAAAAGAATTAATAATTCTTCTTGGTTTAATTATAGTTCCTATAGTAGGTTTTGCTTCAGAAGATGTTAAAAATACTTCTTCTAATACTGTTTCTGTTCCTTTGACTATAAATTTATCTGCTAGTTCAACCTCTTCTGTTGGTTTTATTGAACCTTTAACTGCTTCTTTTACTGCAGATCAGTTGTTCGACAGAATGGAGAAGAAGTCTGAGAGTGTAAATGCCATAGAATCAAGTGTTGAATTATCTGATTCTGTAGGAACTTCTTCTGTAACCCTACGCGTAAAAAGTCCGGATAAATTCTCTATTACTTTTACTGACGGTAGTTCTAGTGTTTTCTTTAATGGTTCAACATTATGGATTTATATAAATACAACAAATGAATGCTTTTATCATACTACTGAAAAGTCTTCTATCTGGGAAAGATTAGGTTCTTTTTCCTCCTGGTTTAATCCCAAAATGATATTTGTAAATATGACTAGAAGTACTTTGAATGCTTTATTTAAAATAGAAGCACTTAAAAGGGAAAAGACGTCTGACGGGGATTATCGTTATCATTTAAAGTTAACTCCAAAGATGAAAGAGATTTTTATTCAGGTATTTGAATTGGGATATTACGAAGTTATTTTTTCTGAAAAATTGTATTTGCCTGTAAAGGTAATTGAATACGGTCCAAACGGTAAATACAAGACCACGTTAAATGTAAAGTCTTATAAGCTTAATGAAGAAGTTTCTGATGATATGTTTGTATATAAGAATAAAACCAAGGCCAATTTGGTTCCTATTTCTATTGTAATTCTGCAAAAATTTGAAGATTATAAAGATAAATTAATGAAAAAATTAGAAGATGCTAAGGAATCTGCTTTAAACAGTATAATGAACTGGAGTTTTTAAATGTCTGAAAAAGATAAAAGAGATAATTTCACGTGGGTAGAGGATTTTAGACGTGAACATTTAAAAAAATCTGCTAGAAATCCAGGGCTGGCTGCTTTAATGTCCTTTATACTTATGGGAACAGGGCAGATTTACGCTGGTCATATAGATCGTGGAATAATCTTACTTCTTATTCATATTTTTTCCTTGTTTGCTGGCTATAATCTTTATTCTGGCGGTTTTATATACGAATGGCTCATGTCTTCTATTGGGCCACATTTAATAATTATTATTTGTTATATACTCTCAGTGATTTTCATCCTTACTTGGATATACAACATTAAGGATGCATATTATTTGTCTATTTTCAGTAGTTTCAGAGATTGGTTTGAAGTGGAAAGAGTTTTGCTGCCCTCTATGGGAGTGCCAGCAGGTATGCTTATTTCCAATAATAACAATGCAATGAATTTATTGGAAAACAATTCTTCGATAGAAAGTAGCGATAATATTGTTCCGAATAAGCCTGAAAATATAAAAGAATCTGAGAAAATTGATAAAATAGGGGAATCTGAAGAAGAAGTAATCAATATTACTGCAGAAAAAGAACCTGAAACCAAAGCAGAAACAGATGATAATTCATTCGATGATTCTGCTGCGGACCTTGTTTTTATGAATTCCAACACATGGAAGTCATACGCCTCATTAGTGTTTATTATAGTCTTGTTGGGTCTGGGTATTGGTTATTACTATAATATGGAATACAAAGATACTTCTTTCCAATTAAGCCAGAATTTTGATGCTAAAAACTATAAAAAATTTACAGAAATAAAGAAAACAGAAATATCTCCAAATAAAGAAGACTCCATATCAGCTTCTGGGCAATCTGTTGTTGCTTTTAATTCTTCATCTCAGAATAATCTTCAGACACAGCCTGTTTATGTTCAACCAAGTGTTCCAGCAATAACTCAGCAGCAAGTTGAAAACTACGTTGATAATCGTATACGTCAATTATTGGAGTTGAAAAGCAGGGTAAGCGAATCATTCCATTTTGGCGCAAATAATAGATTTAATTCAGCAGAAGATGTGCCTTTAATTGTTTCTGCAGATGTTTCTGGCTCTAATAATAATGGTTTGCCGGAATCAGACAATGAAGATTTTAATGTCAGAAAAGATGTTTCTAATAAAGTTGTTTTTATTCAGGGACATAAGGAAGCTAAACTTCTTAATAAAGATTCAAACATATCAGAATCTGACAAAGTTAGAAGTGGAGTTGTTCTTTATGAAGCTCCGGAAAATGAAGACGACGTTGAACTGGTTATGGCTGATGATACTAAGTTCGGTTTTGCAGATTCTTCAAATGAAATGAATTCTGATTATTATCAGGTAAATGAAGTAGCTCAGAATCATGAGGTTCCTAATGTTAATCAGAAGACCTTAGATCGTCTTAAGGAAGAAGAAAAAAAAGAAAAACAAATTGTTGAAAATAAAGGCAATAAAGATGAAGAGCCAAAAGGAAAAGTTTTGTTTGAACGCAGTGATGATGAAGAAATCAAATCGGTTCCAGCTTCAGCATCGAATGATAAACCAAATGTACTCGAACCGCAGATTATAAAGAATAAAACTGCTAAACATCATGAAACCCCTGTTAATTATGAATCATCTGAACTTAGAGCTAAGTTGGAAAAAATAAAGGAAAAAGGCGCTCAGGAATTTTATAATGGTAATTGGGAAGCTGCTTTACCTTTCTACTTTGAAGTGCTTAAACATCGTAGGAATGCTGAATCATTTGAAATGGTCGGGATTATTTTTGAAAAAATGAATAAGCTTAAAGATGCTTTTGAAGCTTATGAAAATGCATATTCTCTTGGTTTGGATTCAAATCACAATATTGCTCGTCTTGGAATTATAGCTGAAAAAATTGGTGAATACGATAAAGCTCAAAAATACTTAGAAAAGGCTATAGAAAATAATCCTAAGAGAGCAGACATTATTTTAAGCTATGCTCGATGTCTCAATAAACAGGGAGAAAGTCTTGCTGCAGCTCAGGTTTTGGCTGTTTTAAGAGATAGTTCTAATTCATATGCTATAAAAAAGGCTGCTGAGCAGGAATACCAAAAAATCATAGAAGAAGAAAATAAGAGCAATCAGAATAAACCAGATGAAATGACCTCTTCAGAATCTTCTAAAAAATGAGCTATTCTCAGACAAACATTCGTATTTTAGGTTCGAGCCAGGCTATGCAGGAAGTTTTTGAACTCCTTGAAAGAATTGGCTCAAATGATGTTACTGTGCTTATTACTGGAGAATCAGGTACAGGAAAAGAACTTGTTGCTCAAGCTCTTCATAGGCAAAGTTTCAGGAAAAGTAATCCTTTTGTTAAAATTAACTGTGCTGCATTGCCTGAAAACCTGATAGAAAGCGAACTTTTTGGATACGAAAAGGGAGCCTTTACAGGGGCATTTCAGCGAAAACCTGGAAAATTTGAGATAGCAAATCATGGAACTATTTTTTTGGATGAAATAGGTGAAATGAATCTTGCAACTCAGGTGAAATTGTTAAGAGTTCTTCAGGAAAGAGAATTTGTCAGAGTTGGCGGAATTCAGACTCTGAATGTTGATACAAGAGTTATTGCTGCGACTAATAAAGACCTTTTTCAATGTATAGCTTTGGGAACTTTTAGAGAAGATTTGTTTTATAGACTAAATGTTATAAACATTCATCTGCCATCTTTGAAAGAAAGATTGGCAGATATCCCTGAATTAGTTGACTGTTTTTCTCGAAGATATCATGCAAAATTTAATAAAGAATACAAGCCTTTTTCAAAAAGATTTATGGGAAAGCTAATGCAGTATTCATGGCCTGGCAATGTCAGAGAACTTCAGAATCTGATAGAAAAAGTTGTTGTTCTTGATGATGAAAGTGTTATTGATGCTGAAACTGCTTCTAATAAGTCTAAGATCAACTTGGAAAATAAAGAATATATTTCAGAAGGCATGTTGAGTATGGATTATAAATCTGCAAAAGAAATGATTATAGAAAGTTTCGAGAAAGAATATTTTACTGCTTTATTAAGTAGAGCAGACGGGAATATCTCTGAAGCAGCCAGATTATCTGGTATGCACCGAAAAAATCTTTTTGTGAAATTGCGTAACTTAGGACTCAAATAATTATTATTGAAACTCTATTCTGCTTTACTAAAAGAATCGTAGAATTCATTAAGGTCTTTAAGGCGTGATTCTTTTAATGCTTTCCACTCGTCTGGAGTTCCTTCGTAAGAATTCTTTAATAATTCCTCAGCTTGTATGAGTTTATTTTGTTTTTGGTATAGTTTCCCAAGACTATTGCTGATCATTAAATATTCTGCCAGGTCTATCGGCTGACTTTCTTTTGATAATTCATAGGCTTTTTCCAATATTACTTCTGCCCTATCAAGGTCTTTATTTGTAATCATTAATAGGTAACCCACAGCATTCAGTATTTTGGGAACTGTTGGATACTGTCTTAGTGCTTTTTCAAAAATTTCTAAGGCTTCATTGTATTTCTTTTCCTGATTTAGAATCATGCCTTTCATGTAAAGATATTCAAGATGTTCGTCAATTTCAGTTTTTATTGCTTCTAAGTATTTTTTGCACTCAACATAATTGCCTCGATTAGAGTTTAATGCAGCAAGATTTAATCTTATTCTGTCTGCGGCAATAATTTCTATTTTTTTATTTGGAATATTTATCAAACCTTCTTTAAATACTTCTTCTGCTTCACTATATCTTCCTTCTTCAAGAAGAATTTTCCCAAGTAATTCATAAGCGAGAGGCGTTTCTATCCATTTAAGATTTTTAACTGCATATCTATGAGCTTCAAGAATTTTGTGGTTTTTGAATAGTATTCTTGCTATTTCATATTTTGCATTAAATATATTGGGAACCATCGCATCTAATTGTGATAAAACTTCCTGGGCTTCTTCTGTTTTCCCCATTGCATCTAAGGCTAGTGCTCGTCCATGATAGGCTTTAAGACACTGTGGATTAATGTTAGATGCATTGAGAAAATATTGTTCTGCTTCTTCCCATTTTTCGTTGTCAAAAGCTACTGTCCCATTGTTTAAATATTCTTGTTCTTGTTTATATGATAAAAGGAAATGATGAGATGAGAAACCATATATTACTGGTAATATTATGAAAGCGAGTGAAATCAATGTCATTTTAGGCTTATATACAACTTCAGGCATGCAACTTGAAAAATGCAGACCTATAATTGAAACCATTAACCCTACTAGTGGGAAAATAGAAAAAGAATTATTGAATAAGCTATAGAAAACAAAGGCTAAAATAGCTGTGAGAGTTGATTTCGCTATATATAAATTGTCATTTTTATTGCAATCGTATGAATTATTCAAGATGCTTGTGCATAAGCCAAATAATAGTATTAAAAGAGCTATTGTTAATGGTAAATAATTCTCATTTATATATCCTGCTTGAAATGATAAATATACTATGACTATTGCAATAAGTGTTGTTTTCCATGGAAAACTAATTCTGTTGTACTTATCTTCTTCATTAAGAGAATCTACTGATTCATATCTTGAATTTTTTCTTAGATACATGCCAAAGATGGCTGCTAAAATTGAACATATACCCCATAATCCGAGAAAACCTGTTTCTGCTAAAGTTGTAACCACAAAGGAATGTGGATCAGTATTATTGATGGCTAATCCTAAAGAAGAAGCTGTTGGCGGTCGTTTTAACGGCATTATGTATGAAATGGAGCCTGCACCGATTCCTGTTTCTGGGTGCTCTTTAAAGATTTCAAAGCCCATTTGCCATAGAATTATTCTTGTTACAAAAGGATGTGATTTTGCAGGAAGAAATGTAATTTTATCCCATTGGTAACTAGAAGTTTTGCTATAGATATACCATTGGCCTAGAAATAGGATTATAGCTATGAGAAAACCTGCAATGAGCGGCGATTTACGTGATATTCTTCCAGAAATATAAAACCATTTTGACCAGAACCATATTAGAACCATAAATGCCAGACATATTAGACTGCCAATTTTGTTAAGCATAAAAATAACACTTAGCTGAACTATAAAGAATACAAGGAAAATCAGGCTATCCTTCAAGCTCTTTTTATATAGTTCTGCAACCAGTCCGAATGTAATTGCTGAAGTTAGGCAGAGGAATAAACCTAAAAAATTTGGATTGCTCAAAGTTCCAACTACATTGAATTTGCTTTCCCAAAAAAGAAAATCATGCCCTGATTTTTGACAAATAGCGTAAATAGACATAAAGAGTCCACTTAATGATATCATACCTGCTACGCTTAAATTGTCTTCGCTCTTTCTTAACAGTCTTAAACTTCCTACACAGGCTAGTAACCCGATATATATCATAGAAATACGAAATGATACTGTATAATGAGTGAAATATAAAGAAATGGCTATAGCGGCAAATGTTAATACTAGAATCCATGTAAGATTATTGTAGCCTTTTCTCGGACGAAAGAAAGCCAACAGCAAAGAGCAGGCAGAAAGTGAAATAAAACCAGCAAAAATAGTCATCCATTCACTATAATAGAATGGATTAAGATCACCTACTTTGATTAGCCAAGGTTGAACAATTAGTATAACCGTTATGGCAAATCCTGCTATTCTTATTAATGAGTTGGTTAAAATTGATGTCATTACTATTCACAATATAGCAAGATTAAAGGTATTTCAAGTTTATCGCCAACTTTAATATTAAGTTCTTCTATCGAGCCTGCTTTTAACTCTAGAGCATATTTGGCTACACCTTTAGAAGCATAGTGAGGAAGCCTGTATGCTGGTTTCCCATAGCCTGGAACCATATTTTTTATCCATTCCGTAACAGTCAGGTCTTCTGATAAAAAGATTAAATCTAATGGAATACGTGTGTTCATCATCCAGAAAGACATTTTATGCGGTTCGTTAAATACAAATAACATGCCGGTACTGCTTGCTATTTCTTCATAGAACATCAAACCTTTTGCTCTTTCGTAATTGGTTCTTGCAAGCATTAAATTTAAAGGATTATTCCCTAAAGTAGCATTAACGGAGGTAAGTTTTTGAGGTTCGGGGGAAAATGAAGGATAGCGCTGAGCATTTAAAGGAGACGAAATAAAGCAGAATAGAAATAATACTGCTTCAAGAACAATTGTATATTTTTTTAAGGTCTTCTTCACAGTAAACCTAGTTTATTGTTGAGTTTATTGAGTTCTGACTCAATTTCAGTTGAACTTTTCATCGACAGAAGAGGCTTTATCAGCTTTCTAAGTTCAGAGTATGATACATTGCGGATTATGTTTTTTACCGCAGGAATTAAAACTGCATTCATGGATAATTCACGTAATCCAAGCCCTAAAAGCATTATTGTATATTTAATGTCACCTGCTATTTCACCGCATATGCAGACTTCTATATTGTTTTTTTCTGCTGATTTAACAATGTTGCTGATTAAGCAAAGAACGGCAGGATTAGTTGGCTTATAAAGATGGGTAACCTTTGGATTGGTTCTATCTACTGCTAATGTGTATTGAACAAGGTCATTGCTGCCTATTGCAAAGAAATCAACTTCTTTGGCATATATATTAGACATAATAGCGACAGAAGGAACTTCTACCATCATTCCAATCTTCATTTTTTCAGGAACAGGAATTCCTTCTTTGATCATTTGCTCTTTAACTTCTGCCAATATATTTTTTGCTTCTTTCAATTCTTCCATGCTTGAAATCATAGGGAATAGAATACTAACCTGATTTTTATCGGAAGAAGCAGCTGTTCGAAGAATAGCTCGAAGCTGTGTTACAAATAGTTCTTTGCATTCTAAAGAGATTCTAATAGCTCTCCAGCCAAGTTCGGGATTCTGTTCGATGTTGTTGCCTGTTAAATGAGAAATTTTATCTCCGCCCAAGTCAATTGTTCTAATAACCATAGGATTACCATTTAACTTGGCAACAGCTTCTGAATAGCTTTCGAAAAGTTCATCTTCTGTCGGGAAGGTTCTTCTTGTGAGGTAAGCAAATTCTGTTCTGTAAAGACCAACACCATAAGATTTGTTCTTTACAGCTTGTTCTATGTCGCTAAGCTGGCCTACATTGGCTTTTAATAGTATTTCAACGCCATCTTTGGTAACAGAAGGTTCGGAAAGAAGTTCATACATTTTTTTCTGACGACTAAGATAAGCTTTGTATTCAGCTTGATATTTACGTTTAACTTTTTCGTCAGGATTAAGTATTATTTGTTCTGAAGAACCGTCTATTATTGCAAATGCTCCATCTTCTGCTTTTTTCATCAGGTCTTTAACTTGAATTAAAGCTGGAATGCCAAGAGACCTAGCCATTATAGCAGCATGTGATGTTGATGTGCCTTCTTCAATTGCAATGCCCAAGATTCTGGAAGGGTCGAGAGTCATCATATCAGAAGGAGTTAAATCTTCTGCTAAGACTATCATGCCTTCTTCTAATTCTTCCATTTTGGTTGTTGGATTCTTAGATTTTTGGCAGTTCTTAAGAATACGCTTGCCAATATCTAAAATATCTATTGCTTTGCTTTGAAACTGCGGGTCTGGAAGATTTCTAAAGAATGTGCTGTAGTCTTTTATAACCTTGCTTACAGCAGACTGACAGTCTTGCTGTTGTTCTTTTATTCGTTTTGTTATTTCTTTGCGAAGGTCTGGATCATCTATAAGTGTTAGATGTGCCTGAAAAATATTGGTTATTTCAGCACTGCTTTTGATTTGAGGCATATCAAGCATTTGAGTGATTTCATTGCGAGAAATGTCTAATGCAACTTTAAAACGCTCAATTTCTACGTCGATATCGCTAGCAGCAATACTTTCAGTTGGGAGATTTTCCAACTGGAAGTGTTTCAAACAATATATTTTACCCAAGGCATAGCCTGGTGATATAGATAAACCTTTCACTTTTTTTAGACCTTGCAAACAAAGTTGCGGTATTTTATCATAGGTCAAATAACCTATCAAGTTTTATTTACATTAATTATTTATGGAGAATTTATGCGAATATTGATTTGTAATGATGATGGTATTCATTTCCCTGGAATTGTAGCATTGGCCAAGGCAATGACAGTTTTAGGAGAAGTTTATATTTTTGCCCCAGACGTAGAAAGAAGCGCAGCAAGTAATGCACTTACTCTTGGAATGCCGCTAAGAGTTAAGGAAGTTCCTTTTGAAATACCAGGTGTTAAAGCTTTTTCTACAAGCGGGACTCCGGCTGATTGTGCTAAGCTGGGAATTGATTATTTTGAACCAGAAAAACCGGATTTGGTTGTTTCCGGAATTAATAAAGGGCCGAATATGTGCTGCGATATTATGTATTCTGGAACTGTGGCAGCAGCTTATGAAGGGGCATATGCTGAAATTCTCTCTTTGGCAGTTTCATTAAATAGTTACAGTTCTGATGTGGATTATACTGTTGCTGCAGAATGGGCTGTAAAATCTGCAAAACGATTGATTGCTACTAAGGCTGACAAAAGATACGTTTATAATATAAATGTTCCAAATTTACCAGCAGATCAGATTAAAGGTTTAAAAATTACCAAAATGGGCTTTGTTGAATACAGAGGCGGATATGAAAAGCGTGTAGATCCTTATGGAAAGCCTTATTACTGGGTTAATGGCAAGCCTGTTGTTATAGACAAAAACAGTGAATGCGACAATAATTCTGTTGCAGATGGCTTTGTTTCTCTTACTCCGCTGACAAGAGACTATACTGCATATGAACTTGTAAATAAGTTAAAGGAAGATTTTGGCTCTTTGTAAATATGAATAACGATTTCCTTCTTTTATTGAAAAAACTTAATTTCTGGAAAAAATATAATTTGTGTTGGATTCCTTCAACTGCTTCAACAAATGACGATTTGAAAGATATTTGGCGGTCTGAAGGTTTTGAACATACTATAGAAGTTGCAGATGTTCAAACCAGAGGCAAGGGGCAATATGATAGAAAATGGGCTTCTGATGAGGTTGGTCAGTGCCTGATGTTTTCTTTTACTGTAGATGTAAAGGAATATTTTTTCCCGATTTCTATGATTGCAGGAATATCTTTAGCTGCTGCTTTGGAAAATATGGGTGTAAATGCAAAAGATTTTTGGCTTAAATGGCCAAACGACATCTGGTTTAATAACAGGAAGCTTGCAGGTATTCTTACTGAGTCTACGACTTTTAATGGTGGTTTTAGAACCGTTGTTGGTATAGGAATAAATATTTTGCCGCTTCAGGACAAATCGATTAATGCTGCTTCTTTAAGTGAGGCTGGCCTTTCTACAAATAGAGAAGAAGTGCTTTTTGAATTTTGCAAAGCCTGGGATAAAATATTTATTCTTTCTGCTTCAGAACAGACTGAGCTTTGGAAGAAGTATGGCGGACAGTTTTGGAAAAGGGAGATGACTATTGCTCTTCCAAAAGGAGAAACGCTTGTAGCCGTTCCTGAATCTGTAGAAAAAGACGGAGCTTTGATTGTTCGTAAAAAAGATGGAAGTTTACAAAAAATTATATCCGCTACCTTGCTTCCTAAAATATTATAGATAAACCTAAAAATAAAATAGCTTTCACCCACTAGCAATAACTTGATAAAGAGTCTAGGATATTATAAAATATATAGATAAGCTTCATCATCAGGAGGGTAATTTATGAAAAACGGCAGTGTTTGCAAATTTGTGCTATTTGCCTTGTTTTCAAGCTTTTTATCAATGACTTATGCTGATGATATTATCTTCGATTCTTTTGAAGAAGCTCAAAAGGCTGCAGAAATACGTGAAAAAGAATATGAAAAACGTATGGCCGAACACCAGGCTCAGATCAACGGAGCTTGGGAAAAGCAAAAAGCAGATTTAGGCGAAGATGCCACGTATGATATTAGCAAGATTACAGAAACTAGAACAACCGAACAGACTTCCGAAAATGCAGAAAATACTAAACTTCAGAATTCTGTAACGGACAGTATAAATGGGTTAAAACAGCAGATGATAAATACAGCTTCCGCAAATACTGTTGGTTTTGCTGGGGCTTCCGCAGCATATAGCTGGCGCGTAGAGTATAAAAATGGCAAATATATATTGTCAGACACCTATGATGAAGCAATGTTTGTTTCTGGTGCTTCTGGAAATAAGACCACAAAGACTACTTCCGGTGGTAATTCTTCGAATGCTGCTGATACTGATTCAACTAACAGTGGAAATCCAAACGGTAATACTTCAGATAATACCCCTGTTCCAGAGACATCAGCTGGGTCTAATACTGAACCAGACAATGGAAATAGTGGAGAATCACCAGCAGAAGATTTGCCAGATGACAACAAGTTAGCTATGGCTTCTCCAAATGATAAATCTCCTAGTGAAAAGACTACGGAAATTTCTAAGCCTGATAGAGAAGTAGAAATTAGAGTTCAGCATCCTACTACTTTTGAAGAAGAAGTATTTACTGTAACAGAAGGGGATGAACCAAAGATATTAAAACTTAATAAATTTGCTATCCCTGAAGATACAAGAGTTAAGATTTCTGCAAAAGCAAATATGGAAATTGATAATACTACTTTGACTATGACTATTATAGACGATGAAGGCGAAAGCGAACCAATAGATTCTGCTTCTATGAAGAATTATCGTCACTTATTTAGAATTCCTTCTCAAGACGAGTATTCTGTAAATATTTATGTTAATGAACCAGGGAAGCAGCCTAAAAAAATAATGCAGTTAGCGTTGCCCGTCACTTCAGTTGATTTTGGGTCAAGAACTATAAGTCACTAGAAAGGATAAAAAATGGCAGAACAGCAGTCTGATACCAATAATCTTATTTCATGTCGCGTTTGCGGCGTAATTATGGTTAAAATCGCTAAAGATATATGTCCTAAGTGTTTTAAGGCAGAAGAAGAATTATTTGCAAAAATTAAAAATTTCTTACGTGCAAATCCTGGAGCATCTATAAGTCAGGTCGCTGAATACTGTGATTGCACGGAAGATGCTGTCCATGCTTTCATTAAGTCAGGCAGACTTGAAAGAGTTGGATTGCGAAGAATTGCACATCAATGTGAACTTTGTAATACTACAATTTACGAAGGTGTAATGTGCGCTGATTGTAAAAAGAAATTGAAAGATCAGGTTAAACAGTTGAGGAGTATAAATCCTCAGCAAAATTAAATCCTTTTAAGATAGAAAGTTGCATTGATTTGAAGTCTATGCTAGACTATCTAACTTTAAGGGATATTGTCTAACATTGATATTTTGTGATGTTAATAAGGGTATCTTGGCTATCACATTATATCTGTGTTAGTTTATATATTGTTGTTAAATGTATGTGTTAGGAGATCTATAATGCCAGAAGCCAACGGCGAGATTAGTAATGAATTTTTCAAAAAATTGAATCAGCAGATTGTTCAGAAAGATAATCTGATTAAGTTGCTTCAATTGCAGATTAGGAACTTAAAAAACCAAATTGAAGCAGGAGAGGCTGATGCAGAAAAATCAGATGATTTGCAACGAGTTTTAGATCAGAAAAATTCTGAACTAGAAGGCTTACGTGGCGAATTAGAAGAACAGAAAAAACTTTGTGCAAGTATTGGTGCTGAAAAGGATGAACAGATTCGTTCTTTGAATGAAATGCTTGAACAAAGTAAAAATATGACTGTTGCTGAATATGCTGAAGATCCTAAGGTTACCGAATTAGAGGAAAATATACGAAAAATTCAAACTGATTACCAGAACGCTAAGGCTGAATTAGATACCCTTAAAATAGAAAATATCAGTCTTTCTGATTCTAATTCTCAACTGAAGAATGAATTAGAAAGCTTTAAATCAGAATACGAACAGTCTGCTCAGAAGATTACCGAATTAAATGGAATGCTAGAGGCTAAGCAGGCTGAACTTCAGATGACTTCAGATGAACTTAAAGCAAAGACTGCTGAGTTGGAATCAGTTCCCGATCAGCTTAATGCGAACGCAGAACAGGTTCAAAAAGCCTTGAAAGAAGCTAATGAACAGAATCAGGCTCAGCTTTCACAAGTATCTTTGGAAGCTGAAGCTTATAAGAGTCAAGTTTCTGAGTTAACTCGTAAGGTTGAAGAATTACAGATTGAATTAGCTAGCAAAGAACGAGGTCAGATTTCTTCTGATGATGAACTTAAAAAAGCCAATGAAGCTTTAGTAGAAGCTAAGAATGAAATTGCCAGACTTGCAAGTGAAAATGATAAGGTTGGTGATTTGGAACAGCAGATTGAAGTTCTTAAGAATGAAAATCAGGAATATACAGAAATTGCTATGAAGCTAACTGCTGCTGAAGGCGATGTTGAAAGGCTCAATGAAGAACTTGAAAAAGTTCGTTCTGAATTAATTACTCAGACGAAAAAAGAAGAATATGTTCTTCAGATTTCACAACTCCAGCAGACTGTAGTTGATAAGGAAGATGAAATAGCTGTTCTTCGCAAAGCTCTTGAAGCTAGATTATCTGAAGGTTCATCGATTCCTCATGAATCCGATGAGTATGAAGCTCTTACTCAGCAGGTTGCAGACCAACTTCTGACTATTCAGAATTTTGATAAACAGTTGAAGATGGTCAGACATCAGCTGAATGAAAAAGAAACTGAACTTAATATTTTAAAGAATAAGATGGCTGAAGAAAAGGCTGTTGAAAAGACCGATGCTCCTATTAATTTTGATAATGGAGACATCATTGGAAGCTTTATTGATTTCTTTGATGGTTTGGATACAGCTCTTTCCAAAAAGCAGGATCCAGAACTTCAGGCTTTGCATAAGAAGTTGATGGATAGATTGATTATTCCTAATCAGATCAGCTATATGCCTGTAATTTCAGAAGAATATGATAGTAGTAAGCATATTGCTACTGATTATTTCAGAAGCGACAGATTCCCTGAACGCTGTATTGTATTCGAAGTTGAAAAAGGGTATAAAAAAGGCGACAATGTCATTAAGAAATCCAAGGTTTGGGTTGTTCAGAATCTCTTTAAGTGCAGTTCTTGCGGTGCAGAACAAACTAATCCTGAAAGCCGTTTCTGCCACCTTTGTGGTGCTAAGATTCTTGCTCCAAACGGTTTACCAATAGATAGCCTCCCAATCTTTGAACCAACAGCAATTACTTTCAATCGTTTCTCTGAAAGAATGCTTGAAAAAGGTAATCTTTCTAAGGCTAAAGAATATATTGAAGCTGGTTTGCAGCTTGATTCCAATTATGTTCCATTGATATTGAGCATGGCTGATGTTTTAATCTCTGAATCCAAATTCCAGGAAGCTGTTGATTATTTGAAACAGGCTTATGACTTGAAACCGGATGAAAGAACTAAACTCAAGATTCAGAATCTTGAAACCAAACTTAATATATTCTCTCAGGCTAAGAATCTTAAACTTAGTTCTGATGAATTTGATAAGTTACTGCATATTATACAGAAATAATTTACAACAAATATCGAAGGTTTTTTATTTATGTCTGACAACGAACAGAAATTATTATCCAAAGCTTATGAACCAGTAGATGTTGAAAATGCCATCTATAGTAAATGGGAAGAAAACGGTTGTTTCCATGCCCATGAAGATTCTAAAAAAGAAAAATATTCTATTGTTATTCCTCCGCCAAATGTTACAGGAATGCTTACAATGGGACATATTCTCAATAACACTTTGCAGGATATTTTAATTAGATATCATCGTATGCTTGGTTTTGAAGCTATGTGGCTTCCAGGCACAGATCATGCCGGTATCGCAACTCAGAATGTTGTTGAAAAGGCTCTTGCAAAAGAAAAATTAACAAGACATGACTTAGGCCGTGAAAAATTTGTTAATAGAGTTTGGGAATGGAAAGAAAAATATGGCGGTATTATTTTAAAACAGCTTCGAAAGTTGGGTTGTTCTTGCGATTGGCAGAGAGAACGCTTTACAATGGACGAAGGTTTGAGTAAAGCTGTTCAGAATACTTTTATTAAACTTTATAACGACGGCTTAATCTACAAGGGCAAATACATCATTAATTGGTGTCCACGTTGTAGAACAGCTCTTTCTGATGAAGAAAAAATACCAGAAGATACCAATGGTCATCTTTGGTATATGCATTATCCATGCAAAGACGGTAATGGCTCTATTCAAATTGCTACTACTCGTCCAGAAACATTGCTTGGCGATACTGCTGTAGCTGTTAACCCATCTGATGAACGCTTTAAAGATATGGTTGGCAAAACTGTTGTAGTTCCTTTTGTAAACCGTGAAATACCAGTTATTGCTGATGATTATGTAGATAAAGCTTTTGGTACTGGTGCAGTTAAGATTACTCCAGCTCATGACCCCAACGATTTTGAAGTTGGTCGTCGCCATAACCTTGCTCAGATTATAGTTATGGATGAAACAGGTGTCATGAATGAAAATGCTGCAGAATTCAAAGGCATGGATAGATTTGAATGCAGAGAAGCTATTGTTAAACGTCTTGAAGAAATGGGGCTTCTTGACAAAATAGAAGACCATCAGTTGGCTGTTGGTCACTGCGAACGTTGTAAAACAATTATTGAACCCTATCTTTCTGATCAGTGGTTTGTTAAAATGAAACCTCTTGCTGTTAAAGCAATCGAAGCTTATAAAAACGGCACTTTACGTTTTACACCTGCTAGATGGGGTTCTGTCTATTTGCACTGGATGGAAAACATTCGTGACTGGTGTATCAGCCGCCAGCTTTGGTGGGGGCATAGAATTCCTGCTTATACTTGCAGTCACTGCGGTGAAGTAATGGTTGCAGGTGAACAGCCATCAAAGTGCTCAAAGTGTGGAGCTACTGATGGAATAAGCCAGGATTCAGATGTTCTTGATACCTGGTTCTCTTCTTGGTTATGGCCTTTCTCAACTATGGGTTGGCCAAATGAAACAGAAACTTTAAAGAAGTTCTATCCAACAGATACTCTTGTTACTGGACCGGATATCATTTTCTTCTGGGTAGCAAGAATGGTTATGTCAGGTTATTATTTCCTGGATAAGTGTCCTTTCCATGATGTTTATTTTACTAGTATCGTCAGAGACATGAAGGGCCGCAAGATGAGTAAATCTCTTGGTAATAGCCCGGATCCACTGGATATAATTGCTAAATACGGTGCTGATGCTCTTAGATATACTATAGTTTCATTAGCTCCAGTGGGCCAAGACATACGCTTTGCAGAAAACAAAGTTGAAATAGGTAGAAATTTTGCCAACAAACTTTGGAATGCTTCTCGTTTCGTTTTGATGAATTTGGAAGGAGCCAACGTAAGCATTAATAACAAACTTCCTTCTAAGGATAAACTTAGTGAAGTTGACAGATGGATCATTTCTAGAATGAACTATACTGTAGATCAGGTTAGAAGCTTACTTGTCGAAGGTAATTTCAGATTTAACGATGCTTTGAAAGCTGTTTACGAATTTATTTGGAACGACTTTTGCGATTGGTATATAGAAATGAGCAAGTCAGTATTATTTGGGCAAGATGCTGAAAAGAAAGCTACAGTTCAGCAAGTATTGCTAAGTTGTTTAGATACTGCTTTAAAGATATTGCATCCATTTATGCCTTTCGTCACAGAAGAAATATGGCAGAAATTGCCTGGTAGCGAAGGTTTCCTAATGCAGGCCTCTTTCCCAGAAGCCGATAAAAACCTCATTGATTCATCATTAGAAGCAGAAATCAGTGAATTAATGGAAGCCGTCAGAGTTATCAGAAACATGAGAGCTTCTGCAAACATATCACCAGCTAAGAAATTGACTGTCAGAGTTGTTGATAATGGTAGTCTGGGTAGTGCTTATACTAAGCAGGTTCAGATGATTTGTGCTCTTGCAGGTGTTGAAAAATTTGAGATAGTTGATAAAAAGCCGGTTGGACATCTGGTCGGCCTTGCAGGTTCTACTGAAATCTGTATTGATCTTTCTGGCGTTATAGATATAGCTGTTGAACTTGCTCGTGTAACTAAAGAAATTGAAAACACTGAAAAGAACAGAGCTAAAATTGCTTTCAAGCTTGATAATGAAAACTTTGTAAATAAAGCTCCTGCTGAAGTTGTTGAACGAATCAGAACAGATGTAGCTGGTTATGACCAACAGCTTGCAAAGCTTAATGAATACAAAAAAGAACTTGAAAGTATCTGAAAACTTTAATTTTGCTAAGAAAGTATTTTTTCTTAGCAAAATTAATTAGGGATTTGCTAATGGATAAAGACTTTTATCTAAGCTTGCAAGATGTTGGAGATCTGATTTTCAGAGCCTCACAACGCTATCTTTTCCGTAATCAGGATGATTATGGAATGGATGTTTTCATTCAGGCAAGTCCCTTACAAGAAACACTTATATTGCGTCTGCAGGATTATTCTCATTTGCTTGTTAAAGTGTTTCCTCATAAAAATTTTTCTCAGGAGTTTGTTTACCGTATAGAAGTATACAAAACCAGAGAAGGGGAAATGCGTGGAGTAAAGATTGCTTTCCTTGAAGCTACCAGGCAGGATTCTTCTGTGATGGAAATCCAAAAGTTTGTTGAACATTTCCTTTCACAATTAGGTTTCTAATTATTATTTGGAGGTTATTATGAAGGGTGTAATAGAATCAAAGAAAGGTGATTATTTCCGTTGTTTATTGGAAAATGGAGATATTTTGAATTTGCATTCTTCTGAAATTTCTTCAGATACAAAAGTTGGAGATTTTATTATTGTTAGTTTATCTAAAGAAGTTACTTCTGAAAGTAAATAGTTATAATTATTGAGAGAAGAAATTGATGAAGAAATTTTGGCTATTAGTAATATTTTTAATAATTTTGGTTGATTGTTCTTTTGGTGAGACTTCTAAAACAAATCTAGAAGCCGATAATGTCTATCAACTTCTTCTTCAAAAGGGTTTAAAAGCTGAAAAAAATGGTAATCTTGATGATGCTGTAGCAAGTTATGAAGAAGCATATGAACACTCAAATAATGTTCTGCCTCTTTTGAATATTGCTATTTTGTATTCTAATAATAATAATCCTGACTTAGCAGAAAAAAGTTTGAATAGAATTCCTATTGATAAATTGCCTGACATGGGTAAAGCAGAAGTTCTTTATATTAAGGGCAAAGTTCATATTGCTAAAAAGGAATTTGAATTAGCTGCAAATGATTTTTTACAAGCATTAGGTTTAAATAAGAATAAAAATTCTGCTAGAGTTAAATTGGCCATGATTAATTTGTTGATGGGAATTAGCTCTAGAGCAGAGGAATTGTTAGGGAATAAAGAGGATACTTTTTCGGAAGAAAACGGTTATTCTTTTGAAGACCTGAGAATGTGTCTGGCTATTGATATGCATAATGCCAATTTTGGTAGAGCATACAGCACATGTGAGATAATAGGCAAGAAAAACATTGATTCTAATCCGCATGCTAGTTTTTTTGAACTAGTGACTAACCAGCCGTTCTTTATGTTCGTAAGCTTTTTCCCGCTTTTCCTGGGCAGAACACTTTCGGTTTTCTATTTTATTTTGCTGTTTATTGCACTAGGTTTTGTTGCTTCTGCATTAGGGAAGAAAACATCGTTCTGGCACATACTTTTATTTGTAATTGCCGGAGTAGGGTTACTGATATTCTCTCAGATATATTGTATAAGCGATGTTTATAAAGCATTATTATCTGGTGATGGCTATATATATGATGGAATATGGATTACTCCAAAAATGATTATTGCCAGCCATTTGATTGCCTTGGCTCTTTTCTTGATTTTCCCATGTTTTAGATTCCTTAAGGAAAATATGCGTCCAGCTAGTTATGAATTACTAGGATTGTGGCTATTCTGTTTCTTCTTTGGAATATTTGTTCTCACTTTCCAAAGTAATATGGAAGTAATGCCAAGATTTGTTTTTATAATGATAGGTTTGTTCTGTAGTTTGATTTCAGCATTAATAATGCCTTTTGGAAAATTGATGCTTTATAAGTTTGCTCAAACAGTTGGTATTTCTTTTGGTGGAAAAATAGAAAAAACTGATTTGAATGATGGAAATCTAAGTTTCACAGATATAAAGATTTTAGAAACTAAAATGCGTAAATTCATAAATGACGGTGAAATATCTTCCGCTATATCATTGGGAAAGAAAGTATTGAATAGTGAAACCCAGAAAAATTTCCCTTCTTTCTGGCAGGCAATGATATTTGCTCAGATTTGTAGTGAAGAATACGATTTGGCTGCTAGAAACATAAATGAATATTATCAGGTATTCCAAGGAACAAACTCTTATGAAGTTGGCCAGGTTTGGGAAGCCTTACTTAAAACAGAAAAAGGCGATTTTGCAACTGCTTACAAAATAATAAATTCAATTTCTGCTGACCGCGCAAAATCTATGAGTGCTGATGAAGTGGCAGTTTCTCTTCTTGTGCTTGCAAGATGCTGCCTGAATGTTAAAGATAATGTTCAGGCTCATATTAATTTTAACAAAGCTTTAAACTGCACCAAATCTTTACTGATTAAACTAATCGTTTTGACAGATATAGCAGAGCTGGATTGTAAAATGAATGCTAAGCAGGCAATGCAGAAATGGAAAACGATGGTGGATAGTCTTAAAGGAAGTGGGAAATGCACTTCTTATATAAATACAGTTAATTCAATGGTTGCTTTTTGCGAAGGGAAGAAAGAAGAAGCATTTAAGATTGCTTCAGAGTGTTTAAAGGATAAGTATCGTAACGGTAAGGCTGTTGGATGGTATGGACACTTGCTTTGTTTGGAAGGTAAGCCAAATGAAGCTGAAGAACTTCTATCAAGAATGACTGCCGGCAGTTTTACGGCAGAATGCTTAATGACAGAAGTTACTTCTGGAAATATCAACTAATTCTATAAATGGCTGAAGTTAAGAAAAACGAAAAAGTAGAAGCAGGTAAACCAACTGAAGCTAAAAAGGATGCAAAATCTGCAACAGCGCAAGCACCAGAAAAAGCTGATCATATAAAAGCTGAAGCTCCGGTAAAAACTGTTTCTAAGGCTGATTCCCAAAAGAAATTAGTAGATTTATTTTGTGGAATAGGAAGTCTACTAGCTGTAGGCGCAGCAATAGCTATTTTCCTTAATAAACTGCCTAAAAATTTAACAAAGATACAGAGCTTTTTTTCTTATTTTTATATATTAGCAATTGCTGGATTTTTAGGCGTGCTAGGAGAGCAGTATTCAATAATGCTGCTAGGTTTTTCTTTGCCGGTTTTAATGGCAGGGGCGACTATATTGATAAAATTGAAGCCGACTCAGTTCCCCATTGAAGATTGGTGGGATCAATATTCTATAATGGTTTTATTTTCGGCTGGTTTTCTATTATATCTTTATGTAAGATTTGATAACTTGAGGAAAAATGGTCCGGCAATAGCAGATACAACCGGAAAGGTAACCGGTTCTGATGGTAACCTTAAAGCTAGAGTTGATCCTGCCTTAGCAGCAAAATATCGCGCTGAAATGGATGCAAAGAATAAAAAAGAATCTGCAAGTTTTGATAAAGCTTTAGGAGTTAATAAAGAGGCAGATAATAAAACTATAGGTGTTCCTGGAGTGGCTAAGGCTGGACCTGCTGATAAAGCTAAGGATGGCAAAGCCGATAAACAAAGTAATGAAACAAACGAAGAACGTATGGAACGCGAAGTAAGAGAAATGCGTGAAGAGTTCAATAAAAGGTCTATGCGTCTTACAACAACTCTTATGCGAATTAAAAATCTTACCAAAAGTCTTGATAGAGACCAGATATTTGCCAATACTGTTGAAATTATTACCAAAGGTCTTGATGCCAAGAAAGTTCAATTACTTCTTAATGACGAAAAAGAAGGCAAGCTTCGTATTGTTAAAGCTACTGGCATGAAACCTTCTGAATATAAAAATTTTGAAGTTCCTTATGAAGAAGTCAGCATGATAACTCATCTTTTGGACCAGAAAATTAATGAAGTTACTGGTGGAGCTGGGGCTTTTGGGGTTAAGGAATGCGAAATGGATCCTCAGATGAAGGGGTTAATAGGAAAAGGGGTTCTCAGTACCATTTTGGCTGCTCCTATTTATGCAGAAGGAAAGCTGTTTGCTATTCTTAACGTTGAAGAAATGAATAATCCTGATTATACCAGAGATGATCAGAATCTTCTAACTACCTGCGCAGATGTTGCAGGTTTGGTTATGAAAAACGCAAAACTATATTCTGCAACAATGGATGATTTGGTTTCAGCTCAAAAGCTCAGTGAAGACCAGTTAAAGCAGAATGAACAGTTGAGAGGTAGTTTGAACCGTATCGTTTCACCAGCGGTTGCTGAAATGATCATGTCTGACCCGTCAGCTTTGAAATTAGGCGGTAAAAAATGTGAAGTATCATGTTTTTTTTCTGATATTCGTGGTTTTACAAAAATGTCAGAAAATATGGACCCAACAGATATAGTTGAACAATTGAACGTTTATTTTACCAGAATGACAGATATTTTAATGGAACTAGACGGAACGCTGGATAAATACGTAGGCGACGAATTGATGGCACTTTTTGGAGCTCCAGTAGCACGAAGTGATGACCCGATTAGAGCTGTTCTATGCGGTGTTAGAATGCTTGATGCTCTAAGAGAATTACAGGAAGTTTGGAAAAAAGAAGGAAAACCTGTTATTCAAATAGGGGTTGGTGTTAACACTGGAATAGTTACTGCTGGATATATGGGTTCTGAAAAGGCTCTTTCTTATACGGTTATTGGTGATAATGTTAACCTTGCTGCTCGTATTATGGCTCAGGCCAAAGGGATGGAAATGTATATAACGAGGGCAACCTACGAAAGAGTTAAAGATTATTTTGATATCGAACAACGTGAATCAATCATGGTTAAAGGTAAATCAATGCCTATCGAGATTTTCTGTGTCCTGAAAGTAAAAGATGGTGTAGATATGAGTCAGGTTATTGGTAAAGATGTTGGTCATGTCGCAAAATCTCTGGTTGAAGATAAGCCAAAGAAATCCGAATCAAATGTCAATAAACCTCTTAATAACTTACCTCCAAATATGAAAGAAGAGGATATGAAACAGAATATTCAGATTGAAGAAGTTAAAATGATAGCATGTTCTAATTGTGGTCAGGAAAATCCACCACAAGAAAAGTTCTGTACAAAGTGTGGTATGCCAATATTTTAGATATAAGATATAAGATATAAGATATAAGATATAAGATACAAGATACAAGATACAAGATACAAGTTACAAGAGACCCCCTTTACGAAAGGGGGCGAGGACATTACTCCATACACTGATTTATTAGTAAATTCTTAGTTTTTAGACAGCCTTTGTGAAAGGGGGATGTCAGACACAAAGTGCATGACTGGGGGTTTTTTATTTACTACAAGTTTCAAGTTACAAGATATAAGATTGATATATAAGCTAGAGGATAGAGGAACGGAAATACATGTTTTAAAAGCATAAAAAAAGCCTGCGATATAATCGCAGGCTTTTTTGCTTACTTTATTCTACTATAATTCTGTAGTTCTCAGGCATCTTAAAATCATATTTGCTGATATAATCATTGAATTTATCATCATCAATTCTGTTGTCTTCATTATCAGAAGTTTCGTTTTCTTCGTTGTATTCACTTTCAGCAAAAGTTGAAGATTTTTCAGAATTTCTGAAAAGTTCTTCTATTTCATCATTTGCATTAGCAATAACTTCTTGGGAATTTCTAGCTTTTTTATCAGCTATTCTTTTTTCATAATCTTCTAATGCTGCATCTAATTCACTACTTGCGGGAGTACTGCGTCTCTGACTATGTCTAATTCTTCTGATTGAGCGTTCTAGCAGCTGACCCGTAACGTATTCATTGCTTTTTTCAGCCTTCTGAGCAGGAACTACTCTTTCTTCCTGACTAGATTCATTAGTTTTGTTTTTGATTGGAACAGACCAGGCTTCAGAATCGTCAGCTTCCATAGCTTCTATTATGATAATTTCGTCTTGAGAAGCGGTATTGGCTACTTCAGATTCTGTTGGAGTCTGTGCCGGTTTTTCTTCGGGTGTATCAGAAGTAACCGCTGGAACAGCAACAACTTGTTTTTCTTCTTTTGATACTTCAGGTTCTGAAGAATTCTGATCGTTTGCTACGATAATATTTTCTTCTGTAACTTCAGTAACAGGTTTTGCTTCAACAGTAGTTACTTCGTTTTCATTTGTGTTAGCAGGTTTAATATGATTTTGTTTGAATCTCTTTTCAGATTCAAATCTTTCACGTCTTATTTTTGCCAAAACAGCAGAAAGTTCACGACCAGGAATATATTCATCGCTTGATGAATTAGAAGAAACTATTTCTGAAGGCTGTTCATTATTAGTTTCTAAAAGGCGGAGACGAGCACGCATAGCTTCAATAGCTTCTGTTGCTTCTTGAGATAATGCAAAGAGATTTGCTACCGGAAGTATACAGAAAAATACTGTAATCAAAAGTATTTTTTCAAAATTCTTCATTCAACTCCACCTTGAATAATATATATATTATAACATCGGCAAATGTTTATCAAGATTAAACTATTTGAAATATTATTTTTTTTTTATTTTTTTGCAAGGACTAAAATATTATTTTTAAACTATAAATATAATAAATCTAAAGGTTGCTAATATTGAATGTATAGGGTTAAAATATGATAAGTACTAATGAAAGAGAATAGTAAAAATATAAAAAAGCTTATATGGTTATTGGTTTTTATACTAATAGCTGTTTCAACTTTAGCGATAATTAGTCTCAATGAAGAGGAAGAAGAAATTTCAGAAGTTCCAATTCCTCCTAATTTATATTCTTCTTCTCATCATGTTATCGGAACTGGAAATACTTTGGGGACTTACTTTTCAGCAGGAAAGCTGTTAGAAAAATGGTTTAACGATAATATTGATAAAAATGGTGGTTCTTTCAAAGCTTTTCAAACGAACGGTTCCATAGATAATATTGTATTGTTGCAGACAAAACGAATTGAATTTGGTATGTCTGAAGCAAGAATAGCAAAAGAGGCTTATTCTTCGAATCCTAAAATAAGAGTTGTATGGCCACTTTGGTATGATGTTGTTCAAATGATTAAGCCTCCGGAAGATTTAATGCCGAATTATGTATTCCCTGGTGAATTAAAGGGTTTTATCGGCCAAAAAAACTCTTCTACAGCTAGAACTTCAAAAGAAATATTCGAAGCTTTAAATATTTCAGGAAAACACAGTATTGATATTCCTATAGGAGAAGTTGTAAGAAAAATAGGTGATGCTCACATTGGTTTTGCCATGATACAGGCAGGTATGCCGAATCGTACAGTGGCAGATTCCATTATATTTTATCATTGTGGTCTTATAAGTTTTGATGATAAACAGATTGACCTTATTTGTAATAAAGTTTCAACTTCTGTAAAATACACTATTCCTGCTGGTTATTACGAAGAAAATCAGCCTGAAATCAAGACTATTGCGCTTCCAAATGTTTTAGTAACAACCTCTGACATCTCTCCTGATTTGGTTGAATATGTTACAGAAATGCTTATTAAAGGATGTCCTAAGTTAAAGTATCGATTTAAAGCCTTTGAAACAGTTCCAACAGATTCTGAATCAATTTTGAAGATTTTAAGAGAAACAGGAGTTCCTTTACATGAAGGGACAAGACGCTGGTTGGATAAAAATTTGAACCAATTACAAAATTCAGAAAATGGAGGGTTACAGAATTGATTTTTTCTCCATTTCAAATAAAAAGAAAAAGTAGTAATCGTAAAGGGATTATCTTTTTTGTTGTTATTGGGGCAATCGTTGTATTAGCTGTTCTGGTAGCTTCTTATAATTATCTGGTTATGGGAAAATCCAACGAAAGTCGCGAAATACTCAGGCATTTAAGAGCAGAAAAATGTGCTCAATCTATTTGTCGATTTGTTTTTTCTCATTTTATCAGTGATTTAAACGATGAAACCAGCGGAGGAGGAGTTAGGATAAGGGAAGTTCTAATAAGTTCCAATAGTCCTGATAAACTTAGTGAAGAATTAAGCAAGAAATGGTTGGCTTATATTGGCTTCGATAATTTGATAGATAATATTCTTAAAGGGACAATTGGTAGTGAAAAGCCAGATGTTCCATTAATAGAACTAGGTTTTTCTGATATTGCATCATTAAATAGTTTAAAATCCTCTAAAGGCATAGGTGATGAAGTAACCTTTTTTGATTGGGAAAAGGTTGGACGACTAACTGTAAGAGTAACAATAAAAATTGGTAAAAGCCGTGCTGTTTGGCAGGAAACAAGACCTTTTAAAGTAGTTTTCCCATTTCCAATACCAATTACTAAGTTCAATTTTTATTGGACGGATGGAGCGGATGATCCTCTTGCTTTCAATACAGTTTCAATCAAAAGTGATACTGGTGAATCTTCAAATGGAAAACATCCGTTTTTACTTGATAATAAAAAATCTACAGAAGATAAGGATAACAAAACGGGGGATATGTGGATGAAACGAGGCTGGATTTATATTGGTGGAGATCATCTAATATTAAATCGTGCTAGCGGAAGTAAAAAATATGGTCAGAATTTTTATTCTTATAGAGATCCTGGACCACCAGTGACTTTAATGCTTGATTTCCCTTCCGGAGACAGATGGGATACGAATCTCTATAATAATGAGTTACTTGGCTTCAGAGTTGCTTACTGGGGTTTTTCTGATTCATTGACTAGTTCTTCAAATCAGACTTGGAAAATGATTTTAAAATCAGAATATGAAAATAATCCGCCAGGGTCGTCACAAACTGATAAATATTGGAATACTTCATGTCTTCATTTATTTAGTGACATAGGAATACGTGGCAGTAGTTCTGAATTAAACAATATTGTTCCATCCATAACCAGAGTTATTGGAAAAGTTGATGACCGATACCTTGAAATGGGCTATTTATTGCCAGTAAATTCCAGCGAAGCTTTGTTTGCAGCAATAATAGGAATTGGTAATGCTGATGATAAAACAGAATATGAATCTCTCAAAACTAATTATTCTTCACAAAACGGAAAAAATTATTCTTTTGAGAATTTCTTATTCTTCTCTGAAGGCTATGATTTTGAAAATGATTCAGATAATAAGGGTGCAGATGCTTTGCAGAAATATTTTGATAAGTTGGAATATTCTGTAAATGACGTTAGTGCAGTTGATTATTATAAGGTAATGAGCAAATCTAACATACGAAGTATTGATGTAACCTATAATATTATATCTGAATATTCCAAAAATAATGAAGAAATTAGTCTTCCACCAGACCCCTCTGTTCCAGATGTTAATAATACTGTTTTTAAACCAAAGGATTATGTCGGTAGTGAATTTAAACTAGGCTATTTGCCTAAAAGTCTTGAAAATTTAGATGTTTCTAAAATTGGTAAATCAGAAGACAGCACCCTAGGTCTATCATTAAGAACCTGTTATGAAATAACAGGTTCTTCTGACGGTATACAAAGTTTATTGAGTTCTTATTTCGGTTCAAATTCAAATGGCTCTGATTTGAATCTGAATAATCTTGTTTATAAAGTTACTTCTGACAGCGGAAATGTCCGTTTCAGCAATATGAATATCAATACTCCGGGAACTATTTACAGTGATGGTTCAATTACTGTTGGTGCATTTTTGCCTCCTCAAGGAGATTCTGCCAAAACTCCAGTTATGTTGCTTGCAGGAAAAGGACCTATTACTGTTAACAATTCTGGAAATAATGAAGTAAGAGCATACCTGGTTGCTTTGGGAGAAGGAGGAACGGTCAAGGCAGATAGAAAAGATGTTCCTCTTCTTATTAATGGTGGTATGGCTGTAAAAGAGTTTAAACCAGAGAATATTCCAGACAAAGGTGGATATTTATTATATAATTCTGAATTAGATCCAACAGAAGAAGACTTTATACCTAAGTATCTTGGGGTGGCTGTTGGTCCAAAAGGAAGTAATCCATGAGCAAAAGAGGCATGAGTCTTGTTGAAATATTAATCGCTTCGGCTGTGTTTCTTGCTGCAGTTATTCCTCTTTGGGGATTAATGGGGTCTTCACATCAGCAGGTAGTGCGTTCTGCTGATGAAATTAAGGCAAGCCAGTTAACGGTTGAGATTTTGGAACAAATAGAAAATTCTCATAATATCAATTGTTTCCCAGAAGATGATGTTGAAAAGGAATATGTCTTAAAGTCTGGCGAAGAACTATCTTTAGGCAGTGAACCTCCGGTAGTTTTAAAAGTTGGAACTTTTGAGGAATATTTGCAACCTCATCTTTTTGTATCAGCTTACTCTGTTAAAGATGGATTTGTTGATGAAATAGTGATTGGCCGTGTAGTTACATTGGTAATGAATTACAGAAGCAAAGAAGGGCGTGATTCAAGTTATACTCTGAGAGGTTTTATAAGTGCAAATGATTAAGAAAAAAGCTATGACCCTCGTGGAAATACTTATTTGTTTTGCTATTCTTTCAGTAGTATTAGGTATAATTATTATTATGATGTCTCGAGGTGCTACCAATGTTAAAAGGGGCAGTTTTAATGCATTGGCTGCAAATCAGGCTTTTTGGATAGTATCTGTGATTAGAAGTGATATTTCTCGTTCTATTGGAGATATAGAGGCTGAATTAGATGGAGAAAACACTTGGAATGGAGATACTGAATTCAAAGTAAATATAGAAGGTGGTACTGCTTACTATTCATTAGAAAAAAATGGTAATAAAATGACTTTTGTTAGAAAGTTTGTTCCTTCCAGCAGTGGAACCGCTTTTGTTGTATCTGATAGTAAAAGACAGACTTTTGGAGATGAGTATCTTAGTGATATGACTATTAAATTAAATGATGACAATAGTTATCTGATAAGTATAACCATGGATGATACAAGTAAATCATCAAGTGGTATACATAATTTTACTTGGACATCTTCTATTTATCCTCCTGTAAATAACGGCTTGAATGAGTATTGGGTTTCGACTTTAAGCAATTAAAATAATTAAACTGTGAAGAAAGGTTAAAAATGAGATTTATTAAAGATATTAAAGAATTATCAATAATAGTCTTTGCTTTGCTTTTCTTGTTAACAGGCTGCTGCGGCGGAAGATATAATTATAATAGCTATAGAAAAAAAGGTGAGGAAGCTTTACTTGCCAAAAACTATAAAAAAGCTCAAAACTATTACTCTACAATTTATACAAATGAAAGCAAAAAGCCAAATGCTGATATAGAAAAAACCAGATGGGCATTTTATCGGCTAGGTGTAATTGCGGAAGTTACTGGAAATCTGAAAATGGCGAAGGGCTATTACTGGGGAGACGCTATTGATGAAGGTTTTTATGATGAAAGTAAACTTACGAACTGGTTGGCACAGGCCGGTTGGGATCAAGTAGAAGAGTGCAATGAACCTAGAACATTAGAAGAAATTTTAGAGTTAGAATCTGCAGAACCTCCTGAAGAAGGTGATTTTACAGAACGAAAAAAAGATATTATTATTCCAAATAAAAATAAAGATGTTTCAAAATTAAACAAACTTCCTAATAAGAAGGGAATTATAACGAGAACAGTTAATAAATCTAGAATAAGGCCTCGCCGTAATGCTCCAGAGCCTATGAAAGTATTGTATTAATCTGTTAAAATTAATAATAAAGAAGGTAAAAAGATGGCAAGAAGAGAAAATCGTTACAAAAAACTCTGTGAAGCTTTTGATATTGGTATAAAAGAATGTCGTGACTATCAGCAGGAATGTCGAGATTTTGTCCATGAACTTAAGAATTCAATTATCGAAAGTTTGGGATGCCCAGAAACAAAGGTTTATATGTTCCCTCCAAGCACTGGATTTATTCCAGAAGGTGGTCATTTACATGGGGATGAATTTGATACTGAATTCGGTGAAAACGGTACTGCTGCAATAGGTTTTGCAATCAATGTTAATGGCAAGTCTTTAGAAGAAAAGTTTTTTACATTTTTGATAGTTTTTAAGAAAAGTGGGTCTAAAATCACATTTAATGTAGATGACAACAAAGACTTTAAGAATACTCCAGAGGGAGTAAAAGAGTTTTGTGATTATCTATTTAAAGAAGCAGAAAAGAATTTATTAGGAAGATTAAAGAATTTCCTATTATCGCCTGAAGATGCTTCAAAACCAATAGGATTCCGTATGGCTTCTGAAGTTTCAAATACTAAAATAAAAAAATAAACCAATTATAAATAAGGTGTAATTCTGTGGATTATAGTTCAGACAGATTATTATCAGCTAAGGACGCAATAGAAAGCGTTAAAAGAAATAACTTTACTCAAATATTGATTTTGGCTTTTATGCGCTTTTTTATTGGTTGGTGTCTTCTGTCTGGTGTTGTAATTCTATTATTTAGAATTCTTCATCTTAGAGCACCATTTATATTTTTATTTATATATGGAATCCCTTTGGCTGTGATTTATGGTGCTGATTATGCCAATAAACATAAAGCTTCTGATGATGTTTGCATTGCTAGTGTTGATGCTTATAATAAAGCTGGTGGACTTCTTATATCTGAATATGAAACAGGAGATTTAAGTTGGAGTAATTTTAGAAAATCTCGTTATATTGTTCCAGAAAGTAAAATGCCAGATGATTTTAAGCAGCTTCTAGGTATTCTTCTTATTTCTATGCTTTTTGTCTGCGGTAGTTTTTATGTTCCTTTGTTGAATCTAAATAAATCTGGCAGTAGAAATATTAACATTTCTAGAAAGGTAAATGAAATAAAATCCCAAATAGAATTGCTTCAACAAGAAGAAGTAATTACTTCGGAAGAAAGAACCAAACTAGAAACATCATTAGATGAAATTGAAAAAAACTCAAATAACGAATCTCCGGGGATTACTTTTGAAGCTCTAGACCAAATGAGTGATAAATTGCGTTATGAAGCTTCCGACGAAATGAAGAAAAGAATAAAAGATATGGAAGTTTTAAAAAAGCTGGAAAAATTTGCGAAAGAAGCTAAAAAAGCGAATGGAGAAAGAAAAAAGTTTCAAGAAGAATTAGAAAAATTAAAAAAGCAATTAAGACAATTAGGTTTGAATGAAGCTGAGATTAATGATTTATTGAATAGCTATCTTGGTGATTCTGATGCATCAAATGGTATAAACAATACTAATGCAGGTAATCTTTCTAAATCTTTAAATAACAGTATTCAGAAGAAGATGATGGATACTTCTGAATTAGCTGAAAAAATGATTGAAAAGAATTTAATAGATAGTGCAACTGGCGAAAAATTCAAGCAGAGTATGGAATCAAAAAAGACCGATGAATCTGGCGATTCTAGTAAGGATAACAGCTTTTTTGCTGTTAATAATGATTCGGTAAAGCCAGAAGGTGATAAACTGGACGATTCAGGAAAAGGAAATAATTCAAAAGAAAATAGTGGAAAAAATGGAGCTGAAATTTCACAGAATGGACAAAATGGCAACCAGGAAGGCAAAGATGGAACTCAGAGTGAAATGAACGGCACTCAAGAAAATCAGTTGAAACAAGAAAATGGTCAACCAGGACAAGAAGGAGGACAGTCTGGCCAGAATGGTTCTCTGTCCGGAGATAAAAGTGGTCAGTCTGGACAGACTGGTAAAGAAAGTTCATCTGGTAATCAAGGTGAAGGAGACTCTAAACAGGGACTGATGACTATTGGTGGTGGAGATGGAGCTGGTGGAATCAGTAGAGGTGGGGGTTATACACCTATGTCTTTTGGAGACAAAACTTCTGACCATAATGCTAAATACCACGATGAAACTCTTCCCTCTGTTAATCCAGAATCTGCACCAGGTGCTTCTAGTTTGGGAATAGGTATTGCTGATCCTGAAGTTAATCGCGATAAAGAAGACTATAGTGCCGGAAGCATTAAACAAGCAGACAATAATGATAATGTATTAAATAAAAAGAATATATTGCCAAAACATAGAAATGCTGTTAAAAACTATTTTAACCAGTAAGAAAAATAGAAATAATATGGGAGTCGAATATGGCTTTAAATAACGTGAAATTACCTGATAAAACGGTTGTTGAAAGAGCTTCAAGAAATGTTGCAAGAGTTATGAGCGAATTGAATCGCATTCTTGTAGGTAGACCAGAACTTCATAAGTTAGTCGTAACAGGTATTTTAAGTCAAGGCCATATTTTGTTGGAAGGTCTTCCTGGGGTTGGTAAAACAGCTTTGATAAAGACTCTTGGCGAACTGTTCGGATTAAAATTCAGTAGAGTTCAATTTACACCAGATTTAATGCCTGGAGATATCTTAGGTTCTCACATTCTTCAGCAGAGTGAAGATGGAAGCCGACAGATGACATTTCAGCCCGGACCTATTTTTACTAATATTTTACTTGCTGACGAAATAAACAGAGCTTCTCCGAAAACTCAGTCAGCTCTTTTGGAAGCAATGCAGGAAAGGTCTGTAACCCTTATGGGAACAACAAGAAAACTTCCCGATCCCTTTTTTGTTCTTGCTTCGCAAAATCCAATTGAATTAGAAGGTACTTATGCTCTTCCTGAAGCGCAGTTAGACCGTTTCCTCTTTAAACTAGAAGTTAAGGGGGCAGATGTTGATACTCTAAAAACTATTATTTCATCGAGACGTCGAGGCGAACCTCCTAAAACAGAATTCTGTTTCTCTGAAGCAGAATTAAAAGAACTATTTGATATTATGGAAGAAATATATCTGCCAAACGCTGTTGCTGATTATATTGCGAGATTAGTTTGTGCTACATCTCCGACAAATAGTTCTTCCATCAAAGAAGTAAAAGACTTTGTCCAGTATGGTGCATCGCCTAGAGCGGCAATAGCTGTTTCAGAAGCGGCAAGAGCAATAGCTTTGATAGAAGGCAGACCCAGTGTGGGTTTTGAAGATGTCCAAAAAGTTTTTGTTCCTGCTCTTAATCACAGAATACTGTTAAATTACAAAGCTAGATTTGAGTCTTTAACTTCAGAGCTTCTTCTTAGGAAAATAATGGATAGTGTTAAAGAAACAACTTTGGATTAATTTTAAATTGGATAAAACGATGATAATAAGAAATAAAAAGATAGTATTATTTGTATGGATTTTTGTGTTTTGTTTTTCTGTTGTTTCGCTTTTTGGTGCTGAAAAAGAAGAAGTATTTGTTGAAGAATTACCTTCTTTTTCGACAGGAAATGAAAATGGGTATGATGTTTTCAATTTCAGATTAGAAAATTTAACCAGTAATAAACAGATAATAGATATTAGAGTTTATGTAGACAACGGTTCTAGTTCTGATTTGGAAGTAACAAAACAGGTTGAGTTAGTCGGTAGAGAAAGCCGAATTGAGAAAGTCTTTTTCCCTGTGAGAAATTCTAGTTATAAAGGTGAAGCTCGTTTTTATCTAAATGGAAGAGAAATAGAACACTATAATCTTAAGTATAAACGAAATGGTTATTATAACAATAAAAGTATTCTTTTGGATAAGAGCATAACAGTTAATGATTCTGATAAGCTTTTTAAAGACCATGGTTTAGATTGGAGCGATAGAGGTAACTACAATTTGTGTTATTTTGAAAGCAATCTGGATATGATGGACAAAGACTGGATTGCATATTATCAATATATAGCTTTAATATTTAATGAGGATACTTACAAAGAAATGCCACAAGCTGTTCGTGAAGCTATAATGGAATATGTGAAAGCTGGTGGCTGTCTGATTGTTTTGGGTGAGATAGAGATTCCGGCTGATTTTTGGAATATCAAAAAAGAAATTATACAAAACACTTCATCAGGGGTAAATTGCACTTATAATATTGGTTTGGGCAAAATAGTGCTTTGTGCTAAGGATTTATTCAGCCAAATCAAAAAAACTCCTGAAACTACTTCAAGTAGTTATAGCTCATACGGTAGAAGAGAAACAAAGAAGACTGAAGTTGCAGCAGTAACTACCGGCAAATACGTTCCCAAAGATATTTTGCGTGAGTTTGGGTTCCAGAAGCAGACAAAACAGAATGACTTAAGAGTAGAAAGTTGTTTTAGTGATGAATACAAGGCAATGACTTCGGTTGGTCTGTTAATTGTTCTTGTATTTGTGTTTGCCCTTCTCTTAGGACCAGTTAATTTTTATTTCTTAAATCTATATAAAAAGAGAATACTGATATTTGTTTCTGTTCCTATAATAGCCTTAGTTTGCTGTTCAATTATCTTTATTTATTTTTTGATTTTTGAATATGGAAGATTGGATATTTTCAGACAATCATTTGTTTTATTGGATGAAAACTCAAATACTTCTGTTGTTTTAGGTGGGGAATTAATTATATCTGGTAAATCACTTAATGAACCTTTAAGTTTTCCTATAAATTCTATAGTTGGATTTAATAACGGTTATTATAGGCGTGAATCAGGTTCACTTGTTAAAGGAATAAAATTAGATAAAACTCAGAACTTTGTTTATAATTGGATAAAAGCTAAGGAACCTTTCTTTTACTCTGTAGTATCTATAAAGCAAGATCGTTCAAGAGTTGAATTTAATAAGTCTGGCAGTGATTATGAAATCTTGAATGGTTTGGGTGCTGATATTTCGCTTATCTATTATAGAGAGGATTATAATAAAGTATACCAGGGTTCGAATATAAGAGCTGGCAGTAAAGCAACCATAACTAAAACTTCAAATAATTATCGCATGAATCCAAATACGATAGATTTGTATTCAATGTTTAAGAATTATAACAAGCCTGCAGATTCCGCAGAATCATTTGTTAAAAACTTAAAACCAGGTGAATATTTCGCAGTATTGAAGAGTGATCCTTTCTTAAAGCAGGATTTAGATAGAAAAGGCAATGTCCGCGAAATGGGCTGTTTCGTTTATGGTGTGTCCAAGAAAGGGGTATCAAGATGAAACTGACAGTAAAACATCTTAGAAAAGAATTTGCGACTTGTTTAGCTGTTGATGACCTTTCATTTAGCATAGAGACAGGAGAAATAACTGGTTTTGTCGGTCCAAATGGAGCTGGTAAGACCACGACAATGAGAATTCTATCTACAATTGAAACATGCACAGATGGCAAAGTTGAATTAGATGGAAGATCTATTCTTGAATACCCTGAATTAGCTCGAAAGCATATAGGATATGTGCCTGATTCCTTACCTTCAAACAGTGATATGACTGTTCACGAATACTTGGATTTTTTTGCAAGAGCCTATGGGTTGAAAACACCTCAAAGACAAGAGACAGTAAGTCAACTTGAAGAATTTACTAATCTTGTTGGAATTAAGGAAAAATATATAGATTCTTTGTCTAAGGGTATGAAACAAAGAGTATCTATAGCCAGGGCTCTTATCAGTGATCCAGACTTCATTCTGATGGATGAACCTGCTGCTGGGCTTGACCCGAGGGCTAGAATAGAACTCAGAGAACTATTGAAAGTTCTTTGTGAACAAGGCAAAGGAATACTTATAAGTTCTCACATTTTGAGTGAATTGTCTGAAATCTGTACTGCAACTGTAATAATAGAAAAAGGTGAATTGCTTACTTCCGGCAAAATTGAAGAAGTTGTTAAGAAGTCCTCTTCAAGTAAGCGTGTTCTTCAGATAAAGACTTTGGAACCTAATGAAATGCTTGGTAAGAAGCTAGTGTTAGAACCATTAGTCGATAAAATTTCGGTTATAGGAAATTCTTTTGAATTTGAATATGATGGCACGGATCAACAGGCCGCTGAGCTTTTAGCAACGTTGATCAAAGAAAATTATCAGATTATTTCATTTGGATTTAAACAGCAGAATCTTGAATCTGTATTTATGAACATTACGAAGGGTGATGTACAATAATTATGAATCCCACACTAGAACTTTATATACAAAAATTTGATGATAGCTTGAATGCTATTTTGGTAAAAGAATTAAGACAGACTGTCAGAGGAAAATTCTTCTGGAGCATTTTTCTTATATATTTGGTTATTATTTGTCTGATATTGTTCTTTTCGTTAAATGAAGTAAGCAGATATAATCTATTTAATGGTGATTCTGTTGCTACATTTTTGCTTATAGCCTTATATTTTATAGCTGGATTATTGGTTCCAATAAAAATAGGCAAAAAGACAAGTTCTGAAATAGGCGATGCAACAAATGAACTCTTATATACTACGACTATGAGTTCTAAATCCATTGTTACGGGTAAATTTCTTTGCGGCTTCGTTATTATTTTAATGCTTTATTCTGCATTGGTTCCGTTTTTATCATTGACTCTGTTTATGGGTGGGGTCGATTTAAGAATATTGTTCTTTATGCTGGTTTTTTCTTTTATGCTTGCCAATCTTGGGGTAATATGGCAGATTTATCTCGCTTTGTGGATTGGAAATTCAGCAGGAGAAACAAGTAGCACCGTAAATACTGTTATGGGAAGTGTGTTCCATCTTGGTTGCTGGATTGGTTCTGTAACTTTTGCTAACAGTTTTATTTCAGATTATTCTTATCGTTCTGGATCAACTAGCATATGGGTTGTTCTTACTGTTTTTCTTCTTGGTTATATTTTTACTGGCGGAATGCTGTATGGCTCAACAGTATCAAGGCTTGAACCAGAAACTTCCAATAGAATGTACAATATTAGATTTATAGCATCTATTGTTTGGATGATTGGAACTGTTGTTGCTACCTGTATTGATTTTGACGCATTAGCTGGATGGACTGTATGCGTTTTCATAGTATTAATGATTCTTTCTCTGAATATTTATTCTGAACCTGATTATTATAGTCAAAGAATTATTTCAGAAATACCAGATTCTGTTTACAACCGATTTTGCAAATTCCCCTTCTTTACAGGCGTGGTTAATGGTTTATGTTGGGTTTTTTTAATTTCTTTTTTAACAACTATTGTAGCTTTTTTGGGCACGATGATTTATTTAAAACATACAAGCGATTTTATGTCTTTTGTTTCTGTATTAATAGTATTTACTTTGCATATTAACGCTCATGGATTGTTCGCAAATTTCTTACGTAATATATTTTCTGCCGATGGAAAGAAATCGGGAGTTGGTCAGATTGCATTCCTTTCTTTTGTTATAACGAATATAGCTACTGCATTTATATTTAATATGTTTTTTAGTTATCGCGGTATATCTGAAGGTTTCATGATAATAGTGAATCCATTCTTCTGTTTATCTTATCATCGTTCTGTAATTGTTGGAATTATAGGTGGGTTTTTATGGCTTGGATTAGGCATATTATGCAATATAAAGACCATTATTAACCAGTTTAGAGTATATTTCAATAAAGGTTACGATTAAGGATAGATTTTTATTTTGAATAAGGTAAAACCAAAAGTTCTAAAATCAGCCGAAATATCCGGGCAAAGGTTTTGTCTTAACCTTTCATCCAGGTTTCTAGGTGTTCAGGGAGGAGGCAAGTTTGGCTCTAAAACCGGACAATCTCTTGAATTTGTTGAACATAGAGAATACCAACCTGGCGATGATATTCGCCATATAGATTGGAGTGCTGTTGCTAGATCTGATAAACTGGCAATAAAACTATTTAGGGAAGAAATAACTCCTCATTTGGATTTACTTATTGATCTATCTGCTTCTATGGCAATAAATGAAGAAAAGTTTAATGCTTTAACTGCTCTTACTGCTATTTTTGTTAAAGCTTCATATAATTCAGGCTTTACAAATGATTCTTGGTTGATTAAGGAATTGTGCAACAAAGTTGAACCATCTAATCTACCGTTGGAGAAATGGCCTGATTTTCAGGCTGACTATAAGAATAATACTGGAAAAACAATTTTTAATTATCCCCCAAAATTGCGAAGCGGTACGGTAAGAGTTGTTATTAGTGATTTGTTTTGGAATCAGGAGCCGATGGGAATCCTTCAAAGATTATCCGACGGAGCTGCTGCAGTAATTATTATTCAATTAGTTTCCAAAGCTGATATTGATCCAAATATTTATGGTAATATGCGTGTAATTGATTCAGAATCTGGTGAAGCTTTAGAATTAATTTGTGATGAAACATTAATTGCTGAATATAAGACTAATTTCAATCGTCATAGACAGTATTGGAAGGAATGTTGCACAAAATCTGGAGCGGTCTTTTCTTTTATTGAGGCTGAGGAACTATTAAAAGATTTTGTTCCAAATGATTTAATAAAAAATGAAGTTTTGATTTTGGGTTATTGATATGCCAATATTTACTAATTCTGCTGCTTTATGGGGAACCTTAATATTTCTTGGATTAATAGCCATATATATTTATAAAAGACGTTCAAGAAATATTGTTGTTTCTTCTATAATGTTTTTTGCAAAATCTAAGAGTACTGCGGAAGGCGGGCAAAAGTTACACAAACTGCAAACTCCTTTACTCTTCTTTATTGAGTTAATGATTTTTTTGTTTTTAATCCTGGCTATTGCTGATCCTATGAGTTTGCAGAATGGACAACTTGTGCCTGTATCTGTGGTTTTGGATGACTCTTTATCTATGACGGCTGGTGGAGATAATTCTCCTCAAAAATTAGCTATCAAGTATTTGGAAGAAAATATTTTCTCACAGTCTCTTTATCGTATAACTCTTATTAAATCAGGTGTTAAATCTCGAATAATGGGAAGAAGAGATATGACCCCTGTAGAAGCTGAAAACTTATTAAGAAACTGGACTTGCGATTCTAATACATCAAATCTGATGGAATCCGTTTCTCAAGCACTTGAAATGTCAGATGAAGATGGAATAGTTATAGTATTGACTGATCATCTCAATCCTAAGCAAACATCTAATGTTGTTAAATGGATTTCTTTTGGAAAGCCCTTAGATAATTTCGGCATTACGGGCATAAACAGAATTAATAATGGCAATAACGACAGATGTTTTTTCGAGTTTACAAATTTTTCTAATTCAGAAAGAGAAATGACTGCTGAAATTATAGACATGACTAATAATACTGTTTTGGAAAAGGTGTCTGGAAAAATAGGGGCTAAATCATCTAGACGATTGGTTTTAAAAGTGAGAGAGCAAGATGCTATACTGAAGGCTGTTATAAAAAATGATAATGTAACATACGATAATGAAGCAGTTTTATTGCCTGTTAAACGTGAAAAACTAAGAGTTAAATTACTTTTCAATGATAAGTTTGTTGAAAATATTGTAAAAAAAGCTGTTTTATCTACTGAATTAGCTAAAATAAGTTCCGATAAAGCTCAGGTAATAATTAGTGATAGATTGATTAAAGGTGATGAATCTCTTTTGACGCAATTGGTTATTCCTAATGCCACAGAAACAATTTATTTGAATAAGTATGTTGCTGCAGATAAAGAACATGTTATTACCTCTGATTTAAATATTGAAAACGCTGCATGGGCTGCTAACCCTGCTTTTAAAAGAAATGGAAAGACCATTCTGGCTGCTGGCGATCTTCCGTTGCTTTGTGTAAACGAAGACAGCGATATGTGGGCAACAGTCTATTTAAATTGCTGTTTAAAAAAATCTAATTTATATCAAACAACATTTTGGCCAGTATTTTTATATAATTTTATGGATTGGTCTTCTCAGCATCAGGAAGGACCAGTCTATTATAATTATCGTTCTGGTAGCAAAATTGAAGTTTGTGTAGATAATAATACTTCAAGTTTATTTATTCAAAATGAATCAGATAAAAATGAACCTGTAGAAACTATTGTTAGAAACAATAAAGCTGTTTTTACGGTAAGCAAACCTGGTATGTATACCATCTTTGATAAGGATAAAAATAAAGATTACAGAGTGTCAGTAAATTTATGCTCATATGAAGAATCTGATTTAAGTGACGCTTCGAGTAGTAGTGAAATGCCTCAAATAATAACAAATGACAGTATGTCACATTTTGAAAGCGTAAAATGGTGGTTTGTTCTAGTTGCATTTATTCTTCTTCTAATCCATCAATGGCTTATTTCTAAGAGGAGGTCCGGTTATGCTTTCTGAACCTCATTGGCTGCTATTGCTTATCCCTCTTGTATTCTTGGTTTATATCTTTAAACCAGAATCAAAGATAATTCTATATCTAAGATTATTGTTGATTATTGTTATTTGTTTGGCTTTATCTGCTCCAATAATGAAAATTAGTGGAAAAGAAGGCGTCGTAGTTGTGGTGGCTGATAGAAGTTCTTCTATGCCAGATGATATTGACAAGCGTATTCAGGAAACAACAAATATTCTCCTAGGAGATATGCCTGTAAATAGCCGTTTGGCCTTGGTTAGTTATACAGATAAAGCAAGAATAGAATTTAGTCCCACAAAGAACGATGTGTCAGCTTTATCTACGAAACAAAATCCAGATGCTTCAAATATGGCTGAAGGAATAGAATTGGCTCTGACGATGATTCCTGACGCTATGTCGGGAAGAATAGTTTTAGTTTCTGACGGACTGTGGAATGGACAAGATCCTCAGAGTGCTGCCGTTAGTGCTTCAAATAGAAATATACCTATTGATTTTAGATATATTGGACGTGAAATAATAAATGATTTGGCAATTTCTTATTTTTATGTTCCGTCTATATTAGAACCGGGAGAATCTTTTATAATAAGAGCTGGTATTGTTTCTCCTTTGGAACAGGATGCAAATATTGAACTACTTGCAGGTGAAAAAAGTCTGTTTAAAACTAAATATCATTTAAAATCTGGCTTTAATGAATTAAGCTTTAATATGAAAGCTCCTAGAAGCTCAACAATTAAGTATGTTTTTAAAGCATTCCCTTTAGCTAACGATTCTCAGCTTCAAAATAATACAGCCCAGTCTGTTGCTCTTGTAAAAGGTATAAAGCCTGTATTAGTTATCAGCGAAAATTCTAACTCTACTATGAGAGATTTCTTTTTACAAAGTAAAATTCTTGTAGATGAAAAAAAACCAAAAGATTTTCACTGGACTATAGAAGAGTTGGCTGGTTATTCTACTGTTATTCTAGAGGATGTGCCTGCTGATGTAATAGGTTTTAGCGGTATGCACAGTTTATCTGCCTGGGTTAAGCATATGGGAGGCGGTTTGCTTGTTACAGGAGGGAAACATTCATATGGTAGCGGTGGTTATCACAAGTCTCCGATTGATGAAGCGTTGCCTGTATCCATGGAAATGAGAAGCAAAACTCGCAAAATGAGTATAGCTATAGCAGTTGTTCTTGACCGCTCAGGAAGTATGTCGATGAATGTAAGAGGCAGAACGAAAATGGAATTAGCAGATCTTGCTGCAGCCTCTTCCCTTGATTTGCTGATGGATGATGATGAATTCGGTGTTTTTGCAGTAGATACATCGCCTCATTTGATAGTTCCTTTACAGCATGTTAAATCCAAAGATGAATGGAGAAATAATATTTTATCTATTCGCTCACAGGGCGGTGGAATATTTGTGTATGAGGGAATTAAGGCCGCTGTTGAAATGCTAAAAAATGCTGACAGTATGACAAGGCATATCATTTTATTCTCTGATGCCTGTGATTCAGAGCAACCTGGAACTTATTGGACATTATTGAGTGAAGCAGAAAAAGCAGGAATGACTTTAAGTGTAATTGGGTTAGGTAAAGAAACAGACCCTGATGGCCCGCTTTTAAGGAAAATTGCAGAAGCAGGCAAAGGTCGATGTTTCTTTACAGATGAACCAGAAGATTTGCCTAGACTTTTTTCTCAAGATACTTTTATGGCTGTTAAAAATACTTTTGTAGAAAAAACTGTTGATATACGTTCTACTGGAGAGTTAGGCACCTATATTGGTAGTAATATAAGTTTTAAGTCTTCTGTTGGTGCCTATAATATCTGTTATACTAAACCCGAGGCTTCTCAGATTATTTCTTGTGATGACGAAGATGAAACCCCAATCCTATCAGTTTGGCAGTATGGATTAGGTAAAGTTGCCTGTTATACAGGAGTCTTAAGCAAAGAACAAGGTGGAGATTTTATAAAGACAGACTATGCAGGCAAGGTTTTTAGAGGTTTGTATAAATGGCTGGCTTTTGATGATAGAGAATCTCTTGGGGAAATAATAGTCAGTCAGAAAATAGTTAATGGAAGTTGGAAGTCTTATTTGAATCTTGATCCTGAGAGATTGAGAGATCCATTTAGTGATACTCCTGTTTTTGAAATTGTCAGCAGCAAAAAAGGTGATGTGCCTGTGATTATTAAAAAGAAAGCTTCTTGGGAAAATGCTGACCAACTATCTGTTTCTTATGATTTGGTTGGTGATGAAGTTATAGCTCCGTTGTTAAGAGTTAATGAAAAACAGAATTTAAGACTGGCGCCTGTATGTCAAATTTATTCTCCTGAATTTTTGCCTCAGAACAATAGAAATGGTGCTTCTGAACTAAAACAAATAGCTAAAATAACAGGAGGGAATGAATTAATTGATTTAAGTAACGTCTGGGCAACAATGCCATTGGTTACTCAAGATAGAAATGTATCTAATTATCTGTTTTCTTTAGCTTTGATTCTATTTCTTCTAGAAATAGCAGAACGTAGAATGGCTATTTTTACAATTATTCTTTCTTATATTAGAAATTTGAGAAAAGTAAAAGTGAGTATTCCAAAACCATTAGAAGTTAAAAAATCAGATATTCCTGATGGAAAAACTATAACTCAAACAAAAGATTTAAATATTCCAGATAAGGGAAAAAGTTCCGATATTCATGAGGAAAAAGCAACTGTTACGGCAAGTTCTAATTTCCTATCGGCTTTAAAAGAAGCTAAGAAAAAAGCCGATAGGAGAAATAGTTGATTTTAATCTTATATAACGAAAGGCAATTATGACTTTACAAGAAATTTTAGCTTCGGCGATGAAGAAAAATACTTCTGATATAATTCTGACAGCAGGCAGACCGCCTATGCTTCGTATCAACGGCAGTCTCACTCCGGATGGAACTAATCAGCTTAATGAAAATGATTTACATTCCTTAATCTATTCTATAATTAATGATGAACAGAAAAGTGATTTTGAAAAACATTCTGAACTGGATTTAGCAATAGAATTCCCGGATTCAGGCAGATTTCGCGTTAATGTTTTTATGCAGATGGGAAAGATTGGCGCGGCTTTAAGACCTATCATGAGCAGGATTCCAACATTGGAATCTTTGCTGCTGCCTCAGACTGCAGCAGATTTTTGTAATTTACCAAGCGGGCTAGTCTGTGTTACAGGACCAACAGGCAGTGGTAAATCAACTACTTTGGCTGCGATGATTGACTATATCAATACAAACAGAGCTTGCCATATTATTACTGTAGAAGACCCTATTGAGTTTGTTCATAATCATAAACTTTCTGTCGTAGAACAAAGAGAAGTCGGAAAAGATACAGAATCCTATACTGCAGCTTTGAAATATGTTCTCAGACAGTGTCCCGATGTTATTTTAATCGGTGAAATGAGAGACTTGGAAACTATTGCGGCTGCTATAACTATTGCAGAAACAGGTCATTTAGTTTTTGCCACTTTGCATACTCAATCTGCTGCCAAAACAGTAGACCGTATTATAGACGTTTTCCCGCCGTATCAGCAGCAGCAGATTAAGGCTCAGTTGGCTTCCACACTTAAAGGTGTTATCTCTCAGATTCTTTTACCTAAACAGGATGGTTCTGGGCGTATAGCTGCACGAGAAATAATGGTGGTAAATCCGGCTATTTCTAATCTGATTCGTGAAGGAAAAGTATATCAAATTCCTACTGCAATTCAGACCGGCGGTGCCTTGGGAATGATTTCTATGGAAAATTCACTGCAAAAGCTCAAGAATGATGGAATTATTTCAGCCGAAGTTTTCCAATCTAAGGCTCGTTCGGGAATAGCTTCTCCAAATTCAGCAAGTTCATCACAGCCTGCTACTGCTAATTCTGGTGGAACTTACGGCTCTGTATCTGCTTATGGTTCAGCTTATGGTGCAGCTTCGTCTGCATATGGTGCTAGTTCAGCTTACGGAACAAAATAATTTAAGTAGGTGTGAATTATGCAAATAACAGTTGATTTGATAAAGAGTCTGCAGCTTTTTTCCAAATTGAGTAAGGAAGATATTGCTGCAAGTTTGAATATATTTAAACTTGTTGAACCAGATGAGCCTAATTATGTTATTTTTGAAGAAGGCGACCCTGGCGATTCCCTTTTTATGATAATAAAAGGACAGGTTGAGATTATAAAACACATAGATGTAGAAGCTGGAACAAATAAAATTCTGGCTGTTCTTCCTACCGGTTCATTTTTCGGCGAAATGGCTCTTCTTACCGGAGAACCACGTTCTGCATCCGCTGTTATGAGAGGAACAGATGGAAAACTAATAAAAATAGAACGCAAAGATTTTATTGATTTTATGTCTTCTACTCCAAAGGTTGCTTCGCAACTGCTAGGGTGCTTGGTCAGCAGTCTTTCGGATAGACTTAGAGATACTAGCACTGATGTCGTTACACTATATGAAACTGGTCGTATTATTGGCAAGACAAATAATCCAAATGATATAATTTCTCAGGTTCTTGACAGAATGATGAAAGTTACCAAGGCTACAGCCGGTTTTGTAATGATGTGGAATGAAGTGGTAGAATGTTTCGAATGCACAGTCGGGCTTCCTGAAATGCCTCCGGTGACTAGTTTAAGCGCTTATTCTGTGTTATCCAGATATTGGCAGAATTTAGACATTCCTGTAACCTCGACAATAGCAGATAACTTTGTTGACACAAGAGAGTTGGGCTTCAATCTTCCCTCTGTAATGTATACGCCTTTGATTGTAAACCAGCAGAATTCATCTTTTAATAATAATCAAATGAAGAATGTTGTAGGAATTGCTGTTTTGGTCAGCCCAGTTCCCAATGCTTTTTCACTGCAGCATATAAATCTCTCAAAAAGCGTTGCCGACCAGGTTAGCCAGGCTATCGTCAATTCCAGACTTCTGATGGAAAAAGAAGCTCGACGTCAGCACGAACAGGTTTATGTAACCGCTGATCTTTGATTGTCTGATAATGGTTGTCTATTGCTTGTTAATCGTTAACTGGCAATAGACAATTGCTAACCTATAACTACCAACCAATATATTTTGATTTCTAGCTTTTATGTAGTATAATGCTAGAAATTTCTTTTTTATCAGAGGTTAATAATGGCTTGGGGAACCAACCTGCTAAATGGCATACTAGGAGCTTTGTTCGGAGAAGACGCTTCCTACGACAAAAAAAATGATGATGCCAAGTTTGGTTATTGTAGACCATGTGGTCATACTAACAGTTCTAAGTTTCGTTATGACCCTTTAGGAGATGATATTCCTGAAGGACATTATGAAAAAGAATCTGATAGAACCCAAAGTTCCAAGTATAATAGAGATAAAGATTCTTTTAAAAAGTCTTCTCAAAACAATTATTCAAAGCAAAATACCAGCAGTCAGCAGAGCAGTTATTCCCAACAGAACAGACAATCTCAACAGAGCAGGTATTCACAGCAAAATAATTATTCACAGCAAAAGAAGTCATATTATTCCTATGATGAAGTACCAGATGATTATGATTATGATTCAAATGAAACTTTCTACGATGCTGATGATGATTCTGGCGATCCTTACTACGGTAATTCTTCCGACTTTGTGAAACAAAGCCAGGGATCGCAATCCAGCTATAGCTATTCCGATAAGCAAAATCTGAAAAAAGATAAGAGTGCTAAAGCTAGTCAGGGATTTCGCAGACAGCATGCTACGAAAGGCAGACCCGGAGAAAAAGTTTATCCAACCCTTTCCAGTAAAAATTCCAGGTATGTTGCAAACGACAGAGCTTCTTTTACTTTTGGTGACCCTCACTTTTCAACCTATGATCACGGAGTCAGAGGTATTGCTTTCCCTTATTCATTAAAAATCCAGAATCCTAGAAATAGAAGAATCGTTGTTTCAGGTAAATTCTGCTCTAAAAACGGTGCTTGGATAAAGAGCCTTGTTCCTGAAATGGCGGATATGTATGGAGATCTGGTTATAAATGAAAGCGTATTCTGTATAGATGACAATTTTTCTGTTGATTCATATCTTTTCGTTCCATATGGGGTTTTATCTTTAAAATTTACTCAGAAAATATACTTGAATATAGATGTTTTTGTTGATGGAGAAGGACCTCAGCATTTAATCCGCTACGTTTACGGCTTTGAATACTATATTTACGAAAATGACCCGCGTGAATCTGTTTATACATCGACTACTTCTTCTAGATCTTCGTCATCAACATTCAGTAACAATAAGACTGGTCTTGATGAACTTATTGGGCTTGTAGCTCACGTTATTAAAGCTGATGGAGTTTGTGCTCCCCAGGAAGTAAGAGCAGTAATTGATTTCTTCAAGAAATTTCAAGATGTTGATAAGGATTACCTTAAGGAACGTCTGAAATTTAAACTTTCAAATCCTTCAAATTTGGAAAATGACTGTCAGGTCTTGAAAGAAGCTTTTAATACTCAGACACGTCTTGTTTTCCTTGGTTTATTCTTTAAAATAGCTGTTTCTGACGAATCTATTCCAAAAGTTGAATTAGATTTGATAGAAAGAATATCTGATCGTATGGGAATACCCAAATCCAGTTTCAGTGCGTTAAGTATGGATTTCTTACCTGCTTCCGATAAGATATGGCATATTTTTGGACTCACTTCAAAAGCTACAAAAGAACAACTGAAGAGCGCTTACAGAGTTAAATGCAAAGAATGTCACCCAGATCGCTTTGCCAATGCCTCTAAAGAAGAATATAAAAAAGCAGAAGAAAGATTTAAGGAACTTCAGGATATGTACAACTTCCTGTTAAGAAGATACACCAACCTTTAACCTTTAAGCCAGACAAACCCTCATTGTGAGAAGGTGTGCGAAAACTAATTTTTTAGACCAAATTGGATTATACTAATTCTTTCTCAATCCCTTTCTCCTTTTTTATTGTTGATATTAGGCTTATTGGGTGCTAGAATTAGTTAATTAAATCTGAGAAAAGGGTACACAATATGAACTCAAATAAGAGATTTTTGGGAATTACGTTGTTTTTTATCTTGGCTTTTATGGCTGTTTCTTCAACTGGTTACTGCAGATTAGACGGCATCAAAGCATCAGATTGCAAAGTTCTGAAATTAACTTATGCCGAAGTAAATCCAGCTGGTTCTTATTCCGGTTATATAGCAAAGCTATTTAAACAGAGAGTTGAAGAACTATCATTAGGCACAGTTTTAATAGATATAAAATATGGTGGTATTCTTGGCAATGACAATGAAGTTCTTACCAGTATGTATCAGGATGATAATCCAGATATTTTAAGAACTAGTGTTTCATATTTACAGGAATATGGCGCAAATAAGGCTGCTATGCTCTCTACTCCTTATGTTTTTGAAAATAGAGACCATTATTGGAAATTTATAGATTCAGGAATGTATAAAGAATTCTTGGATGAAATCAGTGTAAATAATAGCAAATTCAAAGGTTTGTGCTTTATTGAAGAAGGTTACAGACATTTCTTTGCTAGAAAACCAATTAACAGCCTTTTTGATCTTTCTGGTCTGAAAATTCGTTCTGCTTATGGCAATTATTTTGAAGATCTCATTAAAGTTTTTGATGCTTCAAGTGTGAAAGTCCCATTTACAGAAGTAAATACAGCCTTAGAAAGAGGCATAATTGATGGTGGCGAACAGCCTGTTCTTAATTATCTCAGCAATGAATTTTATCGCCGTGCACCTTACCTGGTTTTAGATGCTCATGTTCTTGCTTTAAGTGAAATTGTTATAAGTGATACTATCTGGCAGCAGATGTCTGATGAACAGAAAAGAGTAATTTTAAGAGCTGCTGATTACATTCAGAGAGTAAATAAAGTTACTATCAGAAAGGCTGAAGAAAAAGCTTTAAAGGCTTTGAAGGAAAAAGGAGTAAAAATTACAGAAATTACTGATATGTCTCCTTGGAAAGACAAATGTTCTGAATTGGTTTTCAAAATTACAAAAGCATATTCTGAACTTTACAATAAAATACAGGAACTAAAATAAAATTTAGATTTCTTAAAAAACAAAAAAGTAAAATACTAACATATTATTATTGTTTTCTGTATAATAATAATAGGTGGGAATTAGGAGTAAAGAAATGAAGAAGATATTATCTTTTGTATTTGTTTGTTTGTTAACTTCTCAGCTTTGTTTTGCAGCAGGTGCTTCTCGCATAACTCTTAATGATGGAACCACAATTTATGGAAAAGTTGTGGGAATGGCTGACGGTGTATATAAAATTCAAACAGAAACAATGGGCGAAATCAATGTTAATTCTGATAATGTTGTAGAAATTTCATCCGGTAATTCTTCCAAAAAGCCTAATATAGGCATAATAGATGGTAGTTCCAATAATAACAGACAGAGTTATCAAAGTTATTCAAATAACAGCAGTAATCAGGGAAACAGCAATTCTAGAACCAATAATTATGCTGATAAGCAGCAGGATGTAAATACAATGGTTCAAAGTTTGATGATGGACGAAAACTACATGAATAAGATTATGCAGCTTGGGACATCTGAAGAAATGCAGTCTATCCTTAATGATCCTGAAGTTATGGAAGCGATTCAGAGTGGCGATTATGATTTTCTTATGAATAATCCCAAAATGAATGATTTGATGAATAGTTCTGGAATTCAGGATATTTTAGGCGGGATGAATTAATAATTTCTGTATTTTTATGGAGTGGTGAACAGAAAATGCTAAGAAAAATAATTATAGCTTTGGCTGTTTTGGTTATTTTACCTACTTCTTTGCAAGCAGGTGAAATTTACCGCTCCATAAATGATATAGTAAAGATTACAGATCATTACATGGATTTGAAGACTTTTGCTTATTATGTTACAGAAAAGCAAAGGTGGTCTTTGATTATAAGCAATGATGTGTCTGTTCCCAGAAAAGAAATTATTGGTGATACAGTAAAAGAGATTCTTGATAATTTTTGCAAAGAATCAGACTTTGGCTGGCGTTTTTATAAAGATTGTATATATATTGCAAACGAAAGAGAACTGGCAACTTTTTTTGCTCAGCTTCCGGCTCTTGAAAGACAGCTTCCAGATGGAATAAAAACTGCTACATACAGCGGTTACTTTAAAAGTGTAGAACTCTCTATGCTATGTATGTTCTTGAGTTCTATTTCTGGAACTCAGATTAGAGTAGTAAACGGCTTTGATACATGCATAATGATGAGAGTTAACGAAATGCCATGGAAGCATGTTTTATTGGCAGTTGTCTATCTTAATAGATATAAGCTTAATATATCAGATTATTCTATTCTAATAATGCCGGAACATTTTTAAAAGATTTTTATTTTTTCTATTTTATAATTAATAAAAAGTTATCCTCTGTCGATACGTGAATCATGAAAAAATCACTAGTATTATTCAGCTTGATTTTGATGGGCTTTTTGCTCGTCGGTTATAGTCCAAGACCATATTCTGATCTTGCGACCTATAAGCGTATTCCTACTCATACACGTGTTGATAATTTAATGAAAGCTGGAAAAGACTTATTTTTACGTCGCAGATTTGAAGATGCACGTTCCATTTTCCTAATGATTTTAGACATGGATAAAAATAATTTAGAAGCACACTTTTATTTGTCTAAAATAAAGAATACCCTCGAATTAGAAGAAAATGAAGCTAAAAAGCAAGCACTATTCAAAAAGTGGGGTCATCTTACTCCTATAGATAAAATATACGAAAACTGGCATTGGGGCCCGGAAGTCGGTCATTTTGAAGTTCGTTATTCTGAGCCTAAGCCCTATATTCCCCCTGTTAGAAAATTCAGACCTAAGGCTACAGATGCAGAAATTACTGAAGCTGCAAAGATGTATGCTAACTCAAAGACTGCTGATAATGCTTTTGAACTTGCAATGAGATATTGGTCTAGAAGAGAAAAGACTGCGGCTATTAAATATTATTTGGAAGCTGCTGATATGAACGCAGAAATTCTTGGTCGTGATGATGAATACATGCTTTCAATGATCAGTGAAGAATTAGAAGAAAAAATAGCTAACGGAAAGCCAACTTCTGAAGATTATTTGACTTATGGCCGACTAGCATTAATTCAAGGTAATCGCGATGATGGTATAAAAAGTATCATTAAGGCTGCTGTTCAGTCTAAAAAACTGAGTTCTCCTGCTAATAAAGCTTTAGACAATTATATTTCCAGCGGATTTGTAGATATTATTGGAATTCCTGCTGAAGTCTACAGTTTTAGACAGGCTTATGTTTATGATAAAGAAAAAGACAGTCTTTATATGAGAATTATTCTATGTCCTAAGGATAAAAGACAGCTTATTCCAATAGAAACAACAATACCTGCTAGTTCAACCAGTAGTATATCTATAGAATCAAAAGACGCAGTCTTTGTCTATGGAAAACCTGGAATTGGTGGCTCAACAAGACTTTGGATTGCTCTTCCTGAAAAGGAAGGGGAATTCCCTGAATATGAAGTAAGATTAATACTTAGCCTTAATCGTAACGAAGAATCTACTGGTATTGATCTTTCTAATTATGTTTTACCACCTGAACAGCCAGATAATTGGAGTTTCATTATTTCTTCTGAATTTAACAACACAGAAAGTGAAGTTCATGGAAACTATGAAAAGTTTGAGAACGGAATGAAAATATCAGCTTTCCATTTGGGTTCAACAGACGGAAGAGGGCCTTATGTTAATTTCGAAGACTACAAAGAACCTCTGCCGAGCGATGCTAATGTCTGGAAAATTATAGAAGATAATGAAGGTGAAATGAAACTTCTATTTTAAATAAGTAATAAACGAAGTCGGTTTCTTTTTTAAGAAGCCGATTTTTTTTTAAGAATAATTGGAACCTAAATAAAAATAACAAGTCTAAAATGTATGTGAATTGAAATTGTGGTAAAATGTTCTTTAATTAAAAATTAAAAACAGGAAGGAAGTGCGTATGAAAAAACTAAATATTTTACTTTCTGCTTTAGTTTTTGCATCAGCTACGCCTTTGCTGGCTGATTTCTGCTCTAATTGTGGTAAAAATTTGCCAACTGAAGCTAATTTCTGTCCAAACTGTGGGCATCAGGCTTCCGGGGCTTTTCAAGCCGCAGAACCAGAAGGCGTTAGTATTTTAGACAACAAAGATTATGTTACCTCCTCTGATTCAAAAGTTGATGCTGATAATATGGCATTAGCAGATTATCATTTCATCAACAGAATAGAACAGTATTTAACCGAATCTACTAGTAATGTTGCTTTAAGACAGTGCCAGGAACTAAAACGTCAAAATGCTAATAGAATACAGAAGATGGAAAATGAATACATGAATTACAGCATTTATAGACGTAAAATGCATGATTTGCATATGAGAAAACTTCAAGCCCTCGAAAATTATCTAGAGGCCAGACGTGCTGCAGATAGGGGCGGAGATGTCGCTCAGGCAAAAGCTAAGATGAATAAGGAATTATTTGTTATAGATAAAATGAATGAAGCTATAGATGCTCTTCTCACTGGCGGCAATACTCTGACAAATATAAATAAAGTAGAAAACCTTGAAAAGCGAGTAAAGAAAACTACTGCTGATTATGTAGTAACTTCATCTTATCTGACATTAGGCAATGTTAGAGTTAGAAGGAATGAACCTATATGGATAGAAGATGTATCTGGAGCTTCTGCAAAGGTTCACCATATGGGAGCTGCAGTAGGAGGAGAACCAGCTGTTGGTCTTGTTTCTATTTATGACTTGGAAAAGAGAACCAACTGGACTGCTGACAGCGACTTTTTCTATTCTGTTCCGACAGGTTCCACCGTTGTTCTGACTCAACCGGTAAGACCAGAACCTACTGTTAATGTTGTTGTTTGGGATGGAATATACCCATATCGTAGATGGCACCATTTCCCTGACTGGGGTCCGCCACCACCACCTCCTCCTAGACATAAGGCACCTCCAATGCATCCACCGGCACCCGGTAGAAGGAGTCCTAATTCTGCACCGCCCCCACCACATAAGGGGGGAGGACATAAATCACCTCCACCGCCTCCTCGCAAATAGCAAATAATAAAAGCACGCAGAACTTATAAAACTGCGTGTTTTTTTTGTTTGTATAAGAAAACCACGCGATAGTCGCGTGGTTCTTTGAGATAGCAATTATAAAGTTAGAGTTATTTTTTACTTTTCAAAAATTTAATAAAAGCATCTGGTTTGTCTAGAAATTCAACGTATTCAGATATTCTTTCTAT
>ONIU01000025.1 GCA_900317935.1 uncultured bacterium
ATTTTCTACTATCAGGGAACAAAATTCATCGACCAGGTTGAACAGATGCTGGTTGAACAGATGCGACAATATCTAGGCTGCACCGAAGTTGAAACTCGTGTTGTAAGCGGTCAGATGGCTAACACTGCTGTATTCTCTGCTTTGATGGATTGGAAGAACCGTTATAACCGCAGAGTAGATGCACAACGCTTAGGTTATATAATGCACAACCACATTCTTAAAGGTGGTCACCTCTCTGCTCAGCCTATGGGTGCGCTTCACGACTATGCAGCTATCGACCCTGTCACTGAAAAACGTGCTGTAGTAGCTTTCCCAGTTTGTGCAGACAACCCATACAAGATTGATGTTGAAGAAACCAAAAAGCTTATCGACGAATTCAAACCAGAATTTATCATCTTCGGTAAGAGTATGGTGCTTCACAAAGAACCAGTAGCAGCTATTAGAAAGTTCGTTGATGAACAGAAGCTTCAAACTACTATCATGTATGATATGGCTCACGTTCTTGGTCTGGTAGGCGACTATTTCCAGAAACCTTTTGCTGAAGGTGCTGATATCGTCACTGGTTCTACTCATAAGACTTTCTTCGGCCCACAACGTGGTGTTATAGGTGTCAATTTCCAAAAAGACGAACTCAAATACGGTCTATGGGAAACCATCGAAAGACGTGCTTTCCCAGGCAGCGTATCTAACCACCATCTTGGCACTCAGTTGGGGATGCTGATGGCAGCCTACGAAATGAATACTTTCAAAGACAGCTACCAGAAAGCAGTAATAGAAAATGCTAAATACTTTGCTAAATGTCTGAAGGAAGAAGGACTTGATGTTGCTGGTGATCCATCTATTGGCTACACCGAAACCCATCAGGTTATTGTCCATGTAGGCTATGCACAGGGTCCTGAAGCTGCTGAACGCTTGGAAGAAAACAACATCATTGTTAACTACCAAGCTACTCCTGAAGAAGAAGGCTTCACCGCCTCTGGTGCTTTGCGCATGGGCGTCAGCGAAATGACTCGCTTTGGCTTCGGTAAAGAAGCTTTTGCCAGACTTGCTGCACTTATGGCTCAATGCCTGCTTCACGGAACCAATGTAAAACAAGATGTTGAAAAGCTTCGCAGTGAATATACTGAAATGAAGTATTGCTTCAATGACGAAGAAATGCAAGAAGCTCTTAACGGCTTTGCTATAGGATTCTAACGAATTCTAAGAATTGTCCTAAAGCCCCTCCTTGAGGAGGGGAATAAAAGGGGTGGTGACCTAACCAGTGTAAACTCTGGTTTTTAGGTTTAATTATACGCTATCGCTAAAGAGAATTAACTCTAGTTCGGTCACCCTTCCGTCAGACATTCGTCTGCCACCTCCCCTCAAGTGGAGGCTTTAGAAAAACATAAATACATGAATGGAGAATGAAATATGAACTACCCAAAAGAATTGAATTACACTAAATCTCACGAATGGATTAAAGAAGAAAACGGCGTTGCCATAGTTGGTATTTCTGATTATGCACAAGATGGTATTTCTGATTATGCACAAGATGCCCTCGGCGATGTAGTATTTGTTAATCTGCCACAGGTTGGCGATGCAGTTACTGCAGGTGAAGCTTTCGGCGATGTAGAATCAGTAAAAGCCGTATCTGATTTGATTTCCCCAGTTTCTGGAACAGTATGCGAAATCAACGAAGAACTTGTTGATGCACCAGAAAAACTGAACAAAGACCCATATGGTGCCTGGATTATTAAAGTTAACGAAATTTCTGGCAAAGAAGAATTGTTAGACGCTGCTGCTTACGAAGCTTTCTGTGCTCAGGAGGCAAAATAATGGGTAGTTATGTTCCCTCAACCCAGGCGGAACGCAAAGAAATGCTGAAGACACTGGGCTTGAGCAATGAAATGGAGCTCTATGCCAGTGTGCCACAAAGCATGATACTAGAAAATGGTCCAGACATACCAGAAGGTATGAGCGAACTGGAAGTTGGCCGCGCAGTATCTGCTATAGCTGAAAAAAATATTCGCTACAGCACCATATTACGTGGTGCTGGTGCTTATGACCACTATATACCAAGTATAGTTAAGTATATTCCAGCTAAGGAAGAATTCTTAACAGCTTACACTCCATATCAGGCAGAAATCAGTCAAGGTATTCTTCAGTCTATATTTGAGTATCAGACAATGATTTGTCAGTTGACAGAAATGGATGTTTCTAACGCCTCTGTTTATGACGGTGCAACCGCTGCAGCCGAAGCTGCTGCAATGTGTCGAGATAGAAAGCGCACAGTTACATTGGTTTCTGCTGCTGCCAACCCAGACGTTATCAACACAGTTCGCACTTACTGCTATGCTAGTGGGAATGAAATGCGTTTGATACCTTCAAAAGATGGCAAAACCGATACATCTGCTCTTAAAGAAATGTTAGGTCCTGATGTAGCTTCTGTCTATATACAGCAGCCAAATTTCTATGGTTTGCTGGAAGATGCAACTAGCATAGGTGAAATAACTCATGAAGCTGGAGCAATGTATGTTATGGGCTGCAACCCAATCAGCTTGGCAATTCTCAAATCACCAAGAGAATGTGGTGCAGACGTAGCTGTTGCAGAAGGTCAGCCACTAGGAATGCCTATAGGCTTTGGTGGACCATATTTGGGAATTATGGCTACAACTACCAAATATATGCGCAAATTGCCAGGACGCATTGTAGGCGAAACAACAGACAGCAAAGGCAAAACGGCCTATGTATTATCGCTACAAGCTCGTGAACAGCATATACGCCGAGAAAAAGCCAGCTCCAACATTTGTTCTAACGAAGCACTCTGTGCATTAACAGCCAGTGTTTATATGGCAGCAATGGGGCCAAAAGGCATGCAGGAAGCAGCTAGCCAGTGTCATGCAAAAGCTCATTATCTAGCTAAAGAATTGTGTAAAATACCTGGTGTTTCTATGCTTTACAAGGGCGAATTCTTCCACGAATTCGTTACACTAATGCCTAAATCAGAACAAGTATTGAAAGCATTAGAAGACAAGGGCATTCTGGGAGGGCTTCCCTTGGAAAACGGCATACTCTGGTGTGCTACAGAAAAGGTTAGCAAAGCTCAATTAGACCAAGCTGTAGCCATTGTTAAGGAGGTGCTGAAATGAAGCTGATATTTGATAAAAGCGTTCAAGGCCGCAGTCTTTCTCTGTTGCCAAAATGCGATGTAGAAGAAACCACTCTGCCAAAGGAATTTGCCCGCACAAAGGCACCTTGTCTGCCAGAAATGAGTGAAACAGAAGTTTCACGTCACTACACAGAACTCTGCCATCATGTTTACGGTGTAAACTGCGGTTTTTACCCTCTTGGCTCTTGCACAATGAAGTATAATCCTCGTATCGATGAAGAAATGGCTCAGTTACCTGGATTTACCAACATTCACCCATTAGCACCAGAATACGCAACCAAAGGCTGTAAAGAAGTTCTTGATACAGCTCGCAAAATGTTGTGTGCCATCTCTGGTATGGATGATATGACCTTCCAGCCAGCAGCCGGAGCTCACGGTGAATTCACTGGTGTTCTTCTAATAAAGAAATATCATGATGCTCGTGGAGATACTAAGCGCACAAAGATTATAGTTCCAGATTCTGCCCATGGCACTAACCCTGCTACGGCTGCCATGTGCGGTTTTCAAGTAGTTAACATCGCTTCTGCTCCAAACGGCTGCGTAGATTTAGACGCTCTTAAAGCTGCTTTGGGAGAAGATACTGCTGGACTTATGCTTACCAATCCAAATACAGTAGGCATTTTTGATGAAAACATACTGGAAATAACTAAACTGGTTCATGAAGCCGGTGGTCTTTGCTACTATGACGGAGCCAATCTCAATGCGGTAATGGGCGTAGTTCGCCCAGGTGATATGGGATTTGACTGCATACATATGAATTTGCATAAAACCTTCGCTACTCCACACGGTGGCGGTGGACCAGGTGCTGGTGCTGTAGGCTGTAAGGAATTTCTAAAGGAATTCTTGCCTCATTCAGCTTTGATGGATGGAAAAGCTTGTAGTCAAGTTCGTAGTTTTGCCGGCAACTTCCTTGTAGTAGTCAAAGCTTTGACATATTTGTTGACTCTTGGACGTGAAGGCGTAAAAGAAGCTGCTGTTAACGCAGTATTGAACGCCAACTACTTACAGGAACGCATAAAGGGAAGCTTCACACCTGCCTACGACCGCATTTGTATGCATGAATTCGTATTAGACTTGAGTCAATTCAAGAAGGAAACAGGCGTAAGTGCACTAGATATAGCCAAGTCTCTTATCGATCGCGGCATGCATCCTCCGACAATGTATTTCCCACTTATCGTTCATGAAGCATTAATGCTTGAGCCAACTGAAACGGAAAGTAAGGAAACTTTGGATAAAGCTGCTGAAGTCTTCCATGAACTATACAAGCAGGCACATTCTGAACCAGAACCCATGCATTCTGCTCCGCATAATGCCTATATAGGCCGACCCGATGAAGTAAAGGCAGCACGTACACCTGTGCTTCAGAAGAAGCTATAGAACAATCCTTCCCCCCTTTATTAAAGGGGGATGTCATGCTTTGCATGACTGGGGGATTTTTAAAACCTCTCTGTCTCGCTAAAGCTCGACTTCTCCCCTTAAAAAGGGGAGTTTTTTATAATTTTCTTGCAGCAATAGTTTTAAACACTTTTGCAAGGAGTATTATTTGATAAATAGTATCTTAGTTTGCCACGGGAAAAGTCTTGATCCCTATTACAACCTAGCGCTGGAGGAAGTTCTTCTCGATAGCGTCAAGCAAGGAGAGTGCATACTCTATCTGTGGCAAAACACTGCTACAGTAGTAATTGGCCGCAACCAGAATCCTTGGCGAGAATGCCGCATTAGTCGTCTTGAAGAAGAAGGCGGACGCCTTGCCCGGAGGCTTTCTGGGGGCGGGGCAGTTTATCATGATATAGGTAATCTCAATTTTACTTTCCTATGCTACGATAATGATTACGATTTGACAAAACATCTATCTATAATCGTGGAAGCATGTAGAGCCAATGGCATTGCGGCCGAAATTTCAGGCCGCAACGATGTTTTAGCAAAAGGCTGCAAATTCTCAGGCAATGCTTTTTATCATAGTGGTGGAAAAAGCTATCATCACGGAACGCTGATGGTTGATGTCGATATTAAGCAGGTTGAACGCTATCTCAGCCCTTCCCCAGCCAAGTTAAAAGCTAAAGGAGTAGCCTCTGTTCGTTCAAGAGTAATAAACTTGCGGGAATTGGCACCAGAGATGACCTGCCAAAGCTTATCACAAGATATGGTTCGTGCTTTCGAAAAAGTATACGAATTACAATCCAAAGAGCTTAAAATAGAGGAATTGAACCAAAATACCATAGAACAGTTAAGACAACGAAATGCCAGCAAAGAATGGCTCTACGGCAGAGATTTACCATTGAATTTCAGTTGTTCTAAACGCTTTTCCTGGGGAGAAATAAGCTTAGAACTAGGAGTTGAGCGAGGCTATATCAATGCCGTTCAAATTTGGACTGATGCCATGGATTGGCAATTAGCAGAGGTTTTAAAACAAACTTTTACCAACAAAGAATTTTCTATAAATCAGCTCGTTCTAGCCCTATCTGATACTGAGCTGAAGCCAGATATACAGCAGGATATTATCAACCTGCTGACAGAACAGGAGATTTTACCATGAAAGAATTTGATCTTATAGTTATCGGCGCTGGACCAGGCGGATATGTAGCAGCATTGCGTGCAGCAAAGTTAGGTGCCTCTGTGGCCGTAGTAGAAAACCGTCAGACAGGTGGAACCTGTTTGAACAGGGGCTGTATTCCTACTAAAAATATGCTTCATTCCTCTGGTCTCTATCATGAAATCAGTGCTGGAGGTGTAGCTGGCGTAAGTGCAGACGGAGTGAATTTCAATATTGATGCTGTTTTGGAACGCAATAAAGAAATATCAACCAAGTTGTCTGCTGGTATAGAAAGTATGTTTAAATCGGCTCACATTGAGCTGATTCATGGTCAAGGTACAATTACGGCCCCTGGTCAGGTAAAAGTTTCGAGTGAACAAGGTGAAGAACTTATTTCTAGCAAAAAAATACTTGTTGCTACTGGTTCTGTGCCTGCTCGCCCACCAATTCCAGGATTAGACCAGGAAGGCGTATTGACCTCTGATGAAATTCTGGTAGGCAATGGCCGCCACTTCAATTCTATTGTTATCATAGGCGGCGGAGTTATAGGTGTAGAATTTGCAACCTTCTTCAACGATATTGGCTGTAAAGTAACTATTCTAGAAGGGTTAGACCGATTGTTACCTATTATCGACCGCGAACTAGGACAAGGTCTTGGCATGATTATGAAAAAACGCGGTGTAGAAATGGCCTTGAACGCTATGGTTAAATCCGTGGAAAAAGTTGATGGTGGTCTTAAGGTAAACTATGAGCAAAAAGGCACCGCTGGCTCTGTTCAAGGCGAAGTTGTTCTCTGTGCTATAGGTCGCAAACCTTACTTTGTCGGAGCATTTGCTCAAGAACTTCAACCAGCAACAGAACGAGGCCGACTGGTAGTAGACAGCAATTTCCAAACTAGCATTCCAGGAGTCTATGCTGTGGGTGATGTCTCTTCTACTGTACAGCTAGCTCACGTAGCTTCTGCCCAAGGCACAGCCTGCGTAGAATCAATGTTTGGGAAGGGCAGCAATACAGATTTGAATCTAGTTCCAAGTTGTATTTACAGTAGACCGGAAATTGCTTCTGTAGGCTTAACAGAAGCCAAAGCCAAAGAAGATGGTATTCCAGTAAAGGTAGGCAAAGGCTTATTAGGTGCCAATGCTCGCAACCTGATTATAAACGGTGACCGCAGCTTCATGAAAGTAGTAGCCAATGCAGAAACCGGAGTTGTATTAGGTGCTCATTTTATGTGCGAGCATGCTACAGAAATGATTTGTGAACTCTCACAAGCAGTCGCTAATAAACTTACAGTCAAACAGTTAATGATAGCGATGAGACCTCATCCAACATTTACGGAAACATTAAACGAAGCGTTACAAGATTTAAGCGCTAAGTTAGGCTAAAAGAGAAAACCCGCTGGTATACCAGCGGGTTTTCTCTTAGCCTCTGATAATTCGGAATTCCCTAGAAGCATTGTCTATCTGACTAGATGTAACTTCTTCAATTTCTTCGACATTAGAAAACCAGGACCCCTGAGCTACTCTATCTAGAAATCCGCTTAATTCAGGCTGAGTTCCAATAGCTTCTATCTCAACATTGCCATCGGGGCGGTTCTTAACCCAACCGCCGACAGAGTATTCATCAGCACATCGAAGCACGAAACGCCGAAAACCAACGCCTTGCACTCTTCCATATACAATATATCTGTTTTTGAATAGCATGGAAATTACGGGCGTGAAAGCGGTACAGTAGCCAATTCAAAGAATCTTCCCATGTCTGGCTGATAAAGGAATAGAATCATATCTCGCTTCCCGTTTCTGTTATGAATTATTCTTGAGAAGCAATATGAATCTGTTTTTAATCTTTTACCTCCGCAAAGCTGCAGAGCTTTTTGTTCAAGATTAGCAACCAGAGCAGCATCAACCTGACCTTTTACCAAAGCAACAAATTTACGAAGATTTGTCTTTTCGGTTTCCAGACAGATAATAGTATCGCTGAATCTCTGGTATCTATCCAAATAGGCAAGATCAGATTCTTCAATAACATTAGGACGTTTAACCAGAGAATTCTTCGAATGAATACTCATCAGTATAGAGTAATTATTAGCTGCGGCGGCGGCTTTAAGTTTCTGTAGCTGTTCAAAAGCACTTTCGCCTAAATCATCTTCTGAAACTGACTCTATCACAATCATTTTGCTAGGAGCTTCAGGAAGCATATCTGCAAGCTGAAGAATGTCATCAGCCTCAAATTTAACTCTGCCAGCTTCGTTTCCTGAAAAATACAAATTCTGGGAAAGCTTAGCCTGAAGTTTATCTACAGTAGCTGCCAAAGCGGCCTTGACATGGTTAGCATTAGGTCCCACAAGACCAGCAATCATTTCTGACTTATTAATACCGCCGATTAAGCAGGCAGAATTCATTACAAAGTTTCTCAGATTCTGTTCATAAGAAATATATAATACAGGAATTTTGTTCTCTGAGAGAATGGCTTGCTGAAGAAGGAAAGAAGCTTTTCCTTGCTCTCTTCCACCGACTATCAAATGAAGCCCTCCAATAGACCAGCCATGACCTAATATTTTATCTAAGCCAGTAGAAAAAGCAGTTATTCCTTGTGGAATGTCTTTAAAATCATTCTTAGCATCTTCTAATTCTGCTTTTAACGACTGAAAGACCCCTATAAATGTTTTGGTTGAAGTAGGTGCAGAAACATTTGAAGCAGCAGCAACTGGAGATGCTGCAGTCTGAACCATTTGCCCCTTGTTAGATTTACCTGGTAAAGCTACATTGGGTAAAGTATCAAGGAGTTCTCGAATTCCCTTAACTGCTGGCAATTCTTTATCAATAAACTTTAACCAGTTTAAAGCCTCTTGAATACACTCATCTTTCGAACGCTTTTTCCCACAGGTATCAGAAAAAGCAGCAATACCATAAGCAAAATGAGAAGCCCCTACCCCAACTTTTACTCTACGCATCGTCGGGTGTGGACTGCCAGGTAGTAATGTTTTACCTTCTGGAAGGACAGAATTGAGAAGAATGGTTTTTACATCTGTCTTCTGAGGCTTTCCGCCGACGTCTTTAACATCAGCCAAATGACATAAAAGTTTATAATACCTGGAAGATAATTCATTGTTGCCTTCAAGGCCGACAGCAGAAGGGCTGACTTCTACAGTTATATCATCTGGAGTTGCATAAATAGCCATTGATTCATTATTAAAACCTAGTTTTTTCAAACCATCTATACATTTTACTGAATCGTCATAAACCTGCTGAAACCCGAAAACTTCAGTATTAGGCTTGTAAATATGGCCATCGACATGAACTATAGTGTCTGAAGCTTCGAGAAGTTTTTGCAATTCTGCATGTGCAGGAATAGCCGGAAGCAGTTTCCCTGCTGTTTCAAGTTTTATTTCAATGCCTTGATATTCACAGCCTTCTAGAAGCAAATCTTTTGCAGTTCTTACAGCAAATGTTAAAGTTAAAGGTCCAAAACAATCGTTTTTACCTTCTTCAGAAAAAAATGAACTTCTAAAACAGGATTCATCATGTTCTTTTATTATTTCAGGTATTCTTGCCAATTCACAGTTTTCAGTTTGTTCTTCTGCGGATTGAATAAAAAGCTTTAGAGTTTTCATTTTCCCCTCCCAATATTTATATTAATGTTATCATAGTTTTATCACTACAATCAATTCAGCTTTTCATCAAATTTCAGATTAAAATAAACTGTTCAAACAATTGATAATAAACAGTTGAATATGATAGAATTGCAATTTATGGATAAAAACAAATATTTTACTTTACATACTTTCGGTTGTCAGATGAATCAGGCTGATGCCCAGCGAATGCGAGGCATTCTTATTTCTCTTGGCTACCAAGAAACAGAAAACGAAGAAGAATCAGATTTGATTCTTTTTAATACATGCAGTGTAAGACAGCATGCTGAAGAGCGCCTTTACGGAAGGATCAGGTCACTTAATCCTTTAAAGCAGAAAAATCCTGATTTAATCATTGGAGTTTCCGGCTGTATGGCTCAGAATCATAAAGCAGAACTGTTAAAAGAACTACCAATGGTAGATATGGTCTTCGGTCCCAACGATATCAACCAGCTTCCTAAGTTATTAGAAGAAACAGCTAATAAAAAAGCTCTTGGCAGTTTTGCAGGCAAAGGGACTTTTGAAGGTGAAACCACTGATGGCATAGTTTTAACAAGACCTTTCTCAGCAATGGTAAACATCATCAGAGGCTGCACCAATTTTTGTTCATACTGCATAGTTCCATACGTTAGAGGTCCAGAAATCAGCCGACCAATAGAAGATTTACTTGCCTATATTAAAGATCTGGCCTCAAAAGGCGTTAAAGAAATAATGCTCTTAGGACAAAACGTTAATGTCTACGGGAAAGACCTGGGTATGAAAGAAGGTTTTGCAACTCTTCTTGAAGAAATAGAAAAGATAGACGGCATAAAATGGGTAAGATTCCTGACTTCTCATCCTAGAGATTTTACAGAAAATGCAATACAACGTATTTCTGCTCTAACAAAAGTATGCGAACAATACCATCTGCCTTTCCAGGCCGGGAATAACCGAATTCTTGAATTAATGCGCCGCGGTTATACTCGTGAACACTACATTGATCTAATTCACAAAGTCAGAAAGTATATTCCTAATGTCAGCTTAAGTACAGACATTATCTGTGGTTTCCCTAGTGAAACAGAAGAAGAATTTGAAGACACAATCAATCTGGTTAAAGAAATCAGATATGAGTCTGCATATATGTATTACTACTCACCAAGACCCGGGACAAAAGCAGCTTCAATGAAAGAGCAGCTCAGTGATGAGGTCAAAAAAGGCAGATTAGCTCGTTTAATAGAAGTGCAGAATCAGATTTCCAATGAAGAAAGCCAAAAGCAAGTCGGCAAAACCTTTGAAGTTCTGGTTGAATCACCAACTTCTCGTTCAGACAAGCGGCTTCTTGGCAAAACAAGAACAGGAAGACCTGTAGATTTTGAAGGCAATAGCAGTCTTATTGGTAGCTTTGTTAAAGTAAAAATTGATTCTGCCCGAAACTGGACTCTGTCTGGGAAAATGATTTCTGAAAGCGGGAATTAACTATTTATGACCATATTGCTGCATACTTGCTGCGGACCTTGCTTATCTGGCTCTTATCCAATTCTGGAAGCAGAAATTGGTAAAGGGCAGACCTCTGTATTCTGGGAAAATCCCAATATACATCCTTTTGTAGAACATTATCAAAGAATGGCTTCCTTTATCAAGATGGCTAAGATTTACGAACTACCGATAGTAAAAGGTAATGCAGAATATGGTCTAAACAGGTTTCTAGAAGCATTGGATAGTCATTACGGTCCTGAGCGCTGCGCCGTCTGCTATAGACTCAGATTAGAAGCAACAGCTCAAAAAGCCCAGGAACTAGGTTTTGATGAAATATCTACTACCCTTTTAATCAGCCCATATCAAAATCATGAGCTTCTGCAAAAAGTGGGTAATGAAGCTGCAGAAAAGTATAATGTGAGATTTCATTACACCGATTTCAGGCCTGGTTTTAGAGGCTCACATGAACTGGCAAGAAAATATGAACTTTACAGGCAGAAATACTGCGGCTGTATATTCAGCGAACATGATAGATACAAAGAGGATAAAAAACATTTTCCAGATTTATGGTGTTTCAACACCTAATAACGTGAACAGATAGAAGAATTAGTATAAAGGCAAAAAAATAAAGGATGAGCAAACAAAATACTATATATTTACAAATACTTGTTCTGATGTTTTGCTTTGCTTTAATTGACAGAGCAGAAGCAGCAAAGGATTTAGATGCTAAAGTCATTCCAATAACACCTAACACATATAGGAAAGACCCCACCGAGCCCAAAAAGGCAGTAAGAAAGCCTAGCGTCACAACAAACTCTACTCAGTCCAAAAGCACAGAAAAAACTACTTCTTCAGCCCCAAAAACAACAATTAAATCTTCTTCTCCAATAACAATTTCAAGTAAAACATCAACTATTTCAAAATCTTCAAAAGAAAGCACTAGCACAACCGATTCTGCACCTGCTTCTAATTCAAAATCATCTTCAACTAGCTCGGTAAGAACTTCTGTTTCTTCAACAAATAAGGCAACAGAATCCAAAACCCAAACTACTTCTGTAAAACCTTCAACAACAACTACATTAAAGACCAGTTCTGTTTCTGCCAAGGCAAAAAATGATTCTTTAAAAGACACAAAATCTTCTGGTAAAACAATTCAGACGCTCTCAAAAGATACCAAAATAACTTCAAACACTTCTAAGCCTGTTACAAAGCCTCAAAAGCTCAAAGAAGAAAGAACCGCCAGAAGAGAAAGAATTCCTGAACCTATTCTTAAAGTTAAATTAGGAACTGAAAATCACACTAATGTAAGTATTGTCTTGCCAAACGGTGGTTCAATAACTAATTCTAAAGGCAAGCACATTAATCATCTTAAAAATAATGGCAGTTTTAACTGGACTTCTACTGTAGACAAAAAAGCAAAGAAAAAGAAAAAAATCGAACATCTTAATGAAATATTATATGTTAAGCCAAACAAAAACATTTTTACATTTAATGGAACAGAATATCGAGGTAAACTATCTCTTAAACTTACTGAAAAAGGCGCTATTGCAGTGAATGAAATCTCTATAGAAGACTACCTTCGTGGAGTTGTCGGGAGAGAAATTGGTGCAAGTTCACCTCAGGAATCTTTAAAGGCACAGACAGTAATAGCTAGAACTTACGCATACGCAAACAAGGGAAGACACGGTTCTGACGGAGCAGACGTATGCAACACCACCCATTGCCAGGTCTATTTCGGAATTAAAGCTGAAAGTGCTTCTGTAGACAAAGCAATAAAAGACACCAGAGGTTATATATTATCTTATAATTCTAAGCCTATAAGTGCCTTATATCATGCTACTTGCGGCGGCATGACTTCTAACAACGAAGAAGTATGGGGCGGAATTCCTGAACCATTCTTAAGACGCGTATCCTGCAACTTCTGCGAAAAAGGCACCAAATACAGATGGAACAAAGAATTAACAATTAGCGAAATAAGAACGGCTTTATCTAAAGAAGGAATAAAACTAGGCGAAGTATATGGAGTTTCGATAGAAGCTCCTTCACTGATGGACAGAGTTTCTTACATTGTATTTCAAACGAAAGATGGAGAGCAGAAGGTAAAGGGCACTACCATCCGACGCATATTCAATCTTCCCAGCACAACATTTATACTTGATGACAGAGAAGAAAAGGCCAATATTATAGCCTTAGCCAAAGAAAAAAAATTGCATTATGAAGAAAACTCCAAACCTATTCAGTATAAAAATATACCAAGTGTTTTGATTACCAGTTTTTCAGAAACTCAGTATTCACCTAAGCAATTACTGGTATATACTTCAAAGGGACTTCAGCGAATTAGAATTCCATCAGAAGGATGGAAATGTATTTCTTATAATCCTTTAGGAAAAACTATTGCGTTATCAGACGAAAGTGTGGATAATAATAAAAGGAGCAATTATAGTAACAGTAAATCAATAACTACTACGACTATAAAAACTCCTAACAAAAAGAAAATACTGAAACCAGTAATAAAAATAAACTTATTTGGCCGTGGCTTTGGTCATCAGGTTGGTTTATGCCAATCTGGCGCCGTAGAAATGGGGAAAATAGGTTGGAATTACCGACAGATTCTAGCACATTATTATCAAGGAGTTGCCCTAAAAAATCTTGGCTATTAAAAAAACTCTTTAATTGTGTTAACATTAATCAGATAACAGCCGATAAGAAACTGACGAGTAATTTATTTCTATGTCGATTGTAATTCGGCATAATTTTGGAGGAAGAGCAATATGGGTATCTTTGATTCAGGCAATATAGCTGTAGGTATTGATATTGGTACCTCAGCCGTAAAGATTGTACAACTGAAGAAGAATCCTTCCGGAATGCCAGAACTAACCAACTACGGTTACATGCCGCTACCCCCCGACGCCATGTCTGATGGCTCAGTCGGCGATTCCCAGGCTGTTGCTGAGGTAATCAAGGAAGTTCTCAAAGTTCATAAAATCAAACCATCTAGAATATTCGCTTCTGTATCAGGTCAAAACGTTATTATGCGTTTCGTAAAGTTGCCAATTATGGCGCCAGAAGAACTTGACCAGACTGTAAAAATTGAAGCAGAACAGTATGTTCCTTATTCTATTGATGAAGTAAGTATCGCACATTCTGTATTAAAACAGGTTGAAGAAGAAGAAGAAGGCGGTGGAAAATATAAGATTCTACTGGTTGTAGCTCAGAAAGACCTTGTAAATTCTTATACAGAAGTTATCAAGCAAGCTGCTGGTAAATGTGAAGTTGTTGATGTTGATACAATAGCGGCAATCAATGCTTTGGAAAACTCATTTATGCAGACGGCAGATTCTCAAGAAGGCGGAGAAGTTGTAGCAATCATTGATTCTGGTGCTAGAACTACTAACATTTCTGTTCTTAAATCCGGTATTCTTGAATTTACACGTAATATCCCTATAGCTGGGAACAACATTACCGAAAGTCTTAGAGATACCCTAAAACAAGATTTCGAACAAGCAGAAGCAATGAAGATTCAAGAAGGTTCTATAGCTGAAGGTGCTTCTAGTGAAATAGCTGAAGTAATTCAAGGAACTGTTGACGAACTTGCTTCTGAAATTCGCCGATCATTCGACTATTTTAAAGCCCAATCTCGTGAACCAATGATTCACAAAATTATTCTTTCTGGAGGAAGTGCTAATCTTGGTGGTTTCAGTACCTATTTAATGAATGAATTAGGTGTTGACGTTAATATTGGTAATCCTTTGGAAGGTATCGCAGTCGTAGTTCCAGACACTGAAGAACTATATAATAATCTTCAGCAGTTCACTGTAGCTATTGGTCTAGCATTGAGAGGAGTGGCTGAAGATTAAATGATTAGGATTAACTTATTAACCGAAAAACGTGCAAAGCGAATTCCGATAGGTAATATTATTCCATGGTGTTTGGTAGTAATAGTCGGTATTGGTATGTTCTTTGCCTGGACAGCTGGTGAAGAATGGGCTAGAACGGCCAACGATGACATCAAACAAGAAGTATCAGATTTAGAATCTGAAAATAAAAGACAGAGCACTAAAGTTACTGAAAGAGATAATCTAAAGAAGACTCTTTACAGAGTAAAAAATGATATTCAGAGACTGCAACGTCTTTCTGGTGCTAATCTTGTTCAGTGGTCACAGACTCTAGACACTTTAACAGCAAGAGTACCTCAAAAAACAGTTTGGATAACTAACCTTCGTATAGATTCAGACAGACGTGTTCAAATAACTGCTTATTCTTGCAATGAAAAAGACAATAAGTCAAAATCTCCGAATGCTTCTGAAGAAAAACTAACAAAAGGTATTCAAGAATTTATTGAAGTTCTACTTAAACATGAATATTTTTCAGACGTATTCTTAACAGGTGCAACGAAAAACACTTACGAAAAGAAACCTGTTTGGAGATTTGAAATCAACTGTCGTTTAGCCAGAGAAGCTACAGCAAAATCGTCGGAGGACTAATCCAATATGAATAATCATTTCATGGGTGCTATATTTTTAAGTATAATTATTGTATTAGGAACAGGTATAGGTTTCTATTCTACAGTCTATGAAAAAGTTACAACAGATAGAAAAGAACTTGAAGAGAAAAAATCTTCCTTAGAAGATGAAAAAAGAAAGCTTCAAAACATTGGAAACGAAATTTCCAAATTAAAAAAAGACATACAAGAACAAGAAGAAATTAAGAGTAAATTACAGACCGATTCTATTCCTTTGAATAAAGTTGTTCCAAAGCTTCTTGATTCTACAGAAATCATAGCCAATAAGTTCAATGTCAAATTCCAGGATATTAGAATTAACCCATTGGTTAGAGCCGAAGACTGGAACGAACTTCCAGTAGAAATGACCATTCTTGGCACATTTAAGAATATTACATGTTTCTTAAATGTTATGGAAAAGAGAAGAATTATTAATCTTGCTGTTGGCTCAATGAACATATCTGTTTCAAACGACATTGACAAAGAAAGTAAAAGTCCTATGCTCAGCGTCAATCTTAGTGCAAAAGTGTACATACTTTAATAAAGACAAGAAGGGAGAAAAAAAATGCGTAAGTTAATATCTCTGAAGTTCTTAGTAGTTATTAGTATGGCTTCGTTAGTATTATTGACTGCACCACAAGTTAGAGCTCAAGATGATGAATTCGGAATTGATGGAATGGGAGAATCTTCTGAAAGCAATGCAGCTTCAAATGCGGATAAATCTGAATCCGAAATTATAGAAGATCTTTGTAAAAGAATGTGTACCAAAGATGAAAAATTTGGTAAAGCAACACTTGAACTTAAAAGTGGTAAATGGGCTCCTATTTTGGAAAAACCAGAAAAAGATCCTTTTAAACCGATAATTGAAAAAGAAGTTGTATTACCTCCTGTCAGACAGCAGCCTGTTGCAGTAAAACCTCAGGAAAAGAAAGCCCCTGCTCCACCTCCAGTAAAACCAATCAAATTATTTGTTAGTGGTATTGTTGGCAATGAAGGCAATCGTTTAGCAATTGTAAAATTTGAAAATGAAGAATTAACAATTTCAAAGGACCAGATTGTTGAAGGGAAATTTAAAGTAGTTGATATTTATGCTGACAGAGTAGTTGTTTATTCAAACAAGGAACAAAGACGACATACCTTCAAAATTGGCGGAGATGAAAAATAAGATAAATCTCTTAAAACAAAAAGAAGCCTTAGCTGATAAAAGCTAAGGCTTCTTTTAATTTTAGCTATTTCTGGCAGTTAATTCGAAAAAAAATAAAAAAAATTAAAATAAAGCTTAAAGAATAAATAAAACCTGTCGATGAGTCTACTGTCATAGCTATATAAATAGCTTGTGATATATATTTTCAGACTATTACCGTTCGGAGGTATAGAACAATGAGGTTCATGGGTAAAACCAAAAAGAGAAGTAAAATACTTCTATTGTCTGCAGCTCTCGCAGCAGCATCATGGTTCCCCGGTGCAGCAATGGCCGAGGACAACATTACTCTTGATTTCCGCGATACTGATATTCGTCAGATCATCAAGGTAATCGCTCAGCAATCAGGAACAAATATTATTGCTGAAAAAAGTGTTCGTGGTCAAGTAACAGTCAAAATGTCTGACGTTTATTACGAAGAAGCCATGAATTTAATTGCAAAAACAAATGGTTTTGCAGTTAGAAAGATTGGTAACACCTGGATACTTGCAGACGAAAAGAAACTTGTCGAAGCTTTTGAAAAAGGTCTGACTATTACAAAAAGACTTCAATATGCAAAAGCAGCTGATGTAAGTAAAGTTATATCTTCAACAATCAGAAAAGATATTAAAGTTGCAACAGATGAACGCATTAACGCTGTAATCGTTTCAGGCAGCAAGGAACTCCTTGATGAAGTTAAAAAGCTCATTGAAACAATAGATACACCAGTTCATCAGGTCATGATAGAAGCTAAGGTCGTTGAAGTAAAAACAGATGCAGAAAAGAGAATTGGATTCAAATGGCAGGCTGGTGTCAATTCTACTGGTGTACAAGATATGGATAATATTCCAGTTCTTTCAACAAAAGAATTCTTTGCTCAGAATCCAAATTCTGGCCTCTATCAGGATAGCTTCACAGATCAGCGTGGTGAAATTTTTGGTCTAGGCGATTTCTACAGAGAAAGCATGTTATTCAAAGCAACATTTGCCTGCTTAGAAAAACGTAACGAAAACAAAGTATTGAGCAACCCAAAGATTTCTGCTGTTAACGGTCAGGAAGCCAGCATTACAGTCGGCACCAAGGTTATTTATCCTGGTGGTGCAGACCAACCACCAAAAGAAAAAGATACCGGTATTAAACTTAAGATTACACCTAGAATCAACGATGACGGTTACATTACTGTTGATGCAGAACCAGAAGTATCCTTCGTTGAAACCTGGTCTAACAACGGTATGTATCCAGTTATTGGTACTCGTTCTGCCAAGACCACAGTTCGTGTAAGAGACGGTGAAGAAATACTGATCGGCGGTTTGATTAGAGATGAAGAAAACAAAGAAAACAACAAGATTCCTTTGCTTGGAAACATTCCTATAATTAAATCTCTCTTCAGTTATAAGGGTAAAACAGGTTCTTCTCAGGAATTGATTATCCTTATTACTCCACACATCATTGCTCAAAGCATCGAATCTGCTGCTCCAAGTTCACTGCTTCCTGATACAGGTATGGCACCAGTAGGCAATTACTCAGCCGCTGCTCCAGTAAGCACTCCTCAGCCAGCAGGCACAATTGATGACTCTTTTGACAATGCTTTTGATACCTCATTCTGAAAATAACTCCGAATTTTAAGAAACAGGGGTAACCTTGTTATAGTGTTGCCCCTGATTTTTAAAATCAAGAGTTATTAACAGAGTTGAGAAGCTAATTCTAACGCAACTACTGATTCAACTACAACAGCCGCAGCAGTAACAGCTTGAATATCAGACCTATAAAAACCAGGTTTGCTGACTTTTTTAGTGATCAAGTCAACTGAATTGACCATAGAATTTGAAGGCAGAGGTTTCATATAAAAACGAATTATAAGAGGTTGCCCGTTGGTCATTCCACCCTCTAATCCACCAGAATAGTTCCCAAATCGATAAAATCCTTTTGTTCCGTATTTTATTTCATCTACAGAATTACCATGCATTTTAGTTAATTCTGAAGCATTACCAATTTCTACTCCTTTAATTGCAGGAATAGACATTATTACCGATGCTAATTTTCCATCTAATCGCCTATCGTATTCTACATAACTGCCTAAGCCTACTGGTAAGCCATAAAAGATAACGACACCGCTCCCACCAAGACTAACATTCTTTTTTTCACAATCATCTATAAGATCTTTCCAAGCATTAACTATTTTCTTATCTGGCGTAAGAAATTCATCTCCAACTTCGTTAATAGCATTTTCTATTTCATCTTTAGAAGCAGTTAGATTTAAATCTGCTTTTATTCCGCCAATACTTTCAACCATACATACAGATGTAATCCCATTTTCTTTTAAAAGGCATCTAGCAGGAACAGACATAGCTGTTCTTATTGCTGTTTCCCTAGCAGATGCTCTTTCTCTAACGTAACGACAATCTTTAAAACCATATTTAATCATTCCAGGCAAATCTGCATGTCCAGGTAAAGGAACATTTATTTTTCCAGCTTCAGTATTACTTGCATTAAATGGAGCCATATAATGCTTATGGTTATCATAGTCTGAATTTCGTATCATTAAAGCAATTGGAGTACCTATAGTTAAGCCATTAACTATACCAGAAAGCACTTCGACTTTTTCGGGTTCTATTTTACAGCGCTTACCTCTACCATAACCAACCTGACGTTTTTTTAAAAGCAGATCAAAATCTTCCGGCTCTATTTTTATTCCAGGAGGCATACCTTCTAAAATAGCAGTTAAAGCAGGACCGTGAGATTCACCAGCTGTTAGATAACGAAGCATCATATCCCTCCATTTTTTTAAATTATATCATAATTTCATAGCTATTTATTCAAAACGAATTATCTTTAAATACAAAATAGAAAACAAAAAAGTTTAATTATACAACTTTGTGTGATATAACTTTGCGTTATAGAAATGATTGTATGTACACAGGAAAGAAATGATCTATGGACTTTGATATTTTTTTGCGCGTTATTGAAAACATCAATAGTGATTTAAATAAATTTGTCTGGGGTCCCTATATGCTGTTTCTACTTGTCGGAACAGGCATATATCTCAGTATTAGAACGAAGTTTCCTCAATTTTTCCATTTTGGTCACGTCATAAAAAATACCATAGGAAAAATTATGAATAGAGGTAAAGCCCAAAAAGGTGCGATGACTCCTTTCCAGGCTTTGACAACAGCTCTAGCTTCAACAGTAGGTGTCGGAAACATTGCCGGCGTTACAGGCGCATTAATTCTAGGTGGTCCCGGTGCTATTTTCTGGATGTGGGTATCTGGACTTTTTGGAATGTGTACCAAATTTAGTGAAGTAACACTAGCGATAGAATATAGAGAAAAAAATGAAAATGACGACTGGATAGGCGGACCAATGTATTATATAAAGAATGGTCTTGGGCGCAAATGGAGATATCTAGCCGTTGCATTTGCTTTGTTTGGCGCAATTGCTGCTCTAGGAATAGGTAACTTAACACAGATCAACTCTATTGCCGAACAAGTCGTAAATGTCATCAACGCATTTTCTTCTGATCCGTTAACCAAAAATTCAGAATTTACTGTAAGACTAATTACCGGAATAACCATTTCGGCTCTAGCTGCTTTTGTTCTAATCGGCGGAGTCTCAAAAATTGGTGCTGTTACAGAACGCCTAGTTCCTATAATGGTTATTGTATATATATTAAGTGCTATTATAGTTGTTCTTGTTAATATTGAACGTTTGCCGGGAGCATTTCTTTCAATATTCCAGTGTGCTTTCAATGCTAAAGCAATTGGCGGAGGGTTAGCAGGAAATACTATTATTAACATTATGAGCCGAGGAATCGCAAGAGGCGTATTTTCAAACGAAGCTGGTCTAGGTTCTGCTCCTATGGCTCATGCCCATTCTTCTGAAACCAATCCTGTAAAACAAGGATTATTTGGTATATTTGAAGTATTTGTTTCAACAATATGTATCTGCACTTTAACAGCCTTAGTTGTTATGACATCTGGAGTTGCAGAACAATGCTATGGCAATATTCAATTCGCTGATGCAAAAGCTACTTCATTAGCATTTCAATCTGTATTCGGCCCTCAAATCGGTTCTTTGCTTATAGCTAGTGGTCTTTTACTCTTTGCCGCTTCTACAATTCTCGGATGGGCATTATACGGCATTCGCTGTGCAGAATTTCTATTTGGTCACAAAATAATACGAATCTATGAAATAATATACTGTTTTGTAGTATTAATTGGTTCAATTACAAGTTTAAAACTTGTTTGGAACATATCGGATACACTTAACGGACTGATGGCAATTCCTAACTTGATAGCACTACTTGCACTATCACCTGTAATTATTAAGCTGACCAAAAAGTATTTTACTGTTGTTACAAAAGCAGAAAAAATAGAAGCTTTAAAACAAGAAGAACTAGAACACACTCAGACTCAAGAAAAATAACAGTCATTAGAGTAATACCAGAATAAGTTTATAAAACATAAATAAAGCTTGCGAAAGCAAGCTTTATTTTATCTAAAAACAAATAAAATACTTGCCGATATATTAGCAGAAACATATTATTATGAAAAAGCATATATTATCGGCAACAATCCTATTACTTCTTTCCATGCCGCTTTCACAAGCTGCATCAGTTGAATCTATTTACGAAGATTCTATTTCCCGCAACCTTGCACAAATGGAAGAATTTTATAGGCAAGGTCAATGGGAAGAAGCCATGAAAATAGGCCGTGGAATCTTGAAAGATGCACCCAAGGACTCAAAAGAAGCTTATCGTGCTCAAGATTTAATTGTTCTTTCGTTAGATGGCAAAAGCAAAGAAATACTTGCTAACGAAGCCAGACGAAAAAAACGCCAACAAGAAGATGATGCAGCAACCCTTATAAATGAAGGAAATTCTCTTATTTCTCAAAATAATTATTCAGCTGCAGCAGATAGATTATCAAGAGCCATAAAGATTAACGGTGGAGATGCCCAAACCTGGTTTCTTGCTGGTTATGCCTATTTAAAAACAGGAAAAAGAAAAGAAGCATATAAAGCTCTAAGTCAGTGCTTAAAAATAGATCCTAATCATGAACGTGCTCTTTTCAATATTGCCGGATTAAGCTACGAATTCAACCATAGTCAGGAAGCCGAAAACTATGCTAAACGCTTAATTGAAGTAATTGAAAAAAAATTAATCGAATATAAACAAGTTTTCTCTGGGCAAAAAAGTAAAGGCTTAAATGATAAAGCCATGGCTACCACAAGAAAAATTACAGCTTTACAAAACAATCTGGCTCAGGCTTGTAGCATGCATGGTACTTTAGCTCAGAACAGAAAAGCATACCAGGAAGCTCTACCATCTTTAGAAAAAGCTGCCAAATTAAATCCGAACAATTCCGAAAACTGGTTCCGTTTAGGCAATTGTTATATGAGTTTAAAAATTTATCACCAAGCTTCTATCGCATTGGAACAAGCTGTTTTAATTAGAGAAAACAAATTAAAAGAATATACAGATTCTGCTAGTAAACTTTTTGATGCTGGTAAAAGTGATGAAGCAGTTGATGCAGAATTAAAAACAAGAAAACTCAAATTAGAAACAGCTCAGGCTCTTTATGCATTAGCTCTTACCAATGCAAAGAAGGGTGACAACAGAACTGCTTTAAGTAACATCAACAATGCCCTTAAATTAAAACCAGACTTTATTGAAGCAAGATACAACAGAGCATTAATATTAGCCCAAAATAACGAAATAGATGATGCTCTTGAAGAAATGCGCAAAGTTTTGAAAGACTGCCCTCCAAATAGTCAGCAGGCAAAAAATGCAATCAAGACCATAACTATTATGATGGATCAGATTGCACGTCGAGACTCCCCGATCAGCTATACTGCAGCTAAAACTCCAACGAAGACAGTTGAAGTCAATAAATATGTTAAAGATATGCCTGGTTTGGGCGGAAAACAGGCAGAAGAAAAGCTTGAAGACGTATTCCCAAGATTACGTGAAATTGCCAAGCTTGTTAACATGCGTAATTATGATGAAGCAGTAAGAAGACTGGTATACCTTAGAAGCAGTCATCCTGACATCGCAGATATACATTCTATACTTGCTCAATGCTATATGCAATTGAACAGACTAGCTGATGCCGAAAAAAGTTTTTCACAGGCTTTAACACTTCAGCCTAATCATGAAGAAGCATTAAACGGCTTAGCTTACATTTATGCAACCAAAGAAGAAAAACTTGATGTTGCACTTAAATATGCTAAGAAAGCAATAGAAATAAATGGAATGAAACCCGAATTCCATCATACTCTAGGTTGGGTTTTATTTAAATCTGGTGAATTAAAGAGTTCAATTCAATCTTTTAAGAGAGCAATAGATTTAAATCCAAATTATATAATTGCCAGATATAATCTAGGTTTATCTTACTATCTTACTAAAGATTACAAACAAGCATTAGATGCATTTAACTCTGTCTTAGATCTTAATCCAACCCATGATAAGGCATTAATGTTCAAAGCTATAGCATTAGCCAAGACCAATAATGCAGAAGAAGCCTTAGCTACTCTTGAAAAACTAAAGAAAAATACTATTTCAAATACAGCTTTAAACAAAGTTGTTGCAAATCTTCAGAAAAAAATAGAGTTAGCTCATTCCAGACATACGGAACTTCCTGTTCCTGAAATAAAATCTCCAGCTCCAATAGACAAACTCATGGCCGAAGGCAACGAGTTTCGTAAAAGTGGTCTAGTAAATAGAGCAAAAGAAAAATATCTTGAATGTCAGAGACTTGATCCAGATAGATACGAACCTTATCTTGCTCTTGGAGAATTATATGCTGACTCTGGATTAAATTTACCTGCTCTTTCAGCATTTGAAAAAGCATGCAAACTTAAACCCAATGATTATGAAATAATTATGAATATTGGGAGAATGCATCAAAAACTTGGGAAAATGCATTATGCAAAAGAATTCTTTGCTCAAGCAGAAGCACTTAAGTATAACGAAGCAGAACCCAAATATTATCTTGGTTTAATAGCTTATGAATCAAAAGAATTTGATTCTGCGGAAAGTTATGCACTGGATGCTTTGCGTGTAAATCCAAATTACCATAAAGCTATGGCACTCTGCGGTTTAGCTAGAATAAGACTAAATCGTTTAAAACCTGCCAGAGATATTTATGAAAGTCTTTACGCAAAAGCTCCAAATGGTTCTTCCATAAAAAATCATGCAAGACAAAAAATATGGGAAATTACCAAAATGATGGCTCCTGCTCAATATCCATCAGTTGAAGATGCAATGGAAGTCAAAGAACAGATTGTCAGAAGAATCAACGATACAGACAATAATTCAAAGATTAAACCAGAAAAAGTTGCTTCTTCAGATGCATTGAAAGAATACGGTAAAAACACAATGACCCCAGAAGATAAACTCTGGGTTTTAAAACAGCTTGATAAATTCGGTAGCATAAAAACTCCTGTCTTAACAGCTCCATTAAAATCTAATGTAAATAACCAGACTATGACTAGTCAGGAAAAGAAATGGGTTGTCAGTAGACTTCAGAGTTTCAACGAACACAGTAGCAAATATGCCTTGCCAGATGAACTAAAAAGTGGAAGCAAGTATACGATAAAAGCTACTGAAAAGAAATCTGAAAGATTGCCTGATAAAGCAGATACTATTATTAGTTCTGGCTTAGCAAATGCAGAAAAAGGTCTTATTGCCAAAGCTCTTGAAGATTTCCGAAAAGCAGCTGAAATATCTCCAACAAATACAGAAGCCTTAGTGAATCTTGGTTTCTTGAATACTACTCAGGGTAACTTTAAAGATGCTTTCGATGCCTATGCCAAGTTGACTGTAACAAATCCAGATGAACCATTAGGACATCTCGGACTAGGCAACTTGTATTGGCTTGGCGGACAAGCAGAAAAAGCTGTTGATCAATGGAATCTTATTAAAAACGATTACAATGTTGACCCGAAATTCAATATTCTCGCCCTTAACGAAAGGGTTTGGAGCAGAATGCTTGAAGTAGACCCAATCGATGTTGAATCACATTCTAACCTCGGCCTAGTTTACATGTTCTCCGGACAGCCACTTAAAGCATTAGCAGAATTCCAGGCAGTTAATCAGCTAGAACCCGGACATCCGGAACATCAGTTCTATCAGGCTCAGCTTTATACTCTTCTGTTCTTACAAAACAAGACCAGATCTTATAAGTCAGAAGCACAAAAACTGCTTGAAATACTCAGCCAAACATCACCACAGCCCTTCCCACATTCGGAACGTCTAAAGAAATATTTGGCTAAGTTATAAAATATTGAACAATTCCTTTTAAAAGAATATTTATCAATAATTCAGGATAGATAAATGAAAGTTAAAAACCTATTATTAGCATTACCATTAATAATACTGGCTGCTGTCCAGGAACTTCCTGCTCAGTATTCAGATTTTAACGATTATGAAATCTATTCTACTGCCAAAACTAATCCAAATCCTTATTCTTATTATGGCAAGGAAAAAGAAAAGAGCCTTTTTAAACTTACACCAAGAAACTCAATAAACTCAACTGGGCTTGGAGGGCTGTTTGTAGCAGAAACTGCCGAAAAGCTAACTGCTCAGCAATTAGTTCTAAGTTCCAGATATAAATATCACGAATTAACTTCTACAAAAGGCCAAGCGTTTTTTAACTCTGAAGAAGGTGATGTTTCAAGCGTTGAAACATCCTTGACTTGGATAGGAAAATGGGCAGAATGGTCTATAACAGTTCCTATTCAAAACTGGAGTCTTAGTGCACCAAGAACATTTAGAACCAGAGCAGATTCTAATAATGGCTTAGGCAATATTAAGCTGGGTTTTAAATATACCGACATGAAAGACCACAGTTATTACCGTTTTGCCTTAGGTCTCGCCTGCACTTGTGATACCGGAAATTCTAACAATATGGCTCCAGCTGGTTCCAAAGATGAAACTACAACAAAGATTTTCGGCTGCGTAACAACAAAAGAAACAGATAAAGCAACTGCAAATCTTGAATTAGGCGCTTTATTGAATAAAGAAGACGAAGATTGGTTCCTTTATAATTTTGGCGTAACTTATGAAATAACCGACAGAGTTTCATTTATCTGGGAATTAGTTGGAGAAGTTGCTGGCGGTGATGATAAAGACAACATGGATATGGTATTTGGATTCAGACTAGCACCAGTAAAAGATTTTACTTTTGAAGCAGCATACTACAGAAATCTTAGAACCTATAGAGAATATGGCTGGGATAACCAATTCCAAATGGGTATCTCCAAACAATGGTAAGCATGCTGTTAATATACTTATCTTACTCTTTTGTTAAGTTCATCTATCATTTCTTTTGCAATAGCAGCTTCTTTTGAATTAGGTGATGCCAGGCCGGTTACTTTTTTATACCGGACTAAAGCCATTTTTCCAGCTTCATTATCACCTTTCAGCAACAGCATGTCTGTATAAGCATTGGCACTTTTCATAAGAAGAGGAATATTTTCAGGGTCTCTGCTTAAACCAGATTCTAATACTGCAGCAGCATCAGTTAGACGGCTTTCACGACTCAATTTATCTGCTTCCTGAATAATCTGATCTATATCCATTCGTTTTAAAGCAAAGTCACTTGGTCTTGCTACTTCTTCTTCAGGTTTCACAGCAGCTTCTTGAGCCTTCTTCTGCTGCTCTGCCAAAGCAATAGCAGCTTTTCGTTCAGCTTCCATTGCAGCAATAGCATCTTTTTCCGCTTTATACCTGTTAATTATGCGATTTGCTTCTTCAAGATACTGACTGACTGAAGAGGCCTTATCACTCTTGGAAACAACTTCGGAATAGTTCTTTAAATCAGGAATAGCCAGTTCAATATGCCCTGCTATATAGATCAGCATTCCTCTATAGAACAGACCATTAGCCATTCTATTAGGTCTATCCTTTAAGTAGGTTAACCCTTGTCTAATAAGACCATTTTCAGGTTCAGATAGCAGTTCTCTTTCTGCTATAACTGAGTTAACATAGAGTTCAACGGCTAGTTCTGTTTTACCAGCCTCTAAAGCATCCATTGCCTGATTAAAGACCATAGCTGCAGGTCCTTTACGTGTTGTACGATGCTTAAGATTAACCTTTTTCTGATTCTTTTCTTTTTCAAGTCGTTCAGAAATTCTTTCTGCTTTCTCTATTTTTTCAACTGGTTTTGCAGTTGGACTTGGCTGTTGTTTTACAGCCTTAGCAACAGTAGTAGTCTCACTTTGTTGTGTTCTTATCACCGGTCTAGTAGACCTTGAATCAGCAATATAGATTTGAGATTCAGCTAACCCTGGCAATTCAGGAACTGGTTGGTCAGCCCCGTCTGAAGATAAAACTCTTAAACGCTGTAAAGCCTGTGAAAATGAAGGATTCAGTGAAAGAGCCTGTCCGTAGCTTTCTCTAGCTTCCTGCATACGTCCCATCGCTTCGTAACATAATCCCATATTATAAGGAACCCAGCAGGAATCAGGGTCAATGCGCTGTGCTTGCTGATAACAATGCAAACTATCTCTGAATTGCCCACTTTGTTTATAAAGAATTCCTAAATTGTTATAAGCATGAAAATTGTTGGGGTCTATTCTCAATAGTGCAAAATAAGTTTCTACCGCTTTAACAAAGTCGTTCCCCATACTATATTCCAAAGCTAATTTTAGATGTGCGTCAACATCTCTAGGATTATCAATTAATTTTTGTTGAAGTTGACGAACTTTAGCTTGATTAACGGCAGAATAAACAGGTTGAGACAAAAGAACGCAGCAAAGTAAAGGTAAAACTCCCCTACCAATTTTTGCTGCTTTGTTAAGCATAGAATGTAATAATATATTATCTTGCTTCAATGAGGAATTTAATAGCTGTTTTTTCGTTTCCATCAATATCTATTTTAGCAAAAGCAATCATTGTTGAAAGCTCTATGCCTTTTGGTGCCACATAACCTCTAGTAACTGCTATGGACTTAACAGCCTGATTTACAGCTCCAGCACCAACAGCCAATAAAACAACTTTCTGATCTTGTTCAACTACTGCTGCGATTGCACCAGCCACAGATTTTGGGCTGGATGAGGAGGCAACTCTAAGTATTTCCATTTATATACCTCTCCTTGCTCTTCAATGACTAAAGGGTAATTATAATACAACACTTTCACTTTAAATTATAATAGTCTGACTTATAATTATCAAGTTTTAGATTTTTGCTGCAATTTAATATCTAAAACTAGATATTAAATTGCAAAAATTTTAATTTATGCTTTTGTTATTAATAAGCATGCATTCTGACCGCCAAAGCCGAATGCATCAACTAAAGCGGCATCAATGTTCTGTTCAATAGAATGATTAGGAGCAAAATTATAGCCTGCCAATTCAGGGTCTACATTATCAAGGTTTCTATTAGGATGTATGAAACTATTCTTCATTTGAATAACTGTAGCTATAGTTCCAACTCCGCCAGCTGCACCCAATAAATGACCTATCATTGATTTTGTTGCATTTATAACTGGCTTTTTCAAACCTTCTTCACCAAAAACAAGCTTTAATGCCTTCATTTCAGCTATATCACCAAGAGGAGTGCTTGTTCCATGAGTATTGATATAATCAATTTTATCAATTGGGAAATCATTAAGCTTTAAAGCTCTTTTAACTGCTTTTGCAGCTCCTACTCCTTCCGGATGAGGAGCAGTAAGATGATGTGCATCTGCAGAAGCTCCATAACCTTTTATTTCTGCTAATATTGTAGAGCCTCGTTTTAAAGCACTTTCTTCACTTTCAAGAACAATTACCCCTGCTCCTTCACCCATTACAAAACCGTCTCTGTCTTTATCAAAAGCTCTTGAAGCCTTTTCAGGTTCGTCATTTCTAGTAGATAAAGCTTTCATTTTAGCAAAGCCAGCAGTAGTCAAAGGTGTTAAAGCAGCTTCAGCGCCGCCACACATCATAATATCACATTCACCTTGAGCAATTTTCAAATATGATTCACCAATAGCGTGTAAACTTGATGCGCAGGCAGAAACTATACTGAAATTTGGACCATTCAAACCATATTCCATAGCAATACAGCCTGATGCTATATTACAAATCATCATAGGAACAAGAAACGGACTAACACGGCTAGGACCACTAGATAAATAAGTCTGATGTTCTTTTTCAAAAAAAGAAATACCGCCTATACCTGTAGATACAATAACTCCTGCCATTTCAGGATCAAAATTCTTTTCGGTTAGTTTTGCCTGTTCTGCAGCCATTCTTGCAGCAGCTAAAGCAAAAACAGTGTATCGGTCATGTCTCTTAGCATCTTTTTTATTTACATAAAGTTCTGGATTAAAGTTTTTAACTTCACCACTTATTTTTACTGTAAAATTAGTTGTATCAAACAAAGTTGTAAGGCCAATACCGTTTCTGCCTTCTTTTAAAGCAGTAGTAAAATCTTCTATACCTACAGCATTAGGAGTTATAGCTCCCATGCCTGTAACAAATACACGCTTCATTAAATATTGACTCCTATAGTTTATTTACTTAATTCTTCTTATATAAGTCATCAAAAAAAGATAATAATACGATAAACATTTTCTCTAATAAAAACAAGTGTATTTGCTTTATTTTATATGTATAAGATAAAAAATTTTGTTAATTTAAGTACAAAAAACTGGCTACTTGTATCTAATACAACACAAGCAGCCAGTTTTTTATTTTGCTATATTATTCAGCTTTTTTTGAAGCAATGTAGTCTACAGCATCTTTAATGGTTCTTAACTTTTCAGCAGCTTCGTCTGGGATTTCAACACCAAAGTGTTCTTCCAAATCCATAACAAGTTCTACTGTGTCAAGGCTATCGGCACCGAGGTCTTCCATGAAACTAGCTTCTGGAGTAACCTGCTTTTCATCCACCTGAAGCTTTTCAACTACGATTCTTTTAATGTCTTCAAAATAATTAGTACTCATTCTTATTAATTTCCTCCTGAGAAATATTGGGAGCAGTTTAAGCCATCACCATTCCGCCATCTACTGTTAAAACCTGCCCTGTGATATAAGATGCTTTATCAGAGGCTAAGAAAGTAACAGCATTAGCAACGTCGCGCGGCTGTCCAAAAACATTCAATGGAACTTGGGCTAACATTTGTTCCTTAAGATTATCAGCCAAACCAGCTGTCATATCAGAACAAATAAAACCAGGTGCAACAGCATTAACTCTAATGCCTTTTTTGCCATATTCCTTTGCTACGGACTTTGTAAAACCAATCAGACCAGCTTTGCTTGCAGCATAGTTTGCCTGACCAGCATTTCCCATTAAACCAACTACTGAAGCTATATTGATTATAGAACCCTTTTTCTGCTTCAACATAGGCTTAATAACAGCCTTAGTCATAAGGAAAGCACCTTTAAGGTTTGTATCTAGAACCTTATCCCATGCGTCTTCATCCATGCGCATCAAAAGATTGTCGCAAGTTACCCCTGCATTGTTTACAAGAGTATCAATGCGGCCAAAAGTATCTAAGGCACAAGCAACAAGCTTTGCAGCATCTTCTGCTTTAGAGATATCAGCCTTACAACAAGCAACTTTAATACCTTTAGATTCAAATTCACTTTTTACTTTCTGTAGACTTTCTTCATTTCGTCCGGAAAGAACAACAGCATAGCCTTCTTCGCCAAAAGTTTTAGCGATTTCAAGACCGATACCACGAGTAGAACCTGTAACTATAGCTACTTTTGTTGCCTCTGCTTTGCTAATTTCTTCCACGCTTGCTCCCTAGAAAATATATTTTAACTGGATTGACTACCCTTTTTTACTTCAATACAAATATTTTTTGTCAAATAAAAAACTGAATCAACCCACTAGCTAATTTACGTTAAAGGGATTCAACCCAAACTCAATTACTGAGCTTTAGTTAATTCCTTAGTAATTAAATCAACATATTTGCTCTTAGAACAACTTACAGCCAGTTTAATGGCATTAGCTATTACCGGAGCCTTTGATTTGCCATGACAAACAAGAGACACACCGTTTACACCAAGTAAAGGTGCCGCACTATATTCTGGTGATGATGGGCTGAATTTTTTAATGGCCTTTTTGAAATTGCCTACAGTTTCTTCACCCATAGACATTGCAGTCTTGAATACCAAGGCCTGCATATTTTCAGAAACGCCTTCACTTGTCTTCAATAGAACATTGCCAACAAAACCATCACAAACAACTACGTTTGCCTTACCTTCAAAAAGGTGATCTGCTTCAACGTTGCCTACAAAATTCATAGAACTGTTCTTAAGAAGTTCGTAAGCGGCCTTGGTAAGTTCATTACCCTTAGCTTCTTCTTCGCCAATGTTTAAAAGACCAACTTTAGGTTTTTCAACTCCGCATATCTTTTCATAGTATGCAGAACCCATCAAAGCAAATTCAAATAAATGGTTCGGTCTAACATCTACATTTGCTCCAACATCAAGCAGCAATACGCCTCTTTCGCCTGAAGTCGGAAGCATGACAGATATAGCCGGTCTTTCTATTCCGGTAATTTTACCCAATACAAGTAAAGATGCTGCCATTTGAGCACCTGTGCTGCCAGCAGAAATAAATCCGTCAGCTTTTCCTTGTTTAACAAGAGTTGCACAGACTGCAACACTGGCATTTTTCTTCTTACGAAGAGCCTGAAGTGGGTGTTCACCCATTTCAATTACTTCATCGGTATGATATATTTCGCAACTTTCTGGCAAATCTGGCCAAAGTTCACGAATAACTTTTTCATCACCTACAAGAATCAGACCAGCTTCTCCATCATTCTGAAGATAACCTTTTGCACCAGCTATCAATTCCTGTGGGGCGAAATCTCCGCCCATTACATCAATGGCAATTTTCATTAATTATACCTTAACTTATTAGGCTTCTTGTTTTACATCAAGAACTTTATCAGTTTTGCTGTAGTAACCACAAGCTGGGCAAACTCTATGAGCCTGCTTTAATTCCTTACAATGTGGACATTTTGCAAGAGTTACAGGAGCAACTTTTATATGAGCTCGACGTGTGCGCCCTCTAAGTTTGGATACTTTATTCTTTGGACATGCACCCATTTTGGTTTCCTCCAATATTAAAATAAGTGTAAGGATTATAGCAAAGCTTCAATCAAAAGTCAAATAGAATAAGCAAAAGAACTGATATTTTTGTGTACATTTTACAATAATAATATTCTTTTAAATGAAGAATACCGCTTTAGAAAAGTTTTTCATAAATAATTCTTTTCGAAATCAAAAAAAATAAAAAAAATATCTAAAGTATGAGCAGCAAAATGCCGATTTGTTTTCTAAGAAATAATTAGTTAGGGAATAATAGGATATGGCAGACAAAGATTTAAATAAAAAGGAATATCAGTTAGCGGTTGCCCTTCTTGGACGCAAACCTAGAACTCCTTTTATTATAAAAACTAAATGCGCCTGTGGAAATCCCCAAACCCTGATTGCCGACCCGGTATTCGTTGAAGATAACATTTGGAAACCTTTTCCATCTTTTATCTGGCTGGTTTGCCCAAGAATGAAAGCTCTTACAGCAGACTTAGAACAGCAGGGTCTGGTTAAGTATTATTCCGAAAAACTAAGAACTGACGAAGATTTTCGAGAAGTTTTTTTAAAAGGGCAAAGAGAAATAGCAGATTATCGCTTGAATCTCGCTCAGGAAAAATTCGAAGGAAGTCTTCCTGACCATATTTACGACATATTGAAAAACACTTCTGTTGCAGGCAGTCGTGATTATCACGGAGTGAAATGTCTGCATGCTCATTTGGCTCATTATCTTGCATTTGGGAATAATCCTATCGGAAAAGAAATCTTCGAAAAAATCGGAGATTGTCCTAACGAATGCAACTGTGGTTGTAAACCGCTGGGAGGCATAGAATGATTAGAGGTATTTACACTTCAGCAGCAGGAATGCTGGTTGAAACCATGCGTCAGGACCAAATTGCCAACAATTTAGCAAACGTTGATACAACTGGTTACAAGCAAGACGGCATGGTTTTCAAAGAACTTCCTGCTATGAGAATACGCAGAATCAATGATGCCAAGCTTTATCCGCCAAGACCTATCTACAAATACCCACGTATTGGCAAGATTGGAACCGGTGCCATTGCTGATGAAACCTATACAAGATGGGAAGCAGGCAAAATGAGCTATACAGGTAACGAGTTAGATGTAAGTCTTGACAATGAAAAAGCTTTTTTCATTGTTGACGGCAAGAATGGAATCAGATTTTCACGCGACGGCTCATGGACTTTAGACGATGAAGGTTTCTTGATGGATTCCAACGGAGACTATATCTTAGGTGAAGTCTTAGGCGATGAAGAAAGAAATTCTGGTGTTCTTATAAACGATGATGGCAGTGTAAATGCTGAATTTCAGCGTATCCAGGTCGGGCTTGGCAAAAAATGCACCATTGATGAAGAAGGACGTGTTCTTTTGGACAATGTTGCAGAATATAGAGTTGTTACTGGTATCGCCTCTGAAAGAAGAGCTTTCAGAAAAGAAGGTTCAAATAAGTTTGTCAGAGCTTTCGGTAATGTGACAAGAGCAGAAACCAACTTTCTACCTGGTTATTTAGAAAAGCCAAATTTCAGCGTTGTTGAAGAAATGGTCAGAATGATAGAGGTTTCACGCGCATATGAAGCTAATTCCAAAGTTGTTCAATCGCATGACAACTTATTAGATAAGTGCATTAACAGTGTTGGTACTACCAGACGCTGATAGAAAAAAATTATAAAGTAAGGGAGAAATAAGTCCTATGATGAGATCATTATGGTCGGCTTCGACTGGCATGAAGGGACAGGAAACACACATTGCAGTAGTTTCAAACAACCTGGCTAACGTTTCTACAACAGGCTACAAGAAACAGCGTGTTGACTTTGAAGACTTGATGTATCAGACCATTGTTGAACCTGGTGCACCAATTACTGCAGATCATAAATACCCAGTTGGCATTCAGATGGGTCATGGTGTTAAACCTGTTGCTACTCACAGACTTTTCTCTCAGGGTGAATACCAGCAGACTGACGAATCCCTAGACGTAGCTATCGAAGGTGAAGGTTTCTTTCAGGTTCAGCTTCCTAACGGAGATATAGCTTACACTAGAGACGGTGCTTGGAAGATATCAGAAGACGGTATTATCGTTACTTCCAATGGTTACACAATTCTTCCGGAAGTTACTATTCCTCAGGATGCATTAGGCTTGAACATTACATCAGGCGGTATTATCGCAGCCAAAATGCCTAATCAGACCGACCTCGAAGTTATTGGTCAGATTGAATTAGCTGATTTTATCAATCCATCAGGTCTTAGAGCCCTTGGCAAAAACCTCTTTGTACCGTCTGGCAGTTCTGGTGACCCAGTAGTTGGTTTACCTGGTACTGACGAATTTGGTGAAATTGCCCAAGGTTTTATCGAAATGTCCAACGTTAAAGTCGTTGAAGAAATGGTCAATATGATTGTTGCACAGCGTGCATACGAAGCAAATTCAAAGACTATTCAGACTTCAGACACTATGCTGCAGATAGCGAACAATCTCAGGAGATAATAAGCTAAAATGATTTCACGTTCTACTCTTCTCAACTCTTTCATTATTTCTTCACTTATTGGAATATCTCTCAGCACTCCTGCTATGGCCATAATGAAAAAGCAGAATGGCTCTTTTACTCCTGTTCCTATGAAAAGCAGTGCAGTTGTTTCTAGCAGCGTTGTTAATGCAGATTCTCTAGTTAGAAATGCAGATGAAAATCTGACAAAGAAACTGGCTACCATAGAATTAGGCAATATTCCTCATCCATTAGGTGAAATAACCTTAGATAAAGATACAATTAGCAATAAACTTGGAAACCTGGCTAATTCAGTTAAAATTCCGGAAAATGTTACTGTTAAGAGACTAGGTTCTGTTTTGAAGAGTGAATACGTAAAATCAAGAATAATGGAATTATGCCAAGATGGAAACGAAGACAATTTAAACTTTGATTTTAACAGATTGTCTTCCAGTATTATCCTTCCTGGCAATGTAATCAGCTGGAATGTAAAAACTAACTCTACCAATGAACTAGGAATGAGACTGTTCACACTTGAAGCAGAAACAGAAGACGGTCCATTCAAACAACTCATTCAGGTCAATGTCAGTAAAACTATTGAAGCAGCAGAACTTTGTCAGCTTGTTAAACCTGGTGAAGAAATAACAGAAGACATGGTTAAGCCGGTTCAAATGCTGATTAAAAACGAAAAGAACAATACTGCCGTTTCCTATAAAGATGTTATAGGGAAAAAGCTAGACAGATTCAAATCTGCTGGAACAATTATCAGAAACTCCGATTTGTCTAAATCTGATGTTGTAAAAACTGCTAAAGTAAAAAAATCAAAAACAGCTGAAGGTATCAGAACTCCACAGACTTTAAACATGATGTCAGCAACAATGAAAAGTGACGCTATAGTTGATGCATGGCTAATTAAACCGGGTGATAACGTTGAATTCAGAGTTAACAGCGGTGCTCTTTCTCTTAGTATTCCTGCAAAAGCTGTTCAAGGCGGGAATTCAGGCGATGAAATCGAACTAATCAATCTAAAGAATAAACGCAGAATCAGCGGTGTGATTACAGAAAAAGGAATCGTGGAATATGCTCAGAAATAAATTTTATTTGGTTTTCGTAGTTTTTATGATAGTTTTTGGATTTACCGCCGATTCAAATGCTGCTTCTTTGTGGCTTAACGGCAATGACCTTTATTCTTCTCATGGTGCAGCCAGAAATTATCAGCCTGGAGACATAATTACTATAAAGATTTCTGAAACAACAAGTGCACAGTCAAAAGCTACTACTAAAACAGAAAAAGAAACCACTACAGAAGCTACCGCTCAACCGAGAATTCCGATTTTTAAAAGAGTAATGAATAAAATCGTTGGTCAGCAGAAAATAAAGAATGAATTTGATGGTGAAGGCACTACTACTAGAAGCAGTGGTTTAGAAGGAACCATTACCGCTACAGTTCTTGAAATTCTGCCAAATGGCAACCTTCTTATTGAAGGTAGCCGCGCCATTGTTGTAAATAAAGAAAATCAGATTATGAGAGTCAGAGGCGTTGCCAGACCCAAAGATATTGACGATAAAAACAGCATAGATTCAAAACTTCTTGCTGATGCTCAGATTAAGTTTGATGGCAAAGGTTCCGTAGCCAGAGCTAACAGACAGGGCATCATGACCCGTCTCTTCGACTCTATATTCTAACCTTTTATAGCAAAAAAAAGCTCACTTATTACTAAGTGAGCTTTTTTTTGCTAATTAATTACTTTAATGCTTTTTCAACTGCGACTGCTACAGCAACGGTTGCACCAACCATTGGGTTGTTGCCCATTCCGAGGAAGCCCATCATTTCAACGTGAGCTGGAACGGA
>ONIU01000140.1 GCA_900317935.1 uncultured bacterium
TCAGGTGTGAATGCAATATCACCGCCGTCTGTTCTTGTAATATCAACAGTGTCGGTTGGAACAAGTGTAGCATTGGCAATAACAGCGCCGCCAAGGTTAATGAAGGTAAAAGATGCTACCATAGGCTGATTGACTGTTACATATTGCGGTAGAGAGAATGTTGCATCCATTTCTGCTGGAGCAACTATTTCAAAAGAGTTTTCACAACAGGTGTAAAGGCTCAATGGGTCAGTAATTGTTATTTTATAAATACCGCTTTGGCAGCTACTGTCAAAATTGTGCCAACAGCCAAAGTATCCCTGACTAGTTGTTATAATAGGCGTTGTTTCTAGGGTTTTTGTTCCATCTGGTGCTACCCAGTGAACAACGTATTCGACATTTGTTGCCAGATTTTCGATCTTAGCGTAAACAGTTAACGTCTCTCCTCCTGATGGGTGATTGAAACTGTCCTTTTCTTCGCTGTAAGCACCGTCTGCATATGTATTGACTTTTTCAGAGTAAATAGTCCATTCTGCAAAAGGTAAAGGATCTGAATAACTAAGAGGAACACCTGTGTTTATTTCTTTCCCGAACAGTTTGGCCGTTATTCGGTCTGTTCCTGTTGCGGTATCCTGTCTTATATCAACAGTATATTTTGCCTGAACCAGTTTTTCACTGGTGATATTTATAACCGGTTCTTCGGTTATCATCTTCTTGTTTTCGTAGCCTTTTGCAGGACCTGTAACCGGTGTAAAATTGATGTGCTGGGTTGAAGAACCGGGATACCATTCTAATTCCGCTTCACCTTCGTTTGTGGCCATCAGAATGATACTATTGTTTTTCTGGCCTCTGTATAATGTTGAAGAGGCAATAATATCATAGAGATTCAGTTCGGCAGGAGTCTGAATTGTCCAGATATGTGGATTATCTGTAGTCAGTATTTCTATGGCTTCACCGGAAAGAATATTGGTTGCAGAAGCAACTGCGCCTAAAGTATCACTTCCTGAATTGGATTCACTTGAAATTTCAACAATGAACTTGGCAGTCTTGGTTTCATTGCCATGAATAATGGTATTTGCACCGCCGCCAGGGTAGGTTCCGGTTGCCAGGCCGTAGGAAGGAGCAAAAGTAAAGCTGTATGTGCCGCTGGCATAGGTAGGCCATATAGAGTTCAGCATACAGTCTGCTTCACCTGTATTGGTTAAGGTTATGAAAAGATTGTAGGAATACCCCTTAGTAACCTTGGTATATTCTGAATAGACATTTTCTATTTTCAGGCCTGATTTACTCTTAACTTTCCATGTTAAAGGTTTTTGGGCGCCATCGTCATATATCAAAGCAGATACGGTGGCTAATGCATCAATTGTACATTCCCCTATCGGAGCATTATCAGCTATATCAATTGAGTAAGTTAAAGTTGCCAGGTCTCCTGCAGCTATGTTAAACGGAATAGTTGGGTCTGTCAATGTTGCAGAGTGACCGCCTAAAGAAAAGGTTATTGTGGCTACACTAAGATTAAGTATTTCTGGGCTTTCATTTTTTATTGTTACGGTTACGGGAATATTTGTCTGTCCTTGAGAAACCCCGGTAACCGGTTCATTATTAATAACCGAGCAGATATTCTGAATGCTGATACCGCCATAAACAAAGCGAACTTCATTTAATTCTACAGTTCCATCGTTGCCGGTTTTGAAGAAATCTGCTTTGTATTGAATGTACCTGCCTTTTGTGCTAATAGCTATTTCTCCATTAGTAACACTGCTGGTAATGTTTTTTGTACCAGTCCAGGCTGTCCAGGAATTATCAGGCAAAGGAGTATTGCCTGTTCTATAAGAGAGTTCTATTTTACGACTGCCGGTAACTGTTGCATCATATTGTAAGCTGATCCATTTTGGAGATGCTATTCTTGTATCAAATACCATTGATTCAATGTTGGCTACTTTGTATTCTGTGCCGTTTCCAACTATAGGGCCAAAACTGGTGGTATCGTCAAAAGCGTTCATACACTGGTAGAATGCTGTCGGATTCTGATTTATGCCAACTTGAAGAGGTGTATTATACAAATATCTAGTTCCATCACCATTAGAAATACCAACAGTGTGATGTTCAGAAGTATTAACAGCTCTATCGTAACTACCATTTGATATAAGAGCTCTTGGGTTTATCAGACCATATCTGAATGCAATATCGCCTGTTTCATAGAGCACAGCCTGGAATTTGTAAGCATCGTCTGTAACACCAAATCTGTATGTTATCCAAGTAAAAATAAGTCTTTTGGGGTTAGTTTGAAATGTTCGGAAAACGCCACTTTCAGACCAGGCATTGCCTGTCATATGGTCAACCCAGAGAGGAACAATACATCTGCCTAATTTAGCACCACCTGTGCCTATAAAATTTACCCATCTATTTTGGTAGCTGTTTTGACCAGTTACATAATTAGAAGACAAATAAGCATTAACAGCTAAATACCATGTATTTGTTCTATAATTTGTTCCGAAAAAGTAAAATTTGCTTAAATCCGTTATGGTTACACCGTTTACACCGTCATCGAGATTACTATAACTCTGTTTAGTGCCATAAGGAACATCTTCCATACCTGCTGGCGTATCATTACGAGAATAATATGGAGTCCAGGCTTTTAATGAGTTTTTATCTGTGTTATCAACAAAACCATGATCTTGCTCTTCTACTCCATTATTGCCCCAATAAATATAATAAGTTCTTGTTGAATTCTTAGGCATATTAACAAGAAAAACTATATAAGGATGATCAACAGTAGAGTTATTTGGAGTTGTTAAATTATAGCGTGGAACCACATTGCCCTGGTCGTCTACTACTCTGAATTCTCCGACATTATCGGGTCTTTGAGCTGCAGGAATTGTAAAATTAACCAGACAGGGAGCATTGACACGGTCTGTTACACCCGGTTCTGTTATGGTAACAGACCGATAATATTTCCAGTTACCATTAGCAATATCACCTGTAGGAGTAAGTTTGCCGTTATCTGTGCTCAAATTTTCCAAAACTCTTGCATTATTGAAGAAATCTAAAGCATCGGTATCTTTGGTTACTGGGTCTTTTCTTGCGATAAAGCCATTTGAACAACCCATTACAGCTTGGCTTTTTTTCTGGGTTATACCTCTTACAGATGTAAAATATTTCGTACCACTTGCTAATTCGGGTGTTATCAATGAAATACGTTTTGTTAAACCAATATCCTGCCAGTCGACCAAATCTGTGCCATATTGAGTTGTTCCAACAGCAATTTCATATCTAACTACAGAAGAATCTATATCATGTTCCCAACAGGCTTCAACTCTGTTATCAAAGAAAGAATATGCTATGTCTTTACCGCTCCAGCCGTCAATAACACTAATTGTTTTAGGCGTGATAGCCATAAAACTATTGGTGCTGATAAATTCTTTATTTTTGGTGGCAGTTCCTATTTTATAAGAAACTTCAACTGTTGCGTAATAACTTTGTCCGTTTTCTAGTGGAAAATTGCTGATTGTATAAGAAGTAGCACTGCTGTTGGAGGTAGAGCCGCTTCTGACAGATGTTCCATTGCTTTTATAAATAGTGACTGTGTATCTAGTAATGGTTAATCCAGAACCTATTGGGTTTACTTCCCAGTTTACTGGTATTTCAGCAGTAACACCTACTGGTCTGACTATTTCTGGTGCTACAGAAGAATCTATACTAACCGTTAAAGAAAGAGTTGGAATCAAGCTGTTTGCTTTGTTGGAGTATTCGGATTCTCCATTTGTTTTATTATAAGCTGAAACAACATAATACCATGTGGTCCCTGCTTCTGCTGTTGAGTCTGTGTAAGTCAGAACTTTACCTAGAGTTCCTATTTTTGTATAGGGGCCATTAGGACTATTACTTCTATAAATATAATAGCCTCCAAGTTTGGCAGACGGACAAGTACTTGCAGTCCAATTAAGAATTATAGTTCCATTACTTTGTGTTGCAGTAAGTCTTGTTGGCGGCGCAAGCAGGTTGATATTAGCCACATTTGAATAACCACTGATATAATTGCTGGAAGCATTTATATCTGCTACAACATAAAAATAGCTGTCGCCATTAGAAATGGTGACACTTGCGTCTGTATAGCTTAGACTGTTTCCTGTAACTGTTCCTATTTGTGTAAAAGGACCAGAACTTGAAGTTGCACGCAATATGGCGTAACCATTGTGACCTGCGTTTGTTGGTGATGGAGCTTCCCATGTTAAAAATGCGTTATTTGAAGCATTGACATTAGCAGTCAGATTTTTGGGTGAAGGAGGATAAACAACATTTACTTCTTTTGAATATGGAGATTCATTACCATTGGTGTCTACGTCAGTGATTACGTAATAGTATGTGGAGCCACCAAAAATTGATGTGTCTAAATAAGTTGTGGTTCCAGCATTAACTTCACCTATCTTTGTGTAACCACTGCCAGATGTAGTGCTTCGGTAAATGTTGTATTTGCTTAATGTAACAGCATTGCTTGTACTAGTATTCCAATTTAAAGCTACACCATTGGAAGATAAGCTTAAGGTTGCTGCCAGACCTGAGGGTGAAAAATTTACTTCAAAAGAAGAAAAACTAACAGTATAAGATTTATAAGATATGTTTGCTGAGCAGTATATTTTGGCATAATAGTTATGATTTTCTGTTAAATCAGTAACAGTAGACGTTCCAGCCTCATTATTACCATCAGAATTTCTAGAACTTAATTCAGTGCCATTTGCGTTATTGTTCGTAGTGCCATATATTAATCTATAATTCTGATTGGTTATTGTTTTGGTATAATACGTAGAGTTAGTGGTATTCGCACTGGTAGCACTCCATGCTCCCCAACTGAATCTAACATTGATTGGGTTTGCTGGTGTTCTGAACTGTTGAAGGACTAAGTTGTCATAAGTTGTGGCATTGCCATTTCTAGAAGCTGTTATTTGCAAATTATTTTGGTGATAATTTACAGTTGCTGCATTATTGGCACTTACTTTTCCATGAGTAGACCAACCATTGTTGCCATTAAAAGTGGGATTGGTTAATTGTTGCAACGCAAAAGCAGTATTGGTTGCGGCCAAAAGAATTATTATAACTAAAAGAATAGAACAAACAGATTTAGAACCTAATCTGAGCATGTTGTGAATAGTGGTACATCTAAAAGCGTTAATTTTTACTACATACTAGATTAATTTTAACACATTATTGTGCAAATCCGCAAGGGAATTGGAAATGTGAATCAGGTTCTTGGTATAGGCACTGAAGTATCTATGACAACACCTGGCTGAGCCAATTCAACGCGGTTTCTGCCGTTTTTCTTACATACATAGAGTGAATCGTCGGCTAGTTTTATCATATCATCAGCAGTTTCAGGGTTAGTATAAGGAATCGAAGATACACCAATACTGATTGTAACTTTTAACTCTTCTCCTTGAGCTCCAATGAATGTTGCAGCTTCAACACTCTGTCTTAAGCGTTCTGCAAACTGAACTGCTCCTTCTGGTTCTGTTTCTGGTAAAATAACACAGAATTCTTCACCGCCGTAACGGGCAGCAATATCTGTATCACGAACAGATTTTCGAACGATTTTGGCAACTTCCCTTAAAACGGCGTCACCAGTCTGGTGTCCGTAAGTATCGTTGAATTTTTTGAAATGGTCGATATCTGTCATCAGATAAGATAAAGGCTTATTGTAGCGTCTTGCTCGTCTGAATTCTTCTTCCATCTTAGATTGAAAGTGTCTTCTAACTACAAGACCGGTTAAACCGTCTACTGTAGCTAAATTATAAAGTCTTGCTTTTTCGATGACGACAGCAGCCTGATTAGCCATTGTTAGAGCAATCTGCAAATCGTCATTGTTAAAGCGGCCTGACTGCTTATTAACAATATTCATAACTCCAACTGTGGTTTCTCTAATCATTAAAGGAACACAAATCATTGATTTAATGGTGTTTACCTGACCTTCTTTTTCTTTAAAGGCTTTTTCTTTTCTTATGTTTGTAATAAGCTTTGCTTTACCGCTATTAAAAACTTCACCGGCAATACCTTTTCCGCTCTTGAAGGATTCTATCAATTCTTCACTGAACACTGCCTTGCCTTCAATACCATAAACTACAGCCTGTTCAAAAAGTTCTTCATATCTGTTATCTAACATAAATAAAGAACCTCGTTCTGCATATAAAGCCTGAACGCCACGGCTTAAAATAGCATCAAGAGTCTTTCCCAAATCGCCCATAAAACTGACTGTTTTTGTGACTTCATTGATAATAGCTAATTCTCTAACGCGTTTAGCCAATTCGTAATTTTTTTCGGTCAAACTAACAAACTGTTGAATCAACCTTGTTAATGCCCATTGGATAGGCACCATAAAAACAATTGGAGTGATTTCCAATATAACATCAATGTTAAAGAGAATTAATGCAAGAGCAGCCCAGGCTAAGGCAGAGCACAGACAGATAAAATTACCTGTAAAATCTCTGTTTTTCCAAAGAAGATAGGCACAGCCCAAAGCAAAGACAAAAATAAGCAGAATAGTGTTTGTTACAGAAGAACGCTGTAAAAATCTTCTATTGAGAATATTGTGAAGAAGATTTGCATGGATTTCTACTCCAGATAAAGCTCCGTATGGACAGAACTTAACGTCTTCAGAGATACCGCTGGCTTTTGTTCCTATTAAAACAAGTCTGTTGCTGAAATAGTTCTTGGGGAATTTTTCGTTTATTACATCAGAGTAGCTGATTTCGTCAAAATCAGAATATGCACCAGAGTAGTTTATTAGATATGATTTAATCATATGACCAGCTTCTGGTTCATAGCAATTGTAGTATGGAAGCACTCTGTCGGCTATTTTCATGCCATTGCTGAGTTCTTCGGGATTAACTCCCAAATAAGCACCAGCTGCAGATAAACCGAATATATAGCTGTAAAAATCTCCAGCAGGCTTAGTCAACAAAAGTTTTCTGATTACGCCGTCAGGGTTAAGCTGTTTATATTCTAAGTCTATAAAACCTTCGTAAGGTTTAGCTTCTAACAATGTTTGACAGGGTCTGTCGGGGGAAATAATACTTTTTTCTTCAAAAGTTTCAGGGTCTAAGATTGTTTTCTTTGTGATAACCTGTGGAAGAACGACTTTACCAAAATTAGCTATAGCTTTTGCAAATTGAACATCATCTTCATGTCCAGCCAAAGATTCTTCGGTGAACATAATATCGAAAGCTGCCAATTTAGCACCAGCTTTTTTAAGAATATCCAGAAG
>ONIU01000371.1 GCA_900317935.1 uncultured bacterium
TTGAGGTTAGCGTAAGTAGAAAGAGAAGTAACATTTTGGTTAATACGAAGTGACATAATTGAATTCCTCCTTGAATTCTGTTTTGTCAGCGGCGCATCCATGTGCCGCCATCCTTAATTTTCAGACCGATTTTAAAATTTAAATTTACAACTTATAACGAGAACTTTTTAAGAACAAACTTTATTAGATTTATTTATCCCAAATTCCTAACCCGACCTGTTTTAAATAGTTCACACCTCCTATTTAAAATTTTGATTCAGTTTTCAAAGAACTATTTTGCCCTTATTTCGCTTTCGTTATTATAGCCATCGACCTAAAATCGCAAAAGCCTTTGCTCGAATTTAGAAGATTATTGGCAAATTTTAGCAAATTACTAGTTTTTTCGTGAAATTTCGATATAAAAAGTCTAAATTTTAAAAAATTTAAAAAATTTTATAATTTAGACTTTTTAGAGATGAGAGATAAGAAAGAAAGAGATAAGAGGATTGTTTTAGTGCTCGAGCAAACGAAAGATTGAAATAAATCGATATATTTCTACTACAAAAACAATAAAAACCCAAAACAATGACTACTATATATAAGTTGTTATTGTTCTAAAGCCTCTCCTTGAGGAGAGGTGACAGGCTTTGCCTGTCGGAGTGGTGAAGTAATTCAAGTAAATACTGTTTAATGCAATAAAGCTTGAACGATTCAAGCATATTTTCAAGAATATTTGTATCTAATCCACAATATTCTAATCCGAATTTAACTGAATTAATTATAGATTCACATACTCCATCAAAATTATAGTTGGTAAATCTTATAACCTGTAAGCCAAATCGTTTAAAATATCTTGTTCTTTGTTTATCATATTCAATAGTTTCATCTTCGAAGTGCTGTGAACCATCTAACTCAATTATTAACTTGGCTTTTTCACAATAAAAATCAACAATATAATCACCTATTTGTTTTTGTCTATAAAACTTAACAGGTAGTAATCTTAAGCAATCATACCAAAGATGTTTTTCTTCTTTAGTCATATTTTTTCTTAAAGATTTTGCTAATCTTGTATATTCTTTATTGTAATTTAATGACATAAGTTAATAATACTACAAAAGCCAGATCTACGCTATCGCTAAACAAAGTTTACTCTGGTTCATTCACCCCTCCGTCAGACATTCGTCTGACACCTCCCCTCCAGTGGAGGCTTTAAAAACATTTCCCTTATCTCTAAGCCCCGCTCTCTTATCTCTTTTAATAAAGATACCGCGGAGGAGAATAAGGTTGAGCAAGCAACTGTCCGAATCTATTTTCTAGCAAAAAAAAGCTCTTCCGAAGAAGAGCTTTTTTTTACTACTTAGTTATCAGCCAAGGAGAGAGAGTACTGACTGACCCATAGCGTTAGCCTGAGCAAGCATTGCAGTACCAGCCTGCTGCATAATCTGAGCTGATGTGAAGTTGATCATTNNCATATCGGCATCTCTTACTCTGCTTTCTGCATCAGTGAGGTTAGTAGCAGTATTTTCAAGGTTGTTCATTGTGTAGTTGAGTCTGTTGCTGTAAGCACCGAGTCTAGAACGTTCAGCAGAAACTCTGGCAAGTGCCTGGTCGAGTTTTTCAATTGCTGACTGAGCACCTTCAGTAGTAGACATATCAAGCTTATCAATTCCAAGAGCCTTGGCAGACATATCACCTATGCTGATTTCCATTCTCTGACCAGCGTTAGCACCAATCTGGAACTGAGAGTTGTTGTTAACTACATGAATCTGGAAGTTGGTATCGCCAGCACCCTTAGCTGTGCCATCCTTGTAACCAAGCATATTGTTGAGCATTTCATCAGAAGAAGCTACATTAATAGTGCCTTTGGTAGCAGCAGCACCATTATTGTTCAGGTTACCAAGTATAGTTGAAGTGAAAGCTATAGAACCGTTTACGATATCAACTCTAGCATTAACAGTATCATCAGCTAATGTACCATTAGCACTTACAAGCAATTCATTTGTTTCTTTAAGGTCAGCACCTGCAGTTACTGTAGTACCTATTGTTACGTCTGCACTAGTACCAGCGCCGTCGGTTATTGTTACTTTAAGATCTTGTCCTGCTGTAGCTAATAAACTGATACCCTTAACAGCGTTATTCATATTCTTGTCGCCATCTACGAAACCAGTGTAAGTGCCT
>ONIU01000061.1 GCA_900317935.1 uncultured bacterium
AAATTATTTTAAAATAATCAAAAAAAATTTATGAAGTGTTGCAAACCTATAATAATATCTGAAAATTAGATTTAAAAATGATTTGGTGGTAGGTGGTGAGTAGTGAAAATTGAGAAATGAGAATTGAGAAATGAGAATTGAGAGATGAAAAATGAGATATAAGATATAAGATCATAACTTGAGATAGAAGATTGAAGGAAGGTTATTGTTGTAGTTATTAGAAGCTTACGCTTCTTTTGTTTTTATTGTAAAAGCGGGACACTTCGTTGTGGGACGGCAACTGGCGTTGCCTGTGGGAATTGTTCGAAAGGTCGGAAGGGTTGGAAGAGTTGGAAGGGTTAGAAGAGTTGGAAGAGTTGCCGGGAAATTGATAATTTCAACAGACAAAAAAACTGATTCGAGAATGTTCTAAGAGTTCTAAGGGGCCGAATTGTTCAAGTTGTTTATTGGGTTTTCTTTCAATCTGTTTTATTCTTTCTTCCTGAATTTTGCGTTCTTATTCCTCCATCTGCCATAATTGTATAGTTTTCAGAGCTAAGGCCCATTGGCTATTCTTTTTATAACAAATGTGTAGACAATTAAGCACAATCTGATTTTGGAATCAAAACCTAGTTTTTGGACAGCCTCTTACAAAATGGGGTAAGGATACAAGGTTTAAATGGTTTCAAATAAAGTGGATGAGGTCGTTTGGAGTTTGTTTCTCAAATCATCGACAGAGCCGTTGTTTTCGATGATTATGACAGATTTATCTGCTGGTTCCTGGTCCTGGGAAAAAAGGCGTTCTCTGGCTGTTGTTTCTGACCAGCCACGAGTTCCCCTAATTTCATTTTATAGAGCAGGGCAGCATTTATAATTATACTTTTGGTGCCATTTTTCTGCTCTTCTGTAATGATTCTTTCAACCATTTTGACCATATTGGGGTGCATTATGGAATTAAGCTTTTCAGTAGCTTCTGCTGAAACGAAAGCTTTTGCACCTAATTTTTTTCGGTCTATCTGACATTCTGTTAGAATATCTTCCCCGAAAGCTTTGGTAAGTGCTTTGATTGTGTCTGGCTCTCTAAGCAGGTCATGCCCAAGAGAGTCTACTTCCAAATTTTCCCCGTAACCTAAAGAACTAAGAATTTTTGCAGCGGTTGATTTGCCAGCGCCTGTCTGACCTGAAATTCCTATAATAAGCATTATTGTTTTTTCTCCGGTAAATAGACTGTAAAGGTTGAACCTTCGCCAAGAACACTTTGAACTTCGATGCTTCCGCCGTGTTCTTCAACAATTCTCTGAGCCATTGAGAGCCCTAATCCAGTGCCATCTTCTTTTGTAGTCATAAAGGGGTTGAAAATGTCGCGCATTTTTTCGTGAGAGATGCCACAACCTGTATCTTCAAAGGCGATTTTAACCCTTTCGTCAACAGGTTCAATATAGACTGTAAGCTTGCCTTCTTTGCCCATGGCCTGGATAGCATTTGCCATTATGTTTATGAAAACCTGTTTAAGCTGATCTGGGTCAGCTGTAGTTAGTGGGCAGTTTTCAGCTTCTTTTATTTCAAAAGCTATGTGCTGTTTGTTGAGCTGGTTTTTGATGAGCATATAGCAGTCTTGAACAACATTAACAGGAGCAACATCAACTGTTTTGGGTTTATTTGGTCTGGCAAAGTCTAATAGGTTGCCAATGATGCTTTCCAAACGGTTGATTTCTCTCTGAATTATATCTAGAGGCTCTCTTCGACTGTCGTCTTCGCTGAAATCAGCTTCTAGAAGTTGAACAATCATTTTCATGCCCGTCAGAGGATTTCTGATTTCATGAGCAATACCTGCAGCCAGAACCCCAAGAGCAGACAGCTTGTCAGCGCGCATTAACTGTTCTTCAAGAGCTGTAATCTGGGTAACGTCTTTGATGAAACAGGCTATACCTTCAATATCTCGCCCTGTTTCGTTTCTGAATGGGAATGCGTTAATCGTTAAAGTTCTAGTCTGACCACCTGTTTTTACTCTTAGTTTTGTGTCTTCGTGAGTGACTTTGGTTTCAAGAACTTCTTTTATTACATCAGTCACAGTTTGAGGCAGTTTTTCGTTATCTGTTCGTATATCCCAGCCGTCAGGAAACTGGTGTGTAAGCATGAGCTTAACTTCCTGATTGGCGTAAGTAAGCTTGCCTTTTGAGTCGAATATCAGAACCCCTGAATTCATGCTGTCTAGAATGCGTTCAGTAAAGCCTTTTAATTTAATAAGGTTTTTGAACATTGTGTCAATTGAAGCAATCTGAGTAGCAATAATCTGAAGACCGATTATGTCTTCGTCTCTGTAGGCATAAGGTTTCTGACTACCTATAGTAAGAACCCCTGTAAGTCTTCCTGATACTTCGAAAGGAAGAATCAAAACAGAGTTAAATTCCTGTGTGTAGGTCAGGTAAGGTTTCATTTCTTTGGCTGCAAGGCCTACAGGACCTTCGCCAATATTGATTGTTTTTGGAAAAGATTTGGATACATTGGCTTCGTTTCTTGCTTCTAAGTGTTTGCCATCGCTACTGATGAAATAAAGAACGTATGTGTCGAATTTTATGAAACTTCTTGCGACTTTACCTAAGGCATCATAAATGTTGCGGAAGTCAATTACTGATTCTGCCTGCTGCGATATTTCGTATAGCGCTGAAAGACGAGAATTTTTATGAATCATCTCATTGTTCAGCCTGAAGTTTTCAAATAAAGACCCCATAAATGGGGTTATGGTTTCTAAAAACAGACATTGTTCTTCGTTGAAATCAGGCTGATTAGGGTGCTTTATAAGAGCTAGCAGGGCTTGAGGTTTCCCATAAAGATTGACTGCCCATATAGAAACCAAATTTTCCGGGTAACTCTCGGAAATACTGTGCTGATACTCTTGAGCTACCTGGATATTGTCGTGGATTCTGATAAAAGCATTAAAACTGTCTTTTAAGAAAGATTCATCAATAAAAGGTTCTTCCGCAGATTCTAAAAAGCTTTTAACGAAAGGAACCATTATGTTGTTCTTCTCATGTGGGCTTAGCAGTAAGGCGCCCATTGAATTGGTAACTGTAACGGCACTTTCCGTTAAATACAATAAAGCTCTATCGGGAGTAAGAGTAGATATAGCTCTGGAAATGTCTCTAAACAGGTTAATCGATATTTCGTTCATATTTTCTTTGTTCATATTTTTATAATAATTCTCGGAGATTAAAATGAAACAGATTATTTTTCATCTTTTTGGTTTGGCGACACTTGATAAAAATCTTTTGATGGTATTGGAACTCCATTAATGACTTTGAAACGTGATTTAGAAGGAGGTATTGGACTTTTATTACTTCCAGAAGCATTAGGAGGTATTATAATTCCTTTTTTATGGTTGTCATAAGGTGGAGTTGGTTCTGGATTTCTTCTATTGTAATTACCATGTTTTCTACAGGATATATAACCATTACGAGTTATATCACCAACAATATAGTATTCACATTTATTATTCAATAAATCCATATCTTTTAAATAATGCTTTTCCAGTAAAATAGGGATGTTTGGAGAAGTCATAATTGTGGTATTATCCATGTTATAAAAATCAAATGCTTGTTGTATTTTAAAGCATTCTTTTTGGATTTTTTTGTCTTGCAAGGCTGCGAAATCTATATACTCTTCATCTTCATTTTCACCACAAATATTAATTGATTGGAAAAATATATTTATTAATCTAACAATACTTTCAGTTTCTTTATTTTCAAGAAAGGCTATGGTTCCATCGTCATTACGGGAATTTTCTATAGAATCAATGAGTTTCTTTGCTTTTGAATGAACGTATAATATTATGCTAAAACGCATAGAATCTATGAAAGAGCTCTTTTTTATTTTTTCTTTAAGTTCATTTATATATTTGGGAAGATTATTAACATAAAGGGTCTTGAATACGTCTGAATCGCTAATATTATGCCTTGTTCTCTCAGTATAATAATGTTTTATTTTTTTCAGATATTTTCTAGTTTCAGGAGCAAATAATTCTGAGTATCCGATAGTTGTAACAATAGAAAGAGTAGTTCCGTAATCACAGGTTATTATAACTTTATTTCCCGATTGTGAAACCTTCAAACTGTTGAGAAAATCTTCTCTATTTTTGGGATATATAGATTGAAATAAATCAAATAAAATTTCAGGTAAATTATTTTTTAATCTATAGAAATCTTTTTTTTCATCTTCTAAGAAAGTCTTTATTTTTTGATTTAAATTTACAACCTGTTCTGGGGTTAGAAGTTCGTTAATTTTGTTTGCAGCTTCTTCTGATGCGGTTGAATCATCAAAATCACCTTCTAAAACTAATTCTTTTCCTTTAACATACAATAAAAGATTATTAGCCTTTTCAAGATTTACATCAAACATTCTGCTAATATTTCGAAATACTGGAATTTCATCTTTTCCAATATATAAATAATTATCAGATATTGATTTTATTTTATTTGCCAGATCAGGATTTTTAGAAATCTTGATAGAATCATTGTTTTCTGCAGAATCTTTACAAAAAATAATAGTATTTTTGTCGTAGATAACGAAATTGTTGTTTGCGTTAATTCTAAGAGCCGGATATTTTTTTCCACATAAAACAAACTCATCAATTCTGTGATAGGGCCATTTCTCGGTTTCTACCATATTTTTTATGAGATTCAGTATTTTTTCTGTGTCGAAATTACAATTAAAAACCAATAGGTTAGTGTCTTTGGAAAAGAGTATTGTAAGCTGCTTAAGGTCATTTTCCAAATCTATAGAGTATCTTTTTTTTATAGTGGAAATGGCTTCTTTATAAACTTCTGAATCGGATGTTTCTTCTGCTGTTAATCCTAGTAATTCTTTTACTTTTTCCTTTTCTAAGGTTAGAAAGAAGGCGGATTTATCAAAGAAACAATCTGCAAAGACATAATTAGCAATAAATACAAAAGCAAACAACACTAAATAATTTTTCATAAAGACTCCGTATAATAAAAGGCTCTGTTTTAAATTTTACTATATATGAGAAAAAGACTGCAATATTTTTGAGAAAAGACTTGAGAGTGGTAGAGCACAGAGCGTAGAGAATTAGTAATTGAGAAATGAGAAATTGGTGATGAGTGGCGGGTGATGAGTGGTAGGTGAGAGGTGAGAATTGAGAAGTAAAGTGATACGAGGCTAACGCCTCTGTGATACGATTGCTATTGCAATCTGTGAGACGGCAGCTAAGGCTGCCTGTGGTAAGTTGTTTGACAATTACCACAGTGAAACGTCCCACAGCGTAGCGTCTCACGGCGAAGCGTAACACTTATATTCATTTGAACTATTATCTTAAATCTTATTTCTTGAAACTTGAGTCTTGTAACTTGAAACTTGAAACTTGAAACTACAGAATTGCTAGAATCGACTTTATTTTGGTGGCAACTTCGATTATTTCGTTGTTAGTAATATTTGTGCTGCAGGGAATATTAAGAATAGAATCACTGAATATTTTAGCTTTTTCAATTTTGTATGAGATAAAATTGAGATAAGGCTTTTGTTCGTTAATCAGTCCCCAGATTGCTCTAGTTTGTATGCCTTCTTTTTCAAGAGCAGTTATTATTTCTCTCATGGAAGCTTTGATTTTATCGCGGTTTATCCTTAATGAATAGAACCAGTGGTTGGAACAAGTATTTGCTCTAAAAGGCATTAATTCTACTAATTCAAAGCCTTCAAATAATTTTTGGTATTCGATGTAATTTTTCTGCTTTCGGTTTATGAATTCTTCTAAGAGTTCCAACTGAGCAACACCAAGGGCGGCCTGCAGATTAGTCATTCTATAGTTATAACCGATCTCGTTATGAACATAATAATGAGGGTCGTCTTTGGCTTGTGTAGAAAGGTATTGAAGATGTAAAACACTTCCTTCGGAATCAGCAGTTACTGCTCCGCCTCCACCAGTTGTTATGATTTTATTTCCGTTAAAGGAATAGCAGCCGAAATTACCAATTGTGCCGGCGTATTTGTTCTTGTATCTGCCTTGAGTGTATTTGGTTCCTAGCGCTTCTGTAGCATCTTCTATAACTTTTAGATTGTATTTATGTGCTATTTCCATAATTGATTCCATGTCAGCCATATTGCCAAAAACGTGGACAACAACGATAGCTTTAACTGCTTTGCCTGAATTGTGAGTTAAAACACCGTTCTTCATTTTGCATTCTTCTTCACAGAACTGTTGCAGTTTAATAGGGTCTAAGCAAAGACTATCGTCACAATCCATAAATATTGGCTCTGCAAACTGGTATCTGACTGGATTTACTGCGGCAATAAATGTTAGAGCAGGAACAATGACCATATCTCCAGGAACGACACCGCATTCCACCAAAGACATATGAATTGCAGAAGTGCCGCTTTGGCAGGCTGCAACTCTTGGGGTGTGAAGGAACTCAGCAAGTCTTTTTTCTAATTTAGTGATAAAAGCACCGCCTGTTGATACCCAGCCCTGGGCCAGGGCTTCATCAACATATTTTTGTTCGTTGCCTTCAAAGTTTGGTATTGATAATGGAATCATGATTATTTTTATGTAGTGTCTTTTTTATTATGATAAATCATAAGCTGTTATTTGTCTATTTGTTGGTGGGAGCATTGGGGAGAGAATAAAAAGGGTGTTTGATGTACAAATCTGTGTTATAATAAAATAATCGCTTATCACAAACCAAAGGGAGTTTTAAATGAGCAAAGCAAAAGAAGTTAAATCCTATAAAATGGATGCAAACACAAAAAGCGTAGTTAAATTTTTTGAACAGATAAGTAAAGTTCCACGAGGTTCTGGCAATGAAGCTGGAATTCGTGAATTTTTAGTTAACTGGGCAAATGAAAATAAATTTGATAACAAAGTTGATGAAACAGGCAATGTTTTAATCTGTGTTCCGGCCACTAAAGGCATGGAAGATCGTCCAACTATAGTGCTTCAGGGCCATATGGACATGGTTTGTGAAAAGACTCCGGATTCTAACCATGATTTTACCAAAGACCCAATAAAAAATATTATAGAAGGCGAATGGATGAGAGCCGACAAAACCACTCTCGGTGCTGATGACGGTGTTGCTTTAGCTATTTCTATGGCATTGGTTAAAGACCCTTCTGTAAAGCACCCGAATCTGGAATTGCTTTTCACTGTTGATGAAGAACGAGGTTTAACAGGCGCTAACGGCTTAGGAAAAGGCGTTTTAAACGGAAAATACCTGATTAACCTTGATTCTGAAAATGAAGGCGTTTTCACAATAGGTTGTGCAGGCGGAAAAGATACTCATTTGGCTTTAGACTTAGAATACGAAGAAGTTCCAAATGATTATGTTCCTTATTTGATTAAATTAACAGGCTGCACTGGCGGTCATTCTGGCGAAAACATTCATTGTGAACGTGCTAATGCCATAAGAGTTCTTGCTAGAATAATGCAGAACTTAGAAGAAATTACAGATGTCAGAATAATCAATATAACAGGCGGAACAGCTCATAATGCTATCCCTAGAGACTGTGAAGCTACTTTCTTCGCTCCTGTTGCAGACAAAAAATGTATTGAAGAAGTTGCCTGCAAAATGGCAGAAACAGTTAAAAAAGAATTTATCGAAACAGACCCAAATATCCAACTGGTTCTTGATGAAAACTTTGAACCTGCCGACAGACGTGCAATGCTTTCATGGCTGAGCGTTAAGGTTCTTGATTTCTTAAGAGCAATTCCTCATGGTGTTGCTAGCACTATCAAGAAGCTTAATCTTACAGAAACTTCTTCTAACCTTGCAGTAGTAAAGGTTGTTGATGGCCAGCTTCTTGTTCATACCAGTCAGAGAAGCAGTGTTATCAGTCGCAGAGATGCTATTACTTCAAGAGTTGAATCTGTCGGAAGATTAGCTGGTGCTCATGTTTGGAGCGGTAACGGTTATGTTCCCTGGCAGCCTGATTTCGATTCTCAATTAGTAAAGCAGTGCCAGGCTATTTATAAGAAGCTTTTCAAGATAGAACCAAAGGTTGTAACTATTCACGCTGGGTTAGAATGCGGCATTATTGGCGATAAGCACCCAGGCATGGAAATGATTTCCATTGGTCCTGACGCTGAAGGCATACATTCACCAGATGAAAAACTTTATCTGCCGTCTGTTGGCAAGGTTTACGAACTGATTGCTGCTTTCTTGGCCAATTTGGAATGAGAGCCTGTGGCTTCTCTTTAGGAGTAGGGAGAATTCGTTCCTTATCCCCTTTATTAAAGGGGAAAGGTTACGTTAGTAACCTAGGGGATTTTTGAATAGCTTATTAAAGCAGTACAAAGCTGAGTCCGAAGACTTTTGTATTATGTAAAATCTCCCCGTCAGCTTTAGCTGACACCCCTCTTTGAAAAAGAGGGTTATAAAGAATTCCATCAAAAAAGGGAAAAAAATGCTAAATAAAAAAATAATTAATATCACATTACTTTTCGCAGTATTTTTAGGCTTTACATCTTCTGTATTCGCAGATAAGAATTTAACTATTCTGCATACTAATGATACACACGCTCATCTGATTCCTTTTGATGATCCAGACCACGGAAAAGACTGTGGTGGTCTTGTTCGCAGATCAGGTTTGATTAATCTTATCAAGAAGGATGTAGAAAATCCTTTAATTCTTGATGCTGGTGATATTTTTCAAGGCACTACTTTCTTTACTATCTTCAAGGGTGAAGCCAGTTATAGAACAGCTAAAGCTATAGGCGTAGATGCTACTACCATGGGTAATCACGAACTTGATTTGGGTATTGAACATCTTCTTTCCATTATTGATAAGACCGGAATGAGAGTTCTTGCCAGCAATGTCGTATGGCCTGACGGTAAAAAGCATGTTTTCCAGCCTTATGCTGTTTTTGTTAGAAACGGTCTAAAGATTGGCGTTATAGGCAGAGTAGGGCATGATAACTGGGGTGACTGCAATATTAAAGTTACCAACAAGATGAAACTTCTTGATGATATAGAAAACATCAGAGAAACAGCTAAGAGAATCAGACCATATGTTGATTTGGTTATTGTTATTTCTCATGCAGAAGTTGAAAACGACAGAAATCTTGCTGCCAGCATTTCTGAAGTAGATGTTGTTATAGGTGGTCACACTCATTCAAAGATAATGAAACCTGAACTTATCAAGCACAACGAAAAAGCAGGCAATTATGACAATGGCTTGGGCGGAACTCTTTTCACAGAAGCTTATGAATGGGGCCATTACCTTGGTCGTATCGACTTAACCGTTGATGATAACAAGAAAATAACCAAATGGGATGGCGAACTTATTGAAGTTAAGCCTGAACACGAAGCTTATGCAACTAAGGGAATCAAAGACCTGGTTGAATACTACGACCAGAGCCGCATTAAGCAGATAAGCAGAGTAATTGCTCATTCTGAAAAGGGGCTTCCTTATGATAAAAAACAGAGAACACAAAAAATGTGTCCAGCAGGCGTTTTTACCTGTGATGCTCTAAAAGCCGCAACTAATTGTGATATTGGTATGGTTAACGCTAAAGGCGTAAGATGCCCGATTGCACCTGGTGATATTACAGTAGATAATATTCATACTATGCTTCCTTTTGAAAACACAATTATAGTTGTAACTCTCAAGGGCGACCAGGTTCAGAAAATGTTAGACCACGCTGCCAAGATTTGGGGCAAGCAGACTTCCACTGTTATGAGCGGTGTATCTGGCGAACTTTATGTTGATGAAGGCAAAGCCAAGAATGTAAAAGTTAACGGCCAGCCTATAGATCCTGATAAGGAATATAAAGTTGCTGTAACCAGCTTTATCGCTGATGGTAACGAAGGCGGCGATGTTTACTTCGCAAAACCTGTTTCAATGAAAGATTCCGGTATTATAATGAGAGATGCTGTTATTTCTTATATGGAACAGATGAAAGAATTGCCTAACATCGATTATGAACCTATGACTATTGTTAGAAACGGTTCAAAGTAATCATTAAAAAACAGCAAGAGGAAAAAGAAGCATGAAAAAAACAGCCTTAACTTTAATGGTGGTGTTGCTAATAGCTGTCTGCAGCATTAGATGTATGGCAGATAATGCTGTTAAGCTAAACAGGGTTGTTGTAACTTTTTCTCCTCTTGTTGTTAATAATGTTAATTGTACAGATCAGCTTTTCGACGTATTTTCTCAGCTAACCAAAATTCCTTCTTCTTTATCTGAAGATTTGGAAGCCTCCGGCGCTCTTTGGTCTATAAGTCAGAATCTTTGCGGGATGCAGATTTGTGTCAGTTCTTCAAAGTCTCCAAAAGAACTTTGCGAAATAGTTGGTTTATTTTTGTCTCATGCTCTCAGGGATACTGAGAAAATCCTGACTTCTACTAAGAGTGATATCAAGCCGGTTGACAGACTTTATCAGTTTTTGATTGATTCTGAAGGCTCAGCTTACAAGACAAAACCAGTGAGTATCACTTTCTATGATTATTCTGGTAAAGAAATAGAAGATTGTTATTCAAAATATTTAAATGCAGAAGATGCTGCCAATGCTGCTGATGCTGAAGTAGCAAGTGATACAGAAGCTAGTGTTGTAAACGAAGATAAAAAAATAACTAAAAATGATATTATAAATGATTATTGCGAACTTTATAACCGAAGCAGAGAAACAAATATGGAATTGCTTCCAAAAGTTCAGGCAGTTGCAAAGCCAATATTGGCTAAATTGATTTTTTGGAATAAGCTGACTCCAGATACTTTTATTTCCGCCAGTCTTATAAAGAATAAACTGATTTTTGATGGCGAAAACAGCCCCAATTCTGCTATAGAATTGTTTAATTCTGGAAAAGGTCTGGTGCTTGTTGTATTAAGCGAAGTAGATAAAAACTCATTATATGCTCAGCATTTATTGATGAGCAAAAGAATTGATGCCGCCGTTTCCGGCATTGGGCCTAAAGAATGGGAAGCATGGAACGGAAAGTTGCTTGAAGTTATGCGCAACGATAGACGTGATTACAACAAGAAGGCCATGTTTGACGAATGGAACAAGCATTGGGGTGGAATCGGCTTTAATTCTATACCCAATAAATCAGATTTCAAAAAACCTGATTGTATAAAAGAAGCAGAAATCTTTTCAACTCAGTCGGAACACAATTTCTATCTGACTCCTGATACTTACCCAGCTATTTATGCTTGTAATGATGAGAATTTTACTGACGGCTCAAATGTTGCGGTATGCCTGCAGGGTCATACTTCTTTTATTGATGGAATAGAAAACCATGTAAGGTCATTGTTGAAGATAACTGTTCCGATAACTATTAACAGAAAGCGCCCTGACCGAATAACCCTCAGTTTTTATAGCCCTGAAGCCAAGATTCCTGCTCATTTATCAAGAATAAAGTCTTCTGTTTCAGATTATCTTTACTCTAAGTTTAATGTTACTGATTTAAAGAAATCAATAAGAATAGGTATTGCTGGAATTTCTTCTATACCTGCTTATCAGCTTCATGGTTTATTGAGTCTCGGCTGGCCTACTAATAAAAGTCGCTATGAATCAAGGTTAGTGACATCTACAGATTTATATGACTTTGTAAAGAGCTCTTCTTCAAACGAACAAATACTCAAAAACCGATGGGAAAACCTTGCCTCATCACCTCAGGATAAAGCATACATTCTTTCTGTTCTGGCTTGTAATAATTTGACTATTGATTCCTGGTTCGGCATCAATAATAAAGATAAAAAAGACAATTAATGCAAAGGGCCTTTTTGAGTGAGGCGTTCAAGCATATCTCTTAAGTTTTTATAGCTGGGTGTATCTTTTTCGACCGCATTAAGAGAGCGTCTAATCAGCTGTATAGCTTCGTTGGTTTTTCCTTTTTTATTTAAAATAACTGCTAAGTTGTAATAAGCGTTGGCGTCATGTGAATCAAGCACAAGCACTTTGCGATAGATTTCGGCAGCTTTTTCGTTGTCGCTGGTTTTCTGATAGGCTAGAGCTAAGTTGTTAAGTATTCTGGCGCTTGGCTGCTGGTAGCGCAAGCCGTCTTCATACTGTTTTATAGCATCCTGCCACCTGTTATTTTTAAGGTAAATGCTGGCAAGATTAAATCTGATTACCGATAAATCAGGCTTTAATTTTAACGCTTTTTTGTAGCTTTCAATAGCGTCATCAATGGCTCCATTGCGATAATAGGCTGTCCCAAGATTGCTTAGAGCCTGAATGCTGAAGGGATCCATTTCAAGTATTTTGTTAAAGGTTTTAATGGCATTTTCGAAGCGTGTCAGTTTGAAATACAGGTTGCCGGCAAAAGTCAGTCCTTTGGTGTCGTAAGGGAATTTGGACAAGAAGTATTCTACTGCTGTTACTGCTTCTTTTAGTTTGCCGACTTTGTAAAAATCCTGATATTTGCTTCTTAAGTCTTCTCTGATTTCTGCGTTGCTTTTTTCAGCCGGTAGTGGAGTTATAGAAGAATTATTTGAAGCAGTAGTTTCTGTGGCGATATTATAGCCGAAATTGCCTGTTGGGGCTGTTATTGATTCACTTATTGCCGACCTGATTATTTTTGGGGCTTCTGGAAGTTTGACTTTTTCAATTTTGGCTGCAAGTGCAGTATGAGCAGGGTAATTCATCATTTCGTTTAGAACAATGCCTAACTGTCTGACTGCATAGGCTCCAGAAATTTTAATTGATAAATCTCGGCTGGAAAGCATGTTTTCAAGCTCTTTTATAACATCCGTTTCTCCAAGTTTAAAGAGAATTCTTGCGGCGTTGGCTTTTGTTCGATTATCAGAATCGTGAAGCATAGGCTTAATTACACTAATACAGCCTTCACCTAGTGTTTCTTCTAAGCCATCTACTGCATTGGCTCTAACTCTGGAGTCTCTATCATGTAAAGCACTTTGTAAAGTAAGGTTTGCGCCTTTTCCCCCAATATGCCCAAGACTTGTTATTATAGAGGCTCTCAGCTTGGGGTTTCTTTCGTCAGAAAGCATTTTTATTAGAATATCACTTGCTGGAACGACTCTGAGTTTCCCTAATATTGTGATAGCTTGAAGTCTGACAAAAGGTGCCGGGTCGCTGAGCATATTCAGTATTGGTGCTGTCTGTCCTTCTTTGGCCCTTACTGAAAATGCTTTTGCCGCATTCTTTCTGACGTCTGGCTCGTCGTCTTTTAAAAGCGTTATCAGGTAATCTAAGGCTTCTTCGCAGTCTATGACAGATAAGATATAGGCCAATGTGGCTCGAACCCACTTGCTTGGGTCATCTAACATGCTTCTGAGGCTGGTTATAACTTCTGTAAGCTTGCCTATTTTATAAGCTGCTACCAGGGCGTTTCCTCTGACACGATTGGAAGAGTATTTGAAAAATGGCTGAATTAGTGCAAAGACCTTGTCTGAGGGAAGTCCAAGCTTTGAAAATGCTTCTATTGCGTTGGCCTTCACTCTGTCGTCCTGGTCTCTGAGAGCTCTGGTTAAGGTTGCAACGGCAGTTAAATCGCCTAATTGGCCTAGAGCGCTTATTATGGCTGCGCGCTTTCGTTCGTTTCTTTCCCTTAAATAAAAGGCAACAAGAGGGTTGGTGGCTTTGTGGTTGCCGATTTTTGCCAATGCATCAACTACATTAAGGAATATCCATTCGTTGCTTTCGCCTAAGCACCCTAACAGGTTAGAAACTGTATTCAGGTCTTTGAGACGGCCGAGGGAGGTTATGCAGGCGTATCTGATGTTTGCATCCAAGTCGCTTAAACCTGCTACTAATGCATCAATGGCGGCTTTATTCTTGAAATTGCCTAGGGCTAGGGCGATATTTGGGCGGATTTCCTTGTCGGCTTCATTGAAAGCATTTAGAAGGTTATTGAAGGCGTTTTCATCGCCGATAGCTGCTAAGGCTTCTGGCATTGAGCTGTCTTGCTTTTCCCTTAAAATAGCTTCTGTTAAAGGAACAATTGCTTCGGGGTCGCAGATTTTTTCAAGAGCCTTTGCGCCTTCTTCTCTGAGACGCTGGTCTTGATGAGACAGAAAACCGATGAGTTTTCTTGTGCATGGCTTTATTAAATAAAGACCTTTTTGTTTTAAAATATTATTATCAGAGCTCAATGTTTGTTCTTTTTACATTAAAAAAGACCCGCTTTTGATATGCGAGTCTTTTTATTTCTGGTTAGTGAACTATGCCATTCTAAGGGTTTTGATTCCGACCTTTTCGAAGGCAACTTTCATTTTGTTGATACCATCATCTGTAGTGCCAACTTCGATTACTTCACCTGTATCATCCCATACTTTGTGAAATACCATTTCGCCTTTTTCAAAAGTATCAGTTACAGAATATTCTCTTACTTCACTTTTCTTTTTAGATGAGGCATCATCTGTCTTTTTGATTGTTTTTGCACGAACCATAGGTTGTCCTCCCTTCCCGGAAGTTTATTATTCATACTATCACGGTAAGTTTTTTATTGTCAAGTTATTATAAGAGCTCTTGTTGTAAGAGTGAGACTCTTCGTTGTGGGCCAATAGCTAAAGCTATTTGTGGGATGGCTGTTTCGCAGCCTGTGGATGTTGTTATAAGGGTTAGAGTAGATGGAAGAGTTAGAAGTGTTGGGTTTGGCAAATTCCTCACTCATTACTCCTAATTCCTAACTCTCTGTTGCTCTACGCTCTAGGCTCTGTGCTCTATCTAGGCCATTGCCCATCCGGCTTCAAATGCTTTAAGATTGAGGTCTAAGAGCTTCTGAGGAACCTTTTCCTTTATGCTTTCAACCCAGAGTTTGGGGTCTATCATTGTAAGCTTGTGGACTACATTCAAGCATTTCTGATTGCCAAGTTCTGTGGCTTTACCGATAGCATCAACACAAATGTTGGCTATTGAGCTTTGGCTCAGTATTTCAGGAATGTTTTCGGGGTATTTTTCGCTGCCTGCAGATACAGACATCGGAAGAATCTTCTGGGCATTTGTAATTACAATTCCGTCTGGTTTGAGGAATTCAGCCCATCTGATAGCTTCTAGTTCTTCAAAGGATAAGATGATATCAGCTTCACCTTTTCTGATAATAGGAGAAGCGATGTTTTCACCAAAACGAACGTGACTTACAACGCTTCCACCGCGCTGGGCCATTCCGTGAATTTCAGATTTCTTAACATCAAAACCAGCTTTCATTGCGCAGTCAGCGATTAGATTACTGGCTAATAAAGTTCCTTGTCCGCCTACACCGCAAAGTAGAATATTAGTAGTAGTCATTATTTTGCCTCCTCAGTAGCTTGAGTAATCGCAGCCGGTTTGCAGACCTTTGCGCAAAGACCGCAATGAACACAGAGAGCGTAGTTGATTACAGTCTTTCCGTCTTCTGGATTGATTTCTAAGGCGGGGCAACCAAGTTTCATGCACATTCCGCATTTTACGCACTTGTCTCTGTTGATGCTGACTTTGTAAGTTTTTGGCTTATAACTCTTCAAGAGGAAGCAGGGGCGCTTTGTAATTACTACGCTTGGAGATGGATCTGCCAAAGCGGTTTTTATAGTTTCTTCCAAAGCTTTTAAGTCGAATGGGTCTACAGAAGCAACATGGTCTACACCGAGAGCCTTGCAGACGGCTTCAAGATTAACTGCTTTTGCCGGTTCACCTTTTAATGTCTTGCCACTTGCTGGATTTGGCTGATGACCGGTCATAGCAGTGATTGAATTGTCGAGAATAATAGTCACATGGCGGCCCTTATTGTAAACCGTATCTAACAAGCCAGTCATGCCTGAATGCATAAAGGTTGATTCGCCGATTACAGCAACAAGTTTGCCATGAATCTTGTCTTTCATGGCTTTTTCCATGCCAAGAGCGTTTGTAATAGAAGCACCCATGCAGACTATAGAATGCATAGCATTGTGTGGAGCAAGAGCGCCGAGGCTATAGCAGCCGATATCACCTGTAACTGTGCAGTTTAGTTTTCTGAGAGTATAGAAAACTCCGCGATGAGGGCAGCCAGGGCAGAGAACAGGTGGTCTTACTGGAATCTTGATTCCGGAAGTTAATTTTGCAGATTTTAAGGGTTCTTTATCTGAAAATTCTTTTAAAGCATCATAAATAATATCGGGGTTCAATTCGCTGCATGCTGGAATTCTGTCTTTGCCGATGCAGTCTATGCCAGCGGCTCTGACGGCCATTTCTAAGAATGGGTCGTTTTCTTCAATAACAACGACTTGATCTACTGTTTCAGCAAACTTTTTGAAGAGTTCTGTTGGGAACGGCCAGCTCATTCCAACTTTTAAGAAAGAAGCATTTGGGAAAACTTCTTTTGCATGCTGGTAGCTGATCCCAGAGGTAATAATACCAAGCTTTTTATCGCCTTTTTCTATGCGGTTAAATTCAGAGTTATTGCTGAGTTTTTCTAGTTTTGCTGTTCTTGCTTCAACTTTTTCGTGAAGCTTTTTGGCAACTGCCGGCAATACGCAATATTTGCCCATGTTGCGTTCAAATTCGCGTTCAGGAGCGGTTTCTCTTTCGCCTAATTCAACTACGCCTTCAGAGTGGGAAACTCTGGTAGTAGTGCGTATAATAACAGGAGTATCATATTCTTCAGATATTTTTACCGCAGCTTTAACCATGTCTTTGGCTTCCTGGCTGTTAGTTGGCTCGAAAAGAGGCATTTTAGCCATTCTTGCATAGTTGCGGTTGTCTTGTTCGTTCTGAGAACTGTGAAGGCCTGGATCGTCAGCGGTAACTATAATCAATGCAGCATTAATTCCAGTATAAGAAGATGTAAAGAATGGGTCGGCAGCAACGTTTAAACCGACGTGCTTCTGGGCACAAATGGAACGGGCACCAGCATAAGCTGCACCGATAACGGTTTCCATAGCTGTCTTTTCGTTAACGGCCCATTGTGCATCAACTTCATCATATTTGCCTAAAAACTCAAGAATTTCTGTTGAAGGTGTTCCTGGATAAGCAGAAGCAAATCTGATGCCTGCTTCCCATGCACCACGGGCAATAGCAGCGTTCCCGGAAAGAAACGCACGTTTACCTTTTTCGGTCATAAGACACTCCTTTTCCTTTTTGGTTGTTTTTATCTATATGAATTATTCTATATTATTTAAAACTTAAAGTAAAATAGAAAAAGGTTTCGCCTTTACTTGTTGTAATCAATTCATAGAATTATCATATTCTTCAGATGATTTGATTTCTTTTTCGGAGAAAGGCTAGGTTGATATTGGTCGCCGTGATTCTCTTTGCAGTTACTGATTGGCGAGGCTTTCGGAGGCTGTTGGTGTTGTAGTAGGGGAGGTGGTTAGCATTTCAGATGTAAAGGAAGCTATTTCCGAATTAACTTTTGGTGTTGAAGAAGCCAAAGCTTTCGGATCTGTGCTGAAAAGATTTTCGCCTGTTTCTTCAAATCTGAAAACAACGTTTAACGGCCCGATAGCGTAGATATCTTCAGGAACAACTGCAATTAAAATTATTTTGCGGTTAAGTTCCTTGATTTTGTTGACCATATCATAAAAAGAGAGCATAGAACCATACGACATGCTGCCGAAACTACCTGTCAGCGGGTTTGCAATCATTCCCACATTAACGACTTCGTGATTGATTTCATCCATGAAATTCTGCATTATTTTTGCAATTTCAGCTCTGTCTAAGGTTCCATCTATTTCCATAGAGGCAATCTGCTGGTCTTTATGGAAAATCAAATCGTTGGGAAGAATAATGAATCTAACGTTTCCAAGTTCTTCGCCGGCAATTATGTTTTCAGCTGCTATTGCACCTACAACCAAATCGCTACTTGAACTGGCAATATGGTTTGCCATCATGTTGAGCTGGTCTTTGTTTTCTGTGAAAAACTCTATTTCAGGCTTAACAACAACATTTCGTCTTCTAACGTGGTCAGACAATTGTATTATAAGATTTGTAATTGATTTCATTACTTCTTTTGGTTCCTGACCAGCTTTAATAACAGTTATTGCCAGTGGTTCATCTTTTCTGAATGCCACGCTTTCTGTTTCTTTTATTTTAACCTGGGTGGTGAGCCTTTCTACATCAGCAGAAAGAATGTTCTTTTCGTTTTCTAATTTGGTTTTTATTTCAGACAGAGCTGCTGATTCTGCCTGAAGAGTGTCTATGTCTTTTTTCAGCTTGTCTATAGAGAAAAGAGCCAGTCTGACATCGTCAGAGAGCATCATTCCTATGCCAAAAGTAGAAAGAGTAATAATTATGCCTGTCGATATAGCTACAAATAGTGCAGTAAAGCGAGGTCTCATTCCGAAGAGACTGAGACGCTTTTTCCCTACCAGAGTACCTAAAGCATCGCCAAGATAGGCTATGACACCGCTTATAACTATAGAAACAATTATATAGAGCATTTGAAATTATTATTCTTTCTTATTTATCTGATCGAGTTTGAAACGGTCTCCTAGATAGAATTTTCTAGCAGTTTCGTTTTCAGCAACAAATTGTGCAGATCCGGAAACAAGTATTTTACCTAGACTCAGAATGTAGGCTCTATCAACTATTGCAAGAGTTTCACTAACATTGTGGTCTGTGATTAGAAGCCCTAAGCCCTTCTTTTGAAGCTTTAATACAATGCTTTGAATGTCTGCAACAGCAATAGGGTCAACGCCTGCAAAGGGTTCGTCTAACAGAATAAAACTTGGTTCAGCAGCTAATGCACGAGCGATTTCTACACGGCGTCTTTCACCACCGGAAAGAGCATAACCAAGACTGTCTGCAATTCTTCCGATATCGAGGTCGGTCAGAAGCATGTCAAGTCGCTCTTTGCGTTCTTTGTTGCTAATGTCGATGTTTTCAAGAATAAGCCAGATGTTTTCTTTTACTGTCAGTTTTCTGAAAACACTTGCTTCTTGAGGAAGGTAGCCGATGCCCATTCTAGCGCGCTGATACATAGCTTTTTTGGTAATATCCTGTTCGTTATATAAAACGCAGCCGTCATCTGGCTTTACAAGACCTACTACCATATAGAAAGTCGTGGTTTTGCCCGCTCCGTTAGGCCCTAATAGTCCGACAATTTCACCCTTTTTTATATTCAGGGAAACGTGGTCAACAACTTTACGGCCTTTATAAGTCTTACAAACCCCCTGAACTGTAATTGTATCTATATTTGGGTCTGTATTTTCCGGCAGTTTTTCGAAGTTAGCTTCGTTGTTCGCTTCTTCAGGAGATGGTTCCGGTATTATCGGCTTATTGTTTTCTTCACTCATCGCTGTTATCTCCTCCGATTTCAGTGAAGTCACCTGCTGGAACATCCTGCAGATTTTCATCTATATCGGCTTCTTCAACGTCGAATTCGTCATCTTCAGTCTTTTTGGCTTTTTTCTTCTTCTTTTTATCTTTCTTTTTGTCTTTGCCTTTATCTTTATCTTTTTTGCCGCTGTCAGAACCTGGGTAAACGGTAGCGTGAACGTTGCCTACAGCAATAGTGCGTTCTTCGTCAGGGTAATAAAGAATCTTGTTGGCAAAAAGTTCTGATGTCTGATTTTTGTTTGTGCCTTTTTCTTTGGAAACCTGCTGTGCATGGGCGTGACCAACTATAGTTACCTGGCTGGAAAGATTCAGATAAATTGCTTTGTCACCGGTAGCAGTCAAGGTGTCTGTGATTATTTCAACATCGTTTCTGCATATAGCTTTTTCTTCTTTGGAAAACATTTCCATATATTCGCAGGTTATTTGGGTAATTGGCTTCTTTTCGTTTTCTGCAGCTTCTTCTTCTGTTTCGCTTTCTCTATATTCTACTTCTATGACTTTAACGTTGCCTTTTGCCAGGAATCTGTCTTCTTTGTTGAAGGATTCTACTTCGTTGCAAGTAAGAATAATTCTTGTTTTTGAACCTTTTTCATCAGAATTGTTTTTATTTCTTTCTATTATTCTTGTTACCTTTGGGTTTCCTCTGGCTAAAAGACGGTCTTCTTTAGGATAAGCTTCCAGATAGTCTGCTGTTAACACCGTGTCAGGCTGTGTGACTTTGACATTGTCTATTGCTTTGACTACTTCAAGTTCCTGGTCGTAGATACCACGATCGGCTGTCATTGTGCTGTCTTTTTGTTCAGCCTTTATACCGCCTCTTGCTACGTAAATACCATTGTGAAAGGTCATGAGCTTACTTGTAATGACCATGTCACCTGTAGATATCGTAGTCTGTGCTTTTGCTTGTGGTAAAGCCGCAATAATCATTGTTAACGAGAGCAGCAGAATATTAGTAAATATCTTTTTCATTTATTCGTTTCCTGAGTTGGATTTGTCTGACTTTCGCTTGCTGTTATGTTTTTGTTAATACTCTGAGTTTCGGAAGCTTTTATTTCGGAAACTTCAGAAGTATCAGAAGCTTTTATATTTTTTAATATATTTTCAATAGGCTCAGCAACGGGTAAACCACTTACCGGGTCTATATCTTTCTGAGGTTTGGGCTCTTCTTTTTTTTCATCCCAGAGTCTTATAACAACCTGCTGATTGATGGTTATTTCTTTCCTTTCGGTGTTATAGGTCATGCCAAGACCGGTTAAAACAGCATTGTCTTTCCAGACAGTGATTGGTCTCTGGGTGCTAAGTTCCTTTCTGTTGAAGAGATAGCGCATTTCTTCGGTTCTCATGCGTTCGTTGTCTGTATCCCACATTCTGACGTCACCGTAAAACTTAGCTTCAAAAGGAGATTTTGTGGCACTGGCTGCGATTAGTCTGCCTGTAAAAGTTGCAACATCTTCTTTAAAGAACAAGACTTTGACGTCTCTAGCCTCCATATTGGTCTGGCTGTCATCCATTTCACAGACAGTTGCATACATTCTTGCATGTTCGAAGCCATTTTCTATCTGACTGAAATTAACATTGTTCAAAGTCATTTTGTGCTTGACATAAGTGCCTTTTGCGCCTTCTTCAATGCTGTCATCCCAAAGGATTATAGTTATAAAGGCAGCTAATAAAATACCCCAGAACCAGAAACTGGAAAAAATATTTTTTATCATCTCTTTTTCCCCATTTCTGCAAAGCTGTATCGGTCGTGGAACCAAAACCAGAGATCAGGTCTCTTGCGGTATTCTTCTTCGTAGACTTTTGCATATTTCTGAACGCGTTCGCGCATGCTTTCGCCTTTTTCCCAGACAATAGGCGGTTTTACTTTAAAAATTATATTGCCGTTGGGCTGTCTTTCTGGAAAAACAGGAATAAGCGGCATTCCGCTTCTAATAGAAATAATTACCGGAGCACTGTAAAAAGAAGCGTTTCTGCCGAAAAAATCGACCTGATAGCCCCATTCTCTTGCATTCAAATCAGAAAGAATGGCAACAGGCATGTTATGATGTAGCAGTCTTATGGCTTCCATAATGTTGTTTTGCATAACAACTCTAAGTTTATGATTCTGTCTGAGGCTATTAATGTAATCAGTCATCTTTTGAAGATTGTTAGGTCTTGCAATGACGGTTAAATCAAGACCGGCTTTGACAAGTTCGTAACCCATTACTTCCCAATCACAGAAGTGACCGACTAAAAGCAACGGAGTTTTGCCTTGCTTCTTGATATTTTCAACTATTTCCCAATTTTCAAATTTGCAAAAATCAGGGTTGGCTTTGATAATTTTGTCGTAGTAGATGATTTCAAGAACATTCAAGGCCACATTTTCTATCATTCCATGAATAATAGAGTCTTTTCTGTCTGAAAATTCGACAGGAAGAAGCTCATACGCCTTGTTAATTTCTTTGGTTCCAAATGTTTTAATGGCTTTTATCAGTAAAAGTTTTAGTTTTGGAATCTTTGAAATAGGAAGAAGCCGCATACTGCCTATAAGTAAGCGAATCAGGTAGTAGCGCAGGGTTCTTCTTAAGGTTTTAAGTTTCTCTTTAATCATCTATCAGCAAATGACTTAACTATATCTTCTAATAAGCCTTTATGAGTCAGAATAATATCTATAGCTTCTCTGACTGCGCCATAGCCGCCTTTTCTTGAAAGAATATAGTCGGCATAAGGTCTTATGACTTCATGATGGTTGGCAGGAACAAAGAATAAACCAACTTTTGTGCCAACAGGCAAATCGTTGATGTCATCGCCAATATAAGCTACTTCTTCAGGCTTTAAGCCTCTTTGCTTCATTATTGTATCAAGAGTTTCGTTCTTGTCGGCAATGTTTTGATGAAGTTCGTCGAATTTTAGTTCCTGAGCTCTTTTTGCCAGTGCGCCAGAAGCTCTGCCTGTAATGCAACCTGCTGCAAGACCGGCCATATGCCAAATCTTCAAGCCCATTCCGTCAAAAGTTGAAAAGAACTTGAGTTCTATGCCATCGTTGCCTAATACTATTCGGCCATCGGTTAAAACACCGTCGCAGTCGAATAAAAGAAGTTTTATATTCTTACATGCATTTTTGAATGCATCAGCTTTTTTCATTCTGTTACCCTTATTAAATATAGATTCCCTAATTTAGCATAATCTAGTCTATTTTTAAAGAGGGTACACCTTAGATTTTGGTGGTAGGTGGTAAGTGGTGGGTGATAGGTGGTGAAGTTCCCAAAATGCCAAAGGCATTTTGGGGGCGCATCTTCAAAAATATGATAAGTCAGATTAAATCAGCGATTGTTTTATTATTTAGATAATTGCTGATCAGACTGTTCAGTTCTTTCCACATAGGAAGAGTTTTACAGGTGTCTTTTCTTTCACAGGGCTGAGCATCACAGCTTAAACAGGCAACGGGAGCCATATCACCTTCGGTCAAGGCTAATATTTCAGCAACAGGATATTCTTCCGGTTTCCTGGTAAGTCGATAGCCTCCGCCTTTTCCCTGAATGCCTTCAATAAGCTTGGCAGAAACAAGAACTGGAAGTATTCTCTCTAAGTATTTTAGAGAAATCTGCTGGCGCTGGGCTACTTCTTTCATTGCCGTATAGCCGCTGTTGTTATGTTCTGCCAAGTCTATTAAAACTCTTAAAGCATATCTTCCGCGAGTTGAAATCTTCATTTTTTTTTTTTTTTTTTTTTTTTTTTTTTTTTTTTTTTTTTTTTTTTTTTTTTTTCTGATTAATCCGCAAACATTGGAGTAGACAAATAGCGGTCGCCAGTATCAGGCAGAAGAACCACTATGTTTTTTGAAGCATTTTCCGGGCGTTTTGCTAATTCTATTGCAGCCCAGGCTGCTGCTCCAGAAGAAATACCTACAAGAACGCCTTCTTTGCGTCCTATCAGTTTGCCGGTTGCAAAAGCGTCTTCGTTGGCTACAGTTATGATTTCATCGTAAATCTTGGTATTCAACACAGTAGGAACAAAGCCGGCGCCTATGCCTTGAATTTTGTGAGGTCCGGCAGTGCCTTTTGATAACACTGGAGAAGTAGCAGGTTCAACAGCAACTATTTTTATTGCCGGATTTTTCCCTTTCAGATATTCTCCAACACCGGTAAGAGTGCCACCTGTGCCAACACCAGCTACAAATATATCTACTTTGCCGTCGGTATCAGCAAAAATTTCTGGGCCTGTGCTGTTAAAGTGGGCTTTAGGGTTAGATGGGTTATCAAATTGAGATGGAATAAAGCTGTTTGGGTTCTGTTGAGCTAGTTCGTTTGCTTTTGCTATTGCGCCTTTCATTCCAAGTTTGCCGTCAGATAATACTATTTCGGCGCCATAAGCCTTCATTAATTGTCTTCGTTCTACAGACATTGTGTCTGGCATAACAAGAATCATGCGATAGCCTCTGGCTGCCGCTACAGAAGCTAAGCCAATGCCTGTGTTGCCGCTTGTTGGTTCAATAATTACAGAATCAGGTGTCAGTTTGCCCTTGGCTTCAGCGTCATCTATCATAGCTTTTGCAATTCTATCTTTTACAGAGCCAGCCGGGTTAAAATATTCTAATTTAGCAAAGATTTTTGCTTTTAGATTTTCTTGTTTTTCTATGTTTGTTAGTTCTAGAAGAGGGGTTTTCCCTATTAATTGGTCAGCAGAGGTAAATGCTTGCATTTTTTAACCACCTTTTGGTTTATAAAAATTGTTGTGGAAAAATCTATCATTATTTACCTACCAAGTCAATAGGTTTTTGTTTCGGCAGTTTTTTGGCTTAAAAACTCTGTAAGGCTACAACTACCAATAATACTGGCCACATTAATGCATAGGGAACTTTTTCTACACAGTCGCCAATGTATTTATTAATTTCATTTCTACGCTTTTCTGATTCGGTAAAAGGCCGCCCTTTCGATTTGTCATATCTATTGCCTTCTAGATCACCATGATAATCACAGTAAATATAACCCTTTCCGGTTAAATCATCACCGAGATATTCTTTATGGGTTTCTGGACATACTAAAATATTTTTATCTCTAAAATAATGACCTTCTTTCAAAATTGTCTGATCTAACGTAGTCATCATTGTTTTTGAATCCATATTATACATTTCTACAGCACCTTGAAGCACTCTGATGTTCGAATAACAAGCTTTGTCTCTGGCAGAGCCTCTGGAACATTTCGTATAATATGGTTTCGGACCTAAAAATATGAAAGCAATTACCCCTGCAAGATAAATATAAAATAGACCACTAGAAATTATTTTTGTCTTTCCGTTGTTGTTAGTCATTTTTAAACCTGATTTAATAATAATTAATTTTACTATTTTTGTATGACGAATACAAATAGTTGTTTCCAAGATTATTATTAGAATTTGCCTTTATTAGTCAGGGACTGTATAATAAAGCACTAGCAAAAAGAAAGGTAATTACAGATGAAAATACTAGTTGTTTCTATTAACTATTTCCCAGAACCTGCGCGCATAACAGATATTTGCGAGGAACTGGTCAAACGTGGTCACGAAGTTACTGTAATTACTGAAGTTCCAAATTGCCCTAAGGGTGATTTTTATGATGGATATCCAGACGGAAGAGCCAGAGATGAAGTAATTAACGGTGTGAAAGTCCATCGATGTTTTACAATTGCAAGAAAAACAGGGGCTATTCGCAGGGTTATGAGCTATTACAGCTATGTTTTTTCTTCAGTTAACTATGTGCGCCAAATGAAAGATGAATTCGACGTGATTTTTGTAAACCAGCTTTCACCGATAATGCTTGCTTATGCAGGGGCGGAATACAAAAAGCGCTTTGGCAAGAAAATTCTTTTCTATTCAATGGATTTATGGCCGATGAGCTTGATTGTTGGCGGTATAAAAGAAAATACTCCAGTTTTCAAATATTTTCACAGAGTGTCAGAAAAACTTTATAAAAGTGCTGATGTGCTACTGGGCACCTCCAGGTCTTTCCCGGTATATTTTGAAAAAGAGTTTGGCATAACAGGAATGAAATATCTTCCTCAATATGCTGAGACATTGTTCTCTCCAGAACAATGCAGAAAGAAGCCATCTGAAACATTCGATTTGATGTTTGCCGGTAATATAGGCAATTTTCAGAGAGTTGATACTATTATAAGAGCAGCGGCTTTAACAAAAGATGATAAAAGAATAAAATGGCATTTGCTTGGCGATGGCAGCGAGCTTGAGAACCTTAAAAAGCTTGCTGAAAGTTTACATACTGATAATGTCATTTTCCATGGAAGAAAGCCTCTTGATGAAATGCCTAAATACTACTCAATGGCTGATGCTATGGTGGTTACTATGATGAAGAACCCGGTAATTTCTTTGACTCTGCCTGGAAAAGTGCAAAGCTATATGGCTGCAGGTAAACCTATTTTGGGTGCCATAGACGGTGAAACTCAGCTAATTGTTAAAGAGGCTGATTGCGGTCTTTGCGGTGAAGCAGAAAATGCAGAATTATTAGCAAAAAATGCTCGCATTATGTCTAATCAGTCTATGGAAAAATATGCTAGAAATTCTTTTGAGTATAACGAAAAATACTTCAACAAAGAAAAGTTTATGCAGACGATTATAAGAGAACTAGAGGCGTTAGTATAAATCCCTCAATTCTTAAATCTCAATTCTCAATTCAATAAGACCCCTTTCGGTTCCTTCGGAACCACTTCCCCCAGCTAAACTGAGGGCAAATCTTCACCCACCCATCACTCACCACTTACCACCCACCACCCATAACTCACCATTCTCTCAATCCCTAATTCTTCCTTGACCTTTAAAAGTCTGAGTGGCATAATAACTATAAATCTAATAGCTATGGAGCTCAGCGTGAATCTATTTGAAGGTAAGACCTTAATGATTACAGGCGGTACAGGTTCTTTCGGGAACGCTGTTCTTAACAGATTTTTATCAAGTGACATCGGTGAGATCCGCATTTTTTCACGAGATGAAAAAAAACAGGATGATATGCGCCATGAATTTCAGGTTAAAATGCCTGAATATGCTGAAAAAATCAGTTTCTACATTGGTGATGTCAGAGACCTTCAATCAGTAAAAAATGCAATGAATGGAGTCAATTTTATTTTTCACGCTGCAGCATTGAAGCAGGTTCCTTCCTGCGAATTCTTCCCATTGGAAGCCGTAAAAACAAATGTCATTGGTACTGAAAATGTGCTTACTGCTGCAATAGAAGCTGGTGTAGAAAGTGTTGTCTGCCTTTCTACAGACAAAGCAGCCTATCCGGTTAACGCTATGGGCACTTCCAAGGCTATGATGGAAAAAGTCGTAGTGGCAAAAAGCAGAACTACCAACAAAACCAAAATCTGCTGCACAAGATACGGCAATGTTATGTGTTCCAGAGGCTCTGTAATTCCTCTTTGGATAGATCAGATAAGAGCGGGCAACCCAATAACCATTACTGACGGTTCCATGACCAGATTTATAATGTCTTTGGAAGAAGCCGTTGATTTGGTTTTGTTTGCTTTTGAAAAAGGCAACTCAGGCGACATTCTCGTCCAGAAGGCGCCTGCATGCACGATACAGACTCAGGCAGAAGCAGTCTGTGAACTGTTCAACGCCGACAAGAAAAATATAAAGGTTATCGGCATACGTCACGGTGAAAAGATGTATGAAACTCTTCTGACCAACGAAGAATGCGCTCATGCCATTGATTTAGGTAATTTCTATCAGGTTCCCTGCGACAGAAGGGGCTTAAACTACGATAAATACTTCATTAAGGGCGATGCAAAACGCAATACTCTTACAGAATTCAACTCTAATACAACAAAGCTATTGAATGTTAATGAAGTTAAACAAAAGCTTTTAGAGCTTGAATACATCAGAAATGAGCTGAAAAAATGACAGGATTTAAAAATAACGGCAAATTAAAACTTCTTATTATTGTTGGAACAAGGCCTGAAATAATCAGACTTTCAGCGGTAATTACCAAGTGCCGCAAATACTTTGATGTGATTCTTGCGCACACTGGTCAGAACTACGATTACAATTTAAATGGAGTTTTCTTCAAAGATTTGAAGCTTGCAGATCCTGAAGTCTACATGAACGCTGTCGGAGAAACCCTAGGCGATACTATGGGTAATATTATAGCTGCTTCGTATAATCTTATGGTGGAAATAAAGCCAGAAGCTGTTTTGGTGCTTGGTGATACCAACTCATGTCTTTCTGTCATTGGTGCGAAACGTTTGCATATTCCTATTTTCCATATGGAAGCGGGCAATCGCTGCAAAGACGAATGTTTGCCAGAAGAAACCAACCGCAGAATAGTTGATATTATTTCAGACGTTAATATGGCTTATTCTGAACATGCAAGACGTTACTTGGCCGAATGCGGCTTGCCAAAAGAAAGAACCTATGTTACCGGTTCCCCAATGGCAGAAGTTTTAAGAAATAACCTAGAAGAAATCAAGTCTTCAGATATTCATAAAAGACTTGGCTTAGAAAAAGGCAGATATATTCTACTTTCTGCTCATCGTGAAGAAAATATCGACACAGAAAAGAATTTCACTAGCCTATTTACAGCTATAAACAAAATGGCAGAAAAATATGATATGCCGATTTTATATTCTTGCCATCCACGTTCTAAGAAGCGCTTAGAAGCTAGTGGTTTCAAACTCGATTCCAGAGTCATTCAGCACGAACCTTTAGGTTTCCACGATTATAACTGTCTGCAGATGAATGCTTTCTGTGTGGTTTCTGATTCTGGTACACTTCCAGAAGAATCAAGTTTCTTTACCTCTATAGGCTGCCCATTTCCAGCAGTCTGTATAAGAACTTCCACAGAACGCCCTGAAGCTCTTGATAAAGCCTGTTTCATTCTTTCTGGGATAGATGAAAAAGGCCTGTTGCAATCAGTAGATACCGCTGTAGAAATGAATAAAAGCAAAGACTTTGGAATTCCTGTTCCCGACTATGTGGAAGAAAATGTAAGCACAAAAGTTGTAAAAATCATTCAATCATACGTTGGCGTAGTCAACAAGATGGTATGGCGAAAATGAATATTCTTATTACCGGCGCTTATGGTTTTGTGGGTAAAAATCTTACTGCCGCCTTGAAAAACGTGATGGAGAACAAGGATAAAGCTCATTCAGAGCTTGATATCGGTGATATCTATCTCTATGACGTTAACAGTTCAGATGCTTTGTTAGAAGAAGCCTGTCAGAGAGTTGATTTCGTTTTTAACCTGGCTGGGATCAACCGACCACAAAACAATGATGAATTCATGAAGGGCAACCGAGATTTTGCAGCTCGCCTTCTTGATACACTGAAAAAGCATAACAACAAATGCCCTGTGATGCTTTCTAGCTCAATTCAAGCGACTCTTGAAGGTCGTTATGCTGGTAGCGAATACGGTAAAAGCAAAAAGGCCGGTGAAGAAGTATTCTTTGAATATGCTAAGGAAACAGGGGCAAAAGTTCTCGTTTATCGCTTTCCAAACCTATTTGGAAAATGGGGAAAGCCAAATTACAACTCTGTTGTCGCAACTTTCTGCCACAACATTGCAAATGACCTGCCTATAACCATTAACGACAGAAACACTGAATTAGAATTGGTTTACATTGATGATTTGATTGACGAAATGTTCTATGCATTAAAAGGGCAAGAACATAGATGTAATTTTGAAGGTGCAGAATTTATCGCAGATTCTCAGGGCAAATATTGCTTTGTTCCCATATCTCATAAAATTACTTTAGGGAAAATAGCAGATTTGCTTAAGAAATTTAAGGAACAGCCTCAAACCCTTGAAGTTCCTGAAATTCCTGCAGATTCTTTTGAAAAGAAGCTTTATTCTACTTATCTGGCTTACTTGCCAAAAGATAAAGTCAAGTTTCCGTTAAAGATGCATACCGACGAAAGGGGCAGTTTTACAGAGCTCCTTCGCTCGTCGAAAAGCGGTCAGGTTTCTATCAATATTTCTAAGCCTGGCGTAGTTAAGGGACAGCACTGGCACCATTCTAAGTGTGAATTTTTTATTGTGGTTGCTGGTCACGGGCTTATTCAGATGAGAAAGATAGACTCTGATGAAATAATCAGCTTTGAAGTCAGCGGTGAAAAGATTGAGGCGGTCTGTATGCTGCCTGGCTACACTCACAACATTATAAATCTTTCTGAAACTGAAGATTTAATAACTGTTATGTGGGCAAATGAAGGCTTTGAGCCAGAAAAACCCGATACTTTCAGAGAAGAAGTCGACTCACATTTTAAAGTCTGACATTAAGCCAGAGTAGTTCTTTGAAGACCCCTTTACGACTACGACTCGCTGGCCTCCTGCCGCTCGCTTGTATAGTCACATCCATGTGACTTATCGCTTGCCATCCTGGCGCTCGCATGCACTCCCAACATCCTGTTGGTCGTCGTTGCTACGCAATTCCGTTTCCCCTTCAACTGCGTGGGAGCAGGTCATTTTCACTGAAGAAGCACCCACAGTTTAGGTTGGGGAGTTTCGGGGGAAAAGAAGATTTGCACCCAATGTGTTATGCTTTGGTGTTGACGATTGCTGTCGTAATTTGTGGAATTTGTTAAAATTGTAATTCTCTTATACAAATAGTAAAATAAAACACAAATTTATAATAAGGTTTAAACTATGTCAGATAAAGTTAAAAAGAAATCTATATTTTCCAATGTGTTTTTGCAGATTTACCTAGCAGGTATTGTTATTATTATATTTTTAAATCTTCTTATTCCATCTTTTAAAAGAGTTCATCATTCCGCTAGAGACAAAGCTTGTTATTCAAATATCAGAGTATTACAAGGTGCTGTAGAAATGTATAATATGGATATTGAAACAATGATGACTACATTAGATCAGAGCATTTTAAGAGAAAGTCTTTATATTAAAGCAAGCAATGATTTAATATGCCCAGAAACATCAAAAGGTGGCACTTATTCTGGAGAACATCTTACAGATGATGGAGAAATAATATGTTCTTATCATGGAGGTCTGATAGCCAAAGGACCATATAATAAAGAGCAAGAAATAAAAAATCAAATATTATATAAAGTTCAACAATATTTGATTAAACTTTTTGAGGGAGCTCTACCTGCTTTATTATGGCCATTGTGGTTAGTGGGGGCGTTGCTTTACCTATTGCATATTATCCCCTAAAAGCTTGATTTGTAATGATCTCAAATGTTACGCTTAGCTGTGAGACATTTCGTTGTGGGACGATCACTATCGTAATCTGTGGAATTTGTTAAAATTGTAATTATCTTATACAAATAGTAAAATAAAATACATATTTATAATATGGTTTTAACTATGTCTGATAAAGTAAAAAAGAAATCTATATTTTCAACTGTCCTTTTATATATTTATCTAATAGGTGTTGTTGGTTTTATATTTTTGGGTCCAAAACTCAATTATAAAAAAGGTGGAGGTCATTCCCGGATCAAAGCTTGTTATTCAAATATCAGAGTATTACAAGGTGCTGTAGAAATGTACAATATGGATGTTGTAACAATGATGACTACATTAGATCAGAGCCTTTTAAGAGAAGGGCATTATATAAAATCAAATACTGACTTGGTATGCCCAGAAACGTCAAAACATGCTACCTATTCTGGGGATAATCTAACAGATGATGGAGAAATTATTTGTTCTTATCATGGGGGGCTAATAACCGAAGGGCCATATGAGGCTGACCAACCTAGTTTAAGAGAAAAAAGAAAAGCTGAAATTCAAGAATATCTAAAAGATTGTATTGAAAGAATCCCATTTGCTTTAGCTTGGCCATTACTTTTGGTGATTATGGTATTAGTTAGTATATTAGGTGCTATAGAAAATATAATACGTTTTTAGTAGTTAAAATAGTTTAAGTTGTCTTGATTATAAGCTAAAAATCTTATATTTGCCCTGTCTTGATAAGGCTATGTAAAAACAGTATAATGTTTTAAAGTGTTTTGGAGGCAAATAAATAGATGAATAAATTATATAAGATTTCTTTTGTTGTATTTTTGGTCGTATCTTTAATAAGTCTCACTGCCTGCGGTGGTCACGGTGGAGGAGGGAACAATAATTCAACTCCTGAGGCAATTTCTGAAATGACCGCTGTTAGACTGTCTTTAGGAGCTGTAGTAGATAATATTACAGATATAATTGGTTATACACCAAACTCTGTTAGAGAAGTGAGAGCAAGTATTACAATTTCCGATAAATTAAAAAATTTAGCCAAAGGCGAAATAATAAACAAAATCATTCCCTCGAATTCTATAAATGAATTTATGACAGGTAAAGGGGCTAATGACATAGCAGACTGGATAAAGAGTCCAACATATTTAAATGAATCTAATAAAAAATTAGTTTTGGGGTATTGCGATAAATACGAAGAAAATCAGAGATATAATGTTGCTTTGTATGAAGCCAAAGAAGGTGCTGGATCAATACTAACCAAAATTGTAACCTTACCTACAGAAACTGCTGCTGTAGCTGTTAGTTATTTGAACGATGGCAATGGCAATAACTCTACATTTGTTTTTGTAATTAAACAGAATGGCGAATTTGAAGGCAGAACTTTTAAAGGAACAAACGATACTGTTACTTTTGATTCTGACAATAATTCTGCATTTGTTTATGGTGATAAAACTCAAATGACTTATCAGAATGATGAATCTTTTGAAGTAGTTAATTTAGATGGAACCAGCGTTTCTTCTTCAAGTCCATTGATTGAAGCTTTTAAATCAGCTATTAATACTCTTAAAATTGCCGGACAGTTACGAACAGGTAAGGATGGCAAATCAGATTCTGCAACAATTAAAGAAAATCAGCTTACTCAAATTCCACAAATACTTGTTTTTTTAGGTGATGGGGATAAGCTTGATCAATATATGAATTATTCAACTATAGAAGAATTCATTAACGATAACAATATTACAAATAAGTTTTTGCCAAAATATTTGGAAGACTATGAAAAAGTTAGAATAGGTGATTATAACGGTAATTTGCCATATTATTCCGGTGCTACTGCTGAAGCTACTTTAAGATTGGCTTTATCTGTTATAGATAAAGATTCAGCTCATATTGTAACTAAAGTAGCTGGTCAGGATGACGGTCTGTATATTGTTGCTATTAGCTATCTGACTGTTAACGAAAAAGAATATACTGTTGCTGTTGGTGCTCAGATGATTAAAGGTAGCAACGGAATTTTCTTAGAAGCAAAGATGTTTGAAGGCAAACATAATGATGTTAATTATCAAAGCACAGATAATGAAAAGAGAAATATAAAAGTTATCGGAACTGCGAAAGTTGATTATGTATCAGAAGAAGATATTCCAGCCAGTATAACTGTTAATGGTAAAACCGTTACCTTTAACGCAGCTAAGGAGTAAGAAAGCTGCGCCTGCTGCTAAAGCTAGCGTAGTGATTAGTGGTAAGTGGTGGGTGGTAGGCAGACAACAAAAAAGGCTTGGGAAACCCAAGCCTTTTTGTTTACTCTGCTACTCTAAGCTCTAGAACGCTACTGTTCCGCCCATAACAAAATTGCGGTTCCTTCTGTGTGCTATTTGTCCGGGGAGATTTTCATAATCTCCATTAGATATATAGCTGGCATTCAGGAATAGGGTGTTAGAGTAGTTGAATCTGAATCCAAGACTGAATCTATCACCATTGAAGTCATATACAAAGCGTAAGTTATCGTTCAGAGGAATCAGACCGCCTACCAGGAAGAAAAATTCATCGGCATAGCCTCTTCCGGTATTATAATTGTAGTTATATCCGCCGTATTTGGCTCTTCGGAATTTAGGCGGAGTAACATAACTATGTTTATAGTCACTAGCTCCAAAGTTGCCACCTACACCTACCCAAATTACTGGAACACCAGCAGCAACCCAGGCTGAGTGATAGCCTGAATTACAGTTAATGCTTCCGCCGAGAGTGACGTTTCCGGTTGCCTGATATTTAAGGTTCAGATAGAAAGGTTCTTCCAGGTCATAGTGGTCCTGATTGGCAAAAGTTTTGTCGAAGCCTATTTCCATCCCATCAGAAACGCCCCATGCTGCGCTGACATTTATATCAAAATAGTCTTCATCAGTATATTTTACATTGTTTATATTATAAAGGTCGAAGGTCTGGACCTGAACTCCGATAGCTGTTTTATCTGGTTCCAATACGCCAGGTGAAGGAACTAGCGTAGCACCTGTTCCGCCGTTTAATGCCAACCCCTGTCTTGGGGTTCTCTGTTCAACTAAAAGAGGTCTAAGTTCTTTTGGAACGCGAGTATCAGGAGGAACAAGAAACCTTTCACCGTCCTTCTGCGGTTGGTTGTTACCTAATGGAATAAATTGATTTTGCTCGCTAGTAACATAGTAGGCATCTTCATTCTGGCTTCGATAATTATTTGAAGGTTCTTCGAGTAACACGTTGCTCTGCTTCTGTTCTTGCACAGCAGCCTTTCTTCGATTGCCTGACAGATAACCCTGATACTGGCTTAAATCTAATGCAAATCCGCTACCTACCGCTCCAAGCAGCATGGCGGAAACTGCTAAAATTATTTTTTTCCTGATTTTCATGCTCGCAGTATCGACAGACTTCTAAAAAATTTAAACCATATTTGAGAAATTTTTTGTCGGAAAAGTTTGATATTGTTGGAATCGTTAAAATTGCTAGAATTGTTATATTTTAGAATAAAAAACTAAAATAAATATCTTTTCTTGACTTTGTTAAAATGCAAAACTATAATTGAAACAATTATTGCAATCGAAAATGGGTGTACATGATTCATATAGAAGACGTATTACAGCAAAACGGAACCGTTTCATTATCTAAAGCAGCATTATTGTGCAGTATGATAGACAACGAGTTAGATGACGAACTAGTTGAACATCTTAAGAAGCACAACATATACGCAGTTATAACAAGAGCTGGCGGCTGCGGCGACAACCTTAAAGGTAAGATTCTTCGTAATACCTTTGGGGCAGCAGAAAATAGCGGTTTGTTAACAATTAACATGAAGAACCGTCATGTTATCACTTCTCTTGTCGAAGGCATTCTTGCATCCTTTGACAGTTCTCTTATGAGTGTTTCTGGTGGCGGGTTAAAAATCGGATTAGCAGTTCGTGATAATGATATTGCTATGGGTATTTATGGAAGCATCGGGCTTCCCGGGTTAGATGTCGATCATGAGATATCAGCCTGCAGAATCCTCTATCATTGTCTGGAGGATTGATAAATGATTGGAATTGTTGTTGTTTCACATGGTTTGCTTTCTGAACAGCTCATTGGAGCAGCTTCACTTATTCTTGGTGAAGCAAAAGCTGTTAAGGCTGTTACCTTTATGGCACGTGAATCATTAGAAGATTTGCGAAAGAAAACAAGTGAAGCAGCAAATGAATTTACTGAAGACGGCTGTTTGATTTTTACTGATATAATGGGCGGTAGTGCTACAAATGTCAGTATAGAAATTATGAAAAGCCGCAATGATGTTTATGTAGTTACTGGTGTTAATCTGCCAATGCTTTTAGAAGCTATAAACAGTCGCGAAAGCAGTAGCTTGAAAGATTTGGCGAATCAGGTTTCAAACAGTGGCACAAGAAGCATTATAAATCTCAAGGAATATTTCGAAAAAAGAGCTAAAAGATAATATGACAAATATTGCATTTTTAAGAATTGATGACAGACTTATTCATGGACAAGTCATTGTAGGATGGCTTCCAGAGATAAAGCCGGAAAATCTTGTTGTTGTTAATGACAATGTTGCTGAAGATGCAATGCGTCAAGATTTAATGTCTTTGAGCGTTCCTCCTGATGTAGAATTGGAATTCTATTCAACTTCAGATATAAGCGATGAAGATGTTAATGAAAGTTCTTTTATATTGGTTTCTTCTCCAAAAGATGCTTGGGAATGTCTCCAGAAAGGCATCAAACCTGAAAGGTTTAATGTCGGCGGTATGCATTCCAAAGATGGAAAAGAAGAAATATTCGAGGCATTACATGTTGATGATGAAGATCGAAAATATTTCGATTTAATCATCAAATCTGGTGTTGAACCTATTTTTCAACCAACTCCCCAAAATGAACCCAAGCGATTGGGTGATATTCTGTAAAGTGAGGGCAAGACATGGCTTCAATTACTTTCAGTAAAGTAGTGAAACAGTATGATGGCGTGAAAGAGCCTACCGTTAAAGGTATCGATCTCGACATCAAAGACAAAGAGTTTGTCGTTCTGGTTGGTGGTTCTGGATGTGGCAAAAGTACAAGTTTACGTATGATTGCCGGTCTTGAAGACATAACCAGCGGCGAAATCAAGATTGGTGATACAGTTGTAAACAATTTACCACCTAAAGATCGTGATATTGCTATGGTTTTCCAGAACTATGCTCTTTATCCGCACATGACTGTCAGAGAAAACCTTTCTTTTGGTTTGAAGCTTAGAAAGCTTCCACAGGAAGAAATTGATAGGCGTGTTGACGAAGCAGCAAAGATGCTTGAAATTGCTGAGTATCTTGACAGACTTCCAAAACAGTTATCTGGTGGTCAGAGACAGCGTGTTGCTCTTGGTAGAACAATTGTTCGTGAACCAAAGGTATTCCTTATGGACGAACCACTTTCTAACCTTGATGCTAAATTGCGTGTTCAGATGCGTGCCGTTATTAAAAAATTGCACCAGCGCTTAAAAACAACCTTTGTTTATGTTACACATGACCAGGTTGAAGCAATGACAATGGCTGACCGTATTGTTATTCTCCATCAGGGTATAATACAGCAATACGATGTTCCATCTGTTATTTATGAAAAACCAGCAAACGTATTTGTTGCACAGTTTATAGGTTCACCGCCAATGAATGTAATGGACGTTAAACGAACCGATAAAGGTATGAGTCTGTTACCAAAAGAAGAATCCGGTGAAAAGATAGACTGGGAAATCAAACTTGCAGACTATTTCAAGGCAGATGCTCTTGAAGATGATATGAGAATAGGTATCAGACCTGAACATATTCTTATTGGTGACCAGGCAGAAGGTGTTCCTTGCTTGAAAGTTCCCTGCAAAGTTGATTTGATGGAACCAATGGGTGCAGAAACTTACCTCTATCTGGAATGCAACGGTCTTAGCATTAACGCTAGAGTTGCTCCAACTGTAAAAGTTGAAGTAGGTCAGAAAGTTACAGCTAATATTCCGTTAGATAAATTCCATCTCTTTAAAAAGTCTGATACTACAAGAATCGGACGAAAGAGTGAAGTTGAATTAAAAAAGGGTGCATAATCCTTTGAAATGAAAATAGAACTCTCCTCGTAATGAATTAGTTGCGAGGAGAGTTTTACTCATTAAAGAAAGATTTTACATCTCATACTTGTGAATTGTTGGTGAACTATGGTTAAGCCTCTTAAAATATTATTAGTAAGTATACTTAGCATAACATTAATTTCTCTTACTGCCTGTTGTAACTCTGAAAATTCTTCTTCTGGCAATTCTGAAGGAAAAATAGTTTTAGAATTCTGGAATACAATGGAAGGTCGAGAAGCAGCGGTTATGCCTGAAGTTTTAAAGGCTTTTCATAGCAAGTATCCTGACATAACAGTTAAAGAAACAAGCGTTGATTTTTATGGGGCTCGTGAGAAGTTTATTAAAGAAGCTTCTGAGGGAAAAGGGCCAGATTTAATCAGAACCGACAGATTCTGGCTACCTACTTTTGTTGACAAAGGGCTTTTGGCTGAAATCAAAGAAAATGAAATCACAGAAGAACTGGCGGATATGGTTCCTGTAGCAAGAGAATTTGTTACAGTTGACAAGAAAATATGGGCAATTCCTATATCTGTAGACAGTTTAGCAATGTTTTACAACAAAGCTCATTTCAGAGAAAAGTCTATTCCGGCCCCGAAAGATTTAGATGAGTTTTCTAAGGCATGTGAAAAACTGACTGATTCTACAAACGACAGATACGGTTTCTTTATTTATCCAAACGGCTGGTATTTTGAACCATTTTTCTTTGCCTTTGGCGGTCAGTATTTTGATGCTGATGGTAAGTTGTTTATCAAATCAGATGCAGGAAGAAAGGCATTAGAATTTCTTCTCCATATAAAAGCTGATTTAAAGGCTGTTCCACCAATGCAGTTTTCTACTAAGCTTTATGGAACAATGATAAAAAGTTTTTCTTCTGGACAGACTAGCATGATTTTTACTGGGCCTTGGGCTATTAGAGACATTATTGCTGGTTCTGCATTTAGAGACAATAATGCTAATCTCGGTGTTGAACAGATTCCTGCCGGTCCAAGAGGAACTTTTTCTCCTATAGGCTGTCAGTCTATTGCTATTTCAAGCAAATCAAAGCAGAGAGAAGCAGCTTTGAAATTTGCAAAATTCATGTTTGATTTTGAAATTCAAAAGAAGTTTACAATGGCAAATTATGGTTTGCCGGCTAGACGAAAAGTTTTTGCCGCTCCAGAACTTAAGAAAGACCCATATTTACAGACTTTTATCAGACAGCTTCAGATGAGTTGCAAGGCGTATACTCATCCTCACCAGAGCGATATTTATGAACCTTTAGGTGATAAGATAGTCAAAGTTCTTAATGGTGATTTAACTATTGAATATGCGCTTTCTGACATAGAAACTGAATGGAAGGCATCTCATCCTTGAATTGGTTGATTTTTGATGGAACATCTTAGTGTATCGTTAATTGTAGCATTAATTGGCGGCATAGTTGATTTGGATTCGACTGCCGTTGTTCAATGCATGATTTCTCAGCCCATAGTTGCTGCACCACTTACGGGTTTAATTTTAGGAAGTATGCTGGGAGATTATGCAGCCGGGCTACAATTAGGGTTAATGGTAGGTGTAATCCTTCAATTAGTTTGGATAGAACAATTACCTTTAGGCATGAATGTTCCGCCAGATGCTGCTTTAGCCTCAGTTTTGTCGGTGGCTTTAGGTTTCTGTGCTGGTCATAATTACAGCAGTTATGCTGAAAGAGAAGTTTGTTATACTGTAGGTTTATTGATTTCTGTTGGTTTGGGTTTGCTTGGTAGAAGTCTAGATATGTTTGTGAGACGCTTAAACACAAATATTGACTCCTGGGTAAATCAGAAAATTGAAGATAATAACTTTGGGGCAATAAGATTTGGTCATTTAATAGGCAGTTTTACCACATTTACCAAGGCATTTATTTTTTGTTTTTTAATATTATGGTTTGGAGTGGAACCGCTTAAATATTTTACCCGCATGATGAATATAGCTCAGAGCGGTGGTTTTATTGTTGTTCAGGGGCTTTTGCCTGCAGTTGGATTTTCTGTTTTAGCAAGTATGTGCTTAAAAAATAAAACAGAGATTAAGTATTTTATTGGCGGTATATTGCTTTTTACTATATTCCCTTCAAAGATATGGATAGCTATTATAGCCTCATTTATGGTTATGCTTAGCTATTATAGTAAAACCCAAAAACCAAAGAAGGGCAAGAAATGACTTTATCAAAGTGGCTATTGTTTAAAATTGCTTTGAGAAGCTTTCTTTTGCAGGCTTCTTGGAATTACCGCGGCATGATGAGCATGGGGTTCCTTTATTCAATAGCGCCTGGTCTGGATAGTATATATGAAGACCAAAATGCTAGAGAATTGGCATACATGCGCCATTTTGAATATTTCAACACTAACCCGTATTTCTCTTCTATTGTTATGGGGGTAACTCTTGCATTAGAAGAAAAATACAATAACGGAGACAAGCTTGTTAATCCTGAAATGATACATGATACCAAGGAAGCATTAATGACTTCGTTGGCAGCTATAGGTGATGGACTGTTTTGGGATAGCTGGCGGCCATTTGTAGCTACTTTGGCAATAGTATTTGCATCAGGTAATTACAAATTAACTCCTTTTATCTTTCTAATCTTGTATAATATTCCCCATCTGTATTTCAGGTTTGCCGGAATCTTTTGGGGATATGATGATGGAATGAACGTTATCAGGAAACTTAAGCAGTTTCAGTTCCCGCAAATTAGACAGACTCTTAGGTTGGGAACCATGGTTCTGCTTGCTTATCTGATTCCTAACCATGTTAATGTTCATACACCATTTTTGTTAGCCAATTTAAAATTGGAATATTTTTATTTTGGAGAAAAGGTAGTTCAGGGATTAGGGGCATTAATTCTAGTTACTTTAGGCACAATTGCTTATAGGGAAAAAATTAATGTTTTATTAATCTCTTTTCTGCTTCTAATTTTGGCCCTGATGTTTTATCATTGGGGAATACTTATTTAAGGACCTGAGAATGAAAAGAAAAGAAGTTGAAATTAAAAACAAACTTGGGTTACACGCTAGACCTGCTTCACTATTGGTAAAGCTGGCTGGTAAATACTCTTCTGAAATAGACCTTATCAAGGAAGATACGGAAGTAAATGCAAAAAGTATCCTTGGAGTTATGATGCTCGCTGCTGGTCCAGGTCAGAAACTTACTATTACTGCTGAAGGAAGCGATGAAGTTGAAGCTGTAGAAGCTTTAGCTGCTTTAATCGACAGCGGTTTCGGTGAGGAATTAGTTTAAATGTCTGATAGATTGCAAAATCAATGCTTTGAGAAAGGAATTATAGGTTCAAGTGGAACCTGCGTTGCTCATTGCTACGTATTTAAAAAGCGCATTGAAGTCGAACGTCGTTCGATAACAGAAGAACAAATTCCTGAAGAAATTCAAAGACTTGATTTTGCAATCAAAAAGACTGCTGATGACATCCAGAATTTTCGCAAGAGAGCAGAAGAACGGCATGGTGAAAAATATGCTGCTATTTTCGACTCTCACCTGTTAATGCTGGAAGACCCTCATTTTAGGCCAAAACTGGTTTCTAGAATTGAAAAAGATAGAATAAATGTAGAATGTGCGGTTAGAGAGCGAATAGATGAAATACACAAGGGCTTTGCAGCTATTGCTGACCCATATTTAAGGGAAAGAGCAATAGATATAAAAGATGTTGGCGATAGACTACTGCGCCATTTATTGGGGTTAGATGAGCCTGCAGATAAAATAGACGGTAAGCCTTATGTGCTGGTTGCTCAAGAAGTTACACCCAGTGAACTTCTTGATTTCGCCAGAGGAGAACTGAGAGGAATATGCCTTGATACAGGCGGAGCTACATCTCATGTAGCTATTTTGTCTGATGCTTTGGGCATACCTTCAATATTTGGGCTTAATGATTTTTCAGAAAAAGTTAATACTGATGATGTTCTGATAATTGATACAAGAACCTCACCAAAAATAATTGTTAATCCAAAATCTGAGGTAATTACTGCTTTTGAAGAGAGTATAGAAAAAGACAGCAGCAGTTTGAAAAAGTCTGAAATCACTTCTGATGGAATAGAACTGCATATTGGAGCAAATGTTGCAAGGGTTGAAGAAATTCCGACTCTTCAGAAACTGGGTGTTAAGCATATAGGCTTGTTCAGAAGTGAGTTTGTTTTTATGGAAAGCCTGGATTCTCCTTCTGAAAAATATCAGACAGAAGTTTATTCTGAGCTGGTCAAAGGGGTTCCTGGCACAGTTGTTTTAAGAACTTTAGACATTGGTTCAGATAAACCTTTAAAGTATCTGCCTTTGAATGATGAGAATAATCCTGCTATGGGCTTCAGATCTGTCAGATTTTCTCTTTCAAGACCCGATGTATTGGAACCTCAATTAAGGGCAATGATTAAGGCAGCACAATACGGAAATTGCAGAATATTGTTTCCAATGGTTTCTGTACCAAATGAATTAAAGAAGATTTCGGAATTATTTAATAAAATTGTAGATGAAATAAAGCCAGAAAAAGTTCCTGAATGGGGTATTATGCTGGAAGTGCCTTCAACTGCATTTATGCTTAATGAAATAGCAAAATTCACAAATTATATTAGCGTTGGAACTAATGATTTAATGCAGTTTTTCTTTGCTATAGACAGAACTAACGAAAAGCTTTCCGGATATGCTGATTTTCTTTCGATGCCTTTTATGAGATTTATGAATCAGTTTGTGAGTGAAGCTGTGAAACTTAACATAAAGGTTGGAGCCTGTGGTGAAATGGCGTCTGACCCAGCAGGTTTTATCGCCTTGCTTGGTATTGGCGTGGAAGAATTCGGTATGAGACCTGCTGTAATTGATAAAATGAGAGAACTTATTCCAAATCTGAATAAAAAGAATATTACAGGTTTTATTAAAAACATTTTAAAACGTAAAGAATTAGTCAATATTCGTCAGCTTATTGAATTGACATACTTATAAGCTTTTTCTGAAAGGTATAATAAATGAAACATTCATATAAAGTAATCGGTGTGGTTCCTGCTCGTATGGCTTCTACAAGGCTTCCTAGAAAAATGCTGGCTGATTTGCATGGCAAACCTTTGATTGTTAGAACTGCCGAAGCTGCGATGAACAGTGGTGCTTTTGATGAAGTCATGGTTGCAACAGATTCTCAGGAAATAGTAGATGCTGTTGAAAAAGCTGGATTTAAAGCTTATTTGACTGATCCAGAACTTCCTTCAGGTACCTGTAGAATAGGTGAAGTAGCAAAGCTAACTGATGCTGATGTTTATGTTAATGTTCAGGGCGATGAACCGATGATTGATGGCGAAGGCTTAAGACGAGTTGCAGATGTTTTTGCTGATTCATCTGTTGAAATGGCTACACTTTCATTCCCATTAAGAAAAGAAGACGAAAATAACCCCAATGCCGTTAAGCTTGTTACTGATGAAAAGGGTGACGCTTTGTATTTTTCAAGAAGTCTGCTGCCATATCCGAGAAATCATGAAGGTTTTGCTCC
>ONIU01000141.1 GCA_900317935.1 uncultured bacterium
CTTCTTACGCGACTTTCAACCCTCCTAGCCATTACCATACCTTCCCAGGATTTTCCAAAAGCTCTTTTAAGAATAATAATAGACAAGAAAAAGGCAATTACAACAGCAATACCTAATCCAAAATTTAAAGCATCCTTATGGGTAATATCTCTAGAAAAAAGGCTCATAATAAGTAAAATAATTAAAGGTGAAAAAGTTAGCAATAACCCCTTTAATAACGACTTTAGATTATGCTGTCTCAACTTAGCAAGAAATTCTGGTGTGGTAACAACCTTAGAATAACCTATTCTTCGTATTTTCTTCTTAGGAGTCTCTCTTTTTAAATTTATTTTTCTTTTTGTATTTGTAGGAAATGTTTCTGCAGCATCATTTGCTATAGAGTTTGATTCTGCTGCGATATCAGACTCTTTACAATCAGTTTGATGCTGTTGTGATAGGGATTCATTCTGAGCAGTTATTACGTTTGCTGATGAAGAAAGAGCAATATTCGCAGGAGTGGATGGATTATTTAAAAGAGAGGTGTTTTTAGAAGTTGCAGAATTATCAGAAACATAAGAATTATTAGATAAAGAGGTGTTTTCTGGAACTGCAGGATTATCAGAAACATAAGTAAATTCAGGAGCATCAGAATTATTTGAAATAGTTGTTTGTTCTGAAACAGTGGAATCCTCTGGAAGATAAGTATATTCTGGAGTATCAGGAATAGTTTTCGGCTTTGGTGATTCTACAGGAATAGTTGATTTTATGATTTCACTATTGTTAGAAACTTTAGATGAATCATCAGATAGATTAAAAAGATCAGATATGTCAGGCAGTTTTTTCCCGCATTTCCCGCAGAATTTCACCCCTTCTTTGCTGTTAAAACCACAATTCGGGCAAATCATTTCCTTCTCCTAAATATAACTCTAATGACATTATAATAATCTATTTGATATTCAATAACAATTTCTTTTGTTTTAATACAGAGCAAACTATTTTTCATTCTATTATTGCCGCAAACGAAGTATGCATTCAAATATATAAAATATATCAATAATGACATTTAATAAATACTAGTTTGGTTAAGCAATATCTGTGCCGTAATTGAATAATATTCAGTATTTTTAACTAAAAAAGTAAATAATTCCGTGCATAACGCCGATAGTCTTTCTATAAAAAAAGAAAAATACCGGAGGCACTATGACAGCCCTAGCCCTAGTAAAAGATACACAATACAGCCAAGAAGCCTACAGCGATTCAATCGAGACTCCTTTCGGCTCAATTCCACGTCGTTTTGACGAATTCTGGACAGCTAAACAGCGTCAAATGAATTCTCTGCATTATTCGAATTCATACAGAGGCTGCTATAAACCTGAACTTCCAGAATACTTCATTTCAAGATACACCAATGAAGGTGATGTTGTAGCAGACCCATTTGGTGGCCGTGGTACAACAGTGCTACAAGCTGCTCTTATGAACAGAATAGGCATCAGCAATGATGTTAATCCATTATCTGAAATTCTTGCCTATCCTAAGGTTAATCCGGTAACTGTAGAAGAAATAGAAAAACGTCTCAAAAAAATAGACCTTACAAAAGAAGTTGATTTTTCAAAGGAAGAAGATATGTCTATGTTTTACCATAGAGATACTTACAGAGAAATACTCAACCTTCGTGAATATCTAAAAACCCATAGAGACGACGTAGACAGATTTATTGAAATTACTGCTATTTCAAGACTTCACGGACATTCAAACGGTTTCTTCTCAACATATTCTTTCCCTCAGTTCTCTGTTCCAAAATCCAGTCAGATAAAAATCAACCGCACAAGAGGCTTAGAACCGGAATATCGCGACATCAAGTCAAGAATTCTTAAGAAAGCCAAAACATCTTTAAAAAGCGGTGGCATTGAAGAATTACGCAAAATAGGCAAACTTCACAAGTTTACTACTTGCGATTCCAGAAATCTTCAGGGCTGGGAAGATGAAAGCGTTGATTTAGTAGTCACCTCTCCGCCATTCCTTAATCAGGTTGACTATGTAACCGACAACTGGATAGAAAACTGGTTCTGTGGTATTCCACAATCAACTGTTGAAACAGGAATAGTTCAAACACCAGATTTACATGTTTGGGCAGATTTCATTTCCGCCACTCTATCTGAACTTCACAGAGTTTTGAAGAAAGACGGACTAGTAGCAATGGAAGTTGGCGAAGTTAAATATCAGGGCAAAATTCTGAATCTTGATGAAATTCTTGTTAACTTAACTTGTTCTAAGAAACACAACATGAATCAGTTCAGAGTTAAGGAAATATTTGTTCAGAGCCAGCAGTTTACCAAATTGGCTAACTGCTTCAGAGTAAAGAACAATGAACTTGGAACTAATACCCATCGTATTGTTTTGATGGAAAAAATTTAATTTTCAGGAGCGTTAATTATGCATATTACCCCAATGGATATCTATCAGAGAGAATTCTCACGCAAGAATATCGGCGGTCTTGATGAAAATGAAGTTTACGGCTACCTGAAAAAAGTAGGCCGCGAATACGAAAGCTTATATGCCGAAAATAAAGCACTACAGGAAAATAATCAGCGTCTGACTGGTCAGATGCAGGATTACCTCGAACTCGAAAAAACATTAAAGCAGACTCTTATTTCCGCTCAGAAAACTTCCGGCGATATGAAAGACAATGCAGAAAAGCAGGCTGAACTTATTGTTAAGCAGGCTGAACTACAGGCAGAAAGAATATTAGATGAAGCTAGAAGCGAATCTGAAGCTATTGGCAAAGAAATAAGAGATTTAAAGAGACAGAGAAGAATGCTGAAAGTTGAACTTCGCACAGTATTGGAATCATATCTTGCTATGGTCAACGAAGAATCACCAGCATTAGGACATAGTGTGGAACCAGTTGAGAAAGCCGCGTAAATATAATTAGGAATTAAAACCTCTCTGTCAGACTACGGCTGACATCTCCCCTTATAAAGGGAAGTAAAGAAAGGCCCCCTTTCTTAAAGGGGGAAGTCAGGCAAAGCCTGACAGAGGGATTTTTATTAATCCCAACCCCTTAAATATGGCAAATGACTATGTAAAAGAAACACCTGCCGGAGCTGTCTTAATGGTATTGGCAGCTCCCAGGTCATCAAAAACAGAAATTGTTGAAATTCAACAAGATAGAGTTAAAATAAAAGTAAAGGCTCCTCCGGTTGACGGAGAAGCCAATTCTGCTTTAGTAGAAGCTTTATCAAAAATATTTAAAATTCCTAAAAAGTTTGTTATCCTAGAGAAAGGACAAACGGGAAAACAAAAATCGTTTTTACTGTCTGGACTAACCAAAGAACAGGTTTGTCAAACAGTTGAAGCTATTCTCGCCGGGAAAGGTAAGTAAATATGAACGTTACCCGATTGCTATGGGGCTTATGGGGTGCTTTAATATTATCTATGTTACTTAAGCAGACCATAGAAACATATATGGTTGTTGCATTGATAATAATTCCTGTATTAATTGTTTTATTAGATTTGCATGAAGAAATAGCCCGCTTAAAAGAAGAGAACAAGCATCAGCGAAAATTCGTTCTAGATAGATATAATCTGCTTCAGGAAAGATTAAATGATGCTTTTAACCAGATAGAAAAACGTATGGTTGTAGATTTTGCTGAAATGTCTAAGACAGACCAGCCAACAACATTCCCTCAAGCTTCATCAGGTTATGTTCCACCTGAAAGGAGAAAACCCAGGAAATTAAAAAAGCGTCAGAGAACGAATTTCAGTCAGAAGAATCCATTTGAAGAACAAATGAAAACTGAAGATGAAAGATTCGCAGAAGAAAAGTTTGGAAACAGCAACATAAACCATGATGATTTCGAAGAAGTTCCAAACTTTGCAGAAGAAGACGATGATGAAGAATTTGACCAAGATTCTTACGATGAACAGGTTTATGACCAGCCTTCAAATGAGTTTGAAACTGATGAAGAAGAAATGAAGAAGAAATGAATAAAGATAGAGCATGAGGCTCTGTGGAAATAGTGGGACGAGGCTAAAGCCTCTGTGAGACGGCTGTTTCGCAGCCCGTGAGAATAGCATAAAGGAAGTTCTAATAGTTCAAATTGTTGCCTAGTTTAAAAGATCTGCCCCCGCATTAGGCGGGGGAAGTGTCAGCGTAGCTGACGAAAGGGGGAGCAATGCCTTAGCATTGCGTTAATACTTAGAAAAAAGACGCAAAGCTTCGCTTTGCTCCCCCCTCAGCTTCTCTTCGTTCAGCAGCTCCCCCGCAAGCAGGGGAGCATCTTCGGTTCTACCCCACACCACTCACCAATCACTTACCACCAACCACTCATCACTATTTGCCTTCTATGCGGAGTATTGCATTGCGAACATCGTTCTGAAGTTTTGAATTCGGGTATCTGTTAAGAATAAGATTATAAGCTGCTCTAGCCTTAGTATAATCTCTTAAGTATGCTTCGTATGTATAAGCAATAGCAAACTGAGCCTGGTCAGAGAAATCATTATTGTAATAATCATCAATAAGAGACTGCCAAGACCTGATAGCTTCACTATAATTTGCAAAACCATCTCTATAAACGAATCCAATTCTGAAGTAAGCTTCATGAACGACGACATCGTTCTGTCTAGTATCAATGATTCTCTGATAACCGCGAATGGCTTCGTCATAATTACGCAGTCTGTATTCATTCGCCTTTGCAAGTTTAAGTTCAATATCAAGAGAATCCAAAGAAATCGGGTGATCTTTAGTATAATCTTCGAGAAGCCTTAACGCTTTGTTACCATCTCTTAAGACTTCCATATAATGATCATAAAGCTTAATTGTGTATTCTTTGTAAAGTGGGTCATTTGGATTTTCTTCTAGCCACTTAGCATAGTATTTAGCCGCCTTATCACCATCAAGAAGCTTTTTCATATTCAAATCCACTAAGGCTTTCATAATATCTAACGTAGCCAAAGATTCGTTATTTTCTTCCCAAAGGTCTTCCATCTTTCTTTCTGCCATCTTGTAATCAGCCAAATCATCAACATATTTGCTGATGATTTCTTTAAGTTCATCTAAGACTTCTTCATCATCCTCGGTATATTCGCGCTTGATAACTTTCTTCTTAGCAGGTTTAACAGCCAGACGCTGCTTCTTTTCTTCTAACCTTCTAAGTTTTGCTCTGGCATAGTCGCGAACTTTTCTAACTCTGTAATATTCACCTTCAATAGAGCTGAAGAAAAGTTCTGTAAGAGTATCGTTCTTAACCTTATGTTCCAACAAAGTGCCTATTCTTAAAATCAAATCGAAATTTCCGGCCTTAGGTTCATAGGTTCCAAGCAGCATATCAAGATAACCAACAGCTTTAACATAATCGCCTTCCTTTTCATAAAGCTGAGCTATCTTATCCATAACTTCACGGCCTCTAGCCAAAGGCGGTTTTGTTTTCAAAAATTCTTCATATTGAGCAATAGCTTTTTGAGAATCACGCAAGTCATTTTCCAAAACCTTGCCTATGAAATAGGGAAGTTCACCCCCACCAAGCTTAGAATACTTCTTTAGCTGTTCCATGTCAGAAATATTCATTCTGCTGCCTACGTCTCTGAGTTTCTTTTCCAAAACTTCTCGATGAATCGGATTTAGTGCTTTAAATGTGGTTAACACCTTTTCTAAGTTTTCATAGGCTTTACGTAAATCGTTCTTTTCATCATAATACTTGCTAAGCCAATAGTAGCCAGATCTGCTAAGCAAACTCTGAGGATACTTCTTAACAAGGCGCTTATAATACTCTGCAGCTTTTTCTTTATCAGAATTGGCCGCCAACATTCTAGCTGTTCTGAAAAGCACCATATCATGCCTGCATCCAGAATGCTGAGAACAAGCTAACGATTTGTCGTATTCATCTTTAGCCTGTGTAAACTGTTTGTTTTCTTCATATATTCTGCCTGCATAGTAGTGAAGCAAAGCAGCCTGGGGTTTATTAGATGCCTTAGAATAAGCATTTTTAAGAAGTCCTAAAGCATAAAGCGGGTTCTTCTCCATCTTCCAGACTACAAAAATATCATCTAAGCCCTTCTTATGGTCTTCTTTTTTATTGGAATCAATAACTCTGGTATTAAACTTTTTTAGAGAGTTTATTCTTTCAGTAAGTGTTTCGCGGTTAAATACATCCACACTTGCCTGCATACCAAGTTCCCAATATTTAAAAGCCTTATCAGCATCATGATTTTCTGACAAAGCCAAATCTCCAAGAATAATATAAACTTCATCTAATCGCTTAGAATTCGGGAAAAGCTTTATGAAACTTTCATAGTTTTCCATTGCTCCGGGCAAATCTTTGAGATTTTCTTTCAACAACCTTGCTCTTTCCAGTATGATTTCTTCGCTTTCGCCAGGTTTATTGCCCTTTTTAAGCATATCTGAAAGCTGAGAAGAAGCTTTTACAGCTCTGACATTATCTGCACGTATTTTACTTTCTCTGAAAAACTCTGATTCAGGGTATACAAGAGTGATTTCATAGAATAAGTCTTCAGCTCGGTATTTGGTATTTTCTGTTCCTTCTACCATCTTTGCAAGTTTAAACATACGTCCAGGGGTTTCAGGTTCTTCCGGATACATGTCGATAAGGTCTTCCATATCGGCAATAGCGCCACGCTTGCCAAGTTCATCAGCTTTCTTTTCTATAAATAACAGAGAATCAGGTTCAGAAAAAGTACTAGCGAATTTTGCCAATAAAGACTTGGCCTCACCGTATTTTTCATCATCTTCGCTTTTTTTAATCAACCTCTTTAAAGCTTTTAAACGATAAGTTTCGCTACCAGTCGCTTCCAAGGCTCTTTGAACATAGGTAAAATCATCAGTCAGCTTTTCTAATCTCAAACAAATTTCGGGTTTCTTATCAGATTCAAAACCTAAAGCAACTTCATAAGTCTTTATTGCTTCAGATTTTTTATCATCTCCTAAGTATAGTTTTGCCAGACTCATGGAAGCTTTAATTCTGTATTCATCAGGAATAGAGTTATCATCTATAAGTTTTAGATAGAAACGAACAGCATTTTTTGTATCTTCAGCAAGTTCGTAAACTTCTGGTATTCTACTTCTAACAGGCAAAAAGTGACGGCCTGTCGGATAAAAAGAAATATATTCGAAATAAGATTTATTTGCTTCGCCTGTCGGATAAAAAGAAATATATTCGAAATAAGATTTATTTGCTTCCACATAATCATTTGCCTGGTAATCCTGACATTGAGCAAGTTTGAACAAAAGTTCAGACAGCCATTCTGCATAATTATGTTTACCAAGAATCTTTCTAGCAGATTCAATAAATCTTTCTGAGTCTTTGTATCTGAAATATCCTGTTGATATTAATTGTCGCAATGCTCTTTCTCTAACAGAAACCGGAATATTTGAACGGGTCAGTATTTCGGTAAGGAACATCATCAAACGGTCAGCATCAGGTTTTTTGCCTCTATTTTCTTTCAAAAATAGTCCGTAAAGAATTTCTGAGTCAATTTTACGCAAATCTTTTTCTTCAAGTTCATCAGCATTTTTTATCTTATCAGCTGCTTCTGTAATGGACTTGTCAAAATTAGCTATTTCTTCTTCCTCAGGCAAAGCTTTTTCTACTATTTCATCCTTAAGTTTTCCAGCTTTCTTCTTAAGCCATTGTTCAGAAGTCATCTGTCCTTCAAGGCTGGCA
>ONIU01000106.1 GCA_900317935.1 uncultured bacterium
CATCCCCCTTTACAAAAGAGGGTAAGTATAAATGCTGGCTGACGACCAACAGGATGTTGGGAGTGCAAGCGAGCGCCAGGATGGCAAGCGAGTCGTAGGGGGTCTTCTTAATCTTAGCAAATTTAAAAAGACGTAACGAATTCATTTTGAAATATATAAATTTATGTTAGAATAAAAAGCTAAGTAGTGAGGAGTAGTTTAAATGTCATATTTTGCGAATGATAAAGTAAATGTAGGTCGTCAACCAGAAATAGATTTTTTGAAAGCTTTTTGTATCCTATGCATGATAGTGCTTCACATTTATGAGGACTGCGTATCAGAACCAAATGGAATACTATACGAGTTGTTAGAAAAAATATGTTCTTTCACTGGTGCTGCAACCTTTATGATTTGCATGGGCATTGGCATGTGTTATTCTCGCCAACAAGATTCCAAGAGCTACTTAATTCGTGGATTGGAATTATTAACAGTTGGTCAGTTCTTGAACTTATTGCGTAATGCTATTCCTAATTTGATTGCTTATTGGTTTACTGGTAAGCAAATATTCATCGCTAATTCTCTATTGGTTATCCAAGCCGATATACTTACATTTGCAGGTTTTGCTTTCTTGTTTATGTCGCTTTTAAAGAAACTTAATGTTTCTGCGCTAGGTGCATTAATTACAGGTTTTATACTTAATGTGGCGGTTATTCCATTATTATCATCTGTCCCAGAACCTTCGAATTTCTTATTAAGTCAACTGATGGCTTTTTTCGTTATAACTAAGGCTGAAGCATTTTTCCCTTTTACCAGTTATTTTATATTTGTTGCTTTTGGATATTTTATAGGTGGAAAGTATCCTTTTATAGCTGACAAGAAAGGTCTTTCAAAAATTATTTTTCTAGTCTGTACGCCTATAATCGTTTTATACTATGCTTTTCGATTAAATGTTCCGTTCCCTTATTTACCAAAATTTGGAACTGATTTGCAATATGTTACTAATGCAGGCCCTGATGCTTGGGTTATCTGCCTTACATCACTAGTTATGCTCGCACTGTTTTATAGAATATCAACATTATTGGGTGGGAAGGCTCCAGCATTGGTAAATCATATTTCCTTAAATATCAATTCCTATTATTGTGTCAGTTATATATTTACAATTCCTGCACAGACTATCCTTTTAGCTTTTTATGGACAATTGATGAATAGTATGCTTATTGCAACAATATATTCGCTTATAGTTATTGCTTTATGTTATTTTATTATTGATTTTAATGAGAAAAAAATTCACTTTCATTTAGTTACGCTAACGCAACCAAAAAAGGCAATCACTTATGCTTTTATATGGATTTGTACAATACTAGTAGTTATTTATTCTTATCCTAGAATACAGGAATATGCTACTTTTTGGAATGAATACTTAATGCCTTAAGCTTTTAATATTTTTTATTCATTGCCTTTATAGACTAACCCTAACATGGTTATATCGTCATATTGCTCTGCATCAGAAGTAAAGCTATTTACAGCTTTATAAACTGTTGAAAGTATTTCACTAGCTTTACTATCATCTTGAATAGATTCTAAGGAAACTTTAAGTCTATTTTCATTGAATAACTCACGCTGGCTATTCATTGCTTCGGTTATGCCATCTGTATATAAAAATAACATATCACCTGCATTCAGTGTTATTTTATGCTCATTATATTTAGTAATAGGGGAAAATCCAATTATTCCACTCTTTTTAACATCTTGAACATAATTAAATTTACCATCCTCTTTATGTCGTATCAATGGAGTTTTATGACCTGCATTAACATAGATTAATTCACCTGTATTTAAATCAAGAACACCAAAGAATACTGTGACAAACATTGCTTCATCATTATTTTCATTAAGCTGAAGATTTGTTTGCCGTATAATTGTTTCTAATTTTGGTTCTTTACCATCGGAATATGCGATTTGAGCATTATTTTTTAAAATACTTTTAGATATAGACATGAAAAGAGCGGCTCCAACACCTTTACCAGAGACATCAGCTACAGTAATAGCTAAATGTTTGTCATCCAGCATATAAAAGTCATAAAAATCACCGCCAACTTCTTTTGCAGGATTCATATAAACCGCCAAATCAAATTCTTTTTTATTTGAAAAATCTGGGTCAACGTTTGGTAGCATTGAAGCTTGAATATTTCTAGCAACATTCAACTCAGTTGTAATTCGTTCCTTTTCGGCAGTAACCCTAGAAAGATTATCCATATAGGATTTTAAGTCAATTGTCATATTGTTGACGCTATCTGCAAGCTCTTCAACTTCATCTCCAGTTTTTATCGATATTTGATTGTCTAAATTCCCTTTTGCTATTTCCTTAACTGAGGCTGTGAGTTCAATAATTGGGTTAGTATATCTTTGTGAATATTTAATATTTAGCGCTAATAATAAAATTAAAAAAATTAATAAAGCTGATATGATTTGGTAAAAATGATTTTTATAATATGTTTCTAAAGAATTTTCGAAGCTTTCTGATTGGGTTAAAACTAAGCTTTTTATTTCTTTTGCAGATTTTATGACCTCTTCTTTTTCTATAAGTATTCCGAAACTCCAATCAATTGATAACATGGGAGCATACGCAAGATAATATTCTTTTCCCTTGATAGAAACTAGCGCAACATCGTTTTTCCCCGAAACCATATTAGTAGCTTCTTTGGCGATGGTAGGGTTATTTGACTTTCTTAAGTCAATATGACTTTTTAAAACCTCAAACATACCGCTATCTTCAGATGAGGCAATAATTTCTCCTTTATCATTTAAAGCAAAATTTATTTCTTTTTTATTGAATTTATTTTCATTAATCTCTCTATAGAATGATTCTAAGCTAATACTTACCGCAGCTACCCCAGCAAATCCATCTTTGTCATAATAAGGAGTCCCGAATGTAACTTCAAGATAACCTTCAACAGCTTGATAATAATCTGTAAGCATTAATTTCTGATGTTTTTCAATTTCTTTATACCAAATAGTTTCTCTAGGATCATAATCATTAGAATACTCTGAAAATTTAATTTTGAAATTATTGTTACTATGTACAGCACTAATCATATAACCTTTTCTAGAAGCTATAAAAACAGATGCATCAAAATTATCATATGAATTAGATATGTTTTTCAGTAAATCAGCAATATTTGAAGAAATTTGAATTTCATGTTTTAACTCGTCTTTAATATTATTAGGTTCAATTTCTGGGGCATAATGAATAAAGGCTTCACCATTATGAATTTCTTTATCTTTATGATTTGGAAGTATAATTTCTTTATATTGTTCAGGATGTGAAAGAATGTGATTTATACTATGACTTATATAATCAATATCATATTTAGTTTCATAAATACTTCTTTCTATTACTCTGGCCTTTTCTTTGGCAAGAGATGAAATGTATTTCTTAGTTTGATTAATGGAAAAATCTTCAGTAATCTTTGCAGTACTCTCACCTATGTTTTTATTATAAGAAATAGCTTTGTTAATTATTCTTTTCGTATTTATTATGTTTAGTAGGTAATTAATAAAAAAAGACAAAAATACTGTAATTATAATTAATAATAAAATCTTCTGTTGAATGTTTAATTTATTTTTATTCAATTAATATACTCCATTTATTATTCAATCTTATTATATCATTAATCTAGTTAAAATCGACATTATTTATTCTGCCTGTATATTATATTTGTCTTGCAATAGATTTTTGCCTTAGTTATAATAAAAAGTACTATTTAAACTATGTGTGTTGGAAATAAAATTCTAAAATAAAAAAGAAATTGGAGTATCTTTTAATGTTAGTAGAAAAAACCATCCGTGACAATAAGGCATATGTAAAAGTAAATGGGAGCTTAGATATAATTAATTCTCCTATATTCAGAGAAGAATTAGCAGATATTGATTTTAAAGAGCTAAAAGGGTTTACTTTTGATTTTGAAAAAGTAGATTATGTATCATCCGCTGGCTTACGTGAACTGCTTATAATATTGAAGAAAATTAAAGGGGCTTTTCCTTTAAAAGTCATTAATGTAAATTCGATTGTCAATGATATTTTTATAGATACTCAATTCAATCAATATTTTGAATATACTTTGTCAGAAGAAAAAATTGATTATTCACATTTGTCTTTTAAAGAATTATTGGCATATAAAGTTAAAAATAGTGCTGATAAATGTATTTTTTCTTATGCAGGTAAAAAATATAATTGGAATGATTTAGATAGATACTCTCAGATAATTGCAGAAGATTTATCTAAACAAGGTGTTAAAAAGGGTTCTCATGTTGCAATTTGTGGCTCTAACTCTGCAAATTGGATATTTACTTTTTATGCAATACAAAAACTTGGTGGAATTGCTCAATTATTAAATTTCTCTCTTACCGATGATGAAATAATTAAGTTTTCAAAAGTAGGAGACATTACTCATTTCTGCTATGGCGAAATGCCATTAGTAACTGATGAAGACAGTTTCATTAAGACGATAACTTCTGATGATTCACCAATAAAAAATGTCTATTCTATTAAAAACTCTATAGATTTTTCTCAAAGATTAAATGAATATGAAAATTTAACTGGTAAATTTGAAAATAAAATTGAAGCTGATTCTCCTTGTGTCATGATTTTTACTTCGGGCTCTACAGGCGTGCCAAAAGGAGTTTTACTTTCAGCTTATAATATGCTGAATTCTTCTTGTTTAATAAAAGAAGCAATTCATATTACATCAAATGATAAAGCTTGTTTAATTCTTCCGCTATTCCATATTTTTGGCCTGGTTGCAAATTTATTCCCAAATTGTATTGCAGATGCAGAAACCATTATTCCAGACAATATAAAGACCGCTAATATTATAAAAGTAATCAGTGAAAATAAATGCAGTATTTTCCATTCTGTTCCTACAATGTTATTATCAATAATAAACAACAAGGAATTCAATACTGAAAAACTCAGTTCATTGAGATCGACGATTTTAGCTGGGGCACCAGTTTCTGAAGCCCAAATGACTATGTTGAGTCAGATATTGCCTAATATTCATTTCGCATCTTCCTATGGACTTAGCGAAATGGCACCAATTTCAATTTGTGATTATGACGATACTTTTGAACATATTACAAAGACTATTGGGAAGCCATTGTCTAATATTCAAATCCGAATTTTTGACAAGGAAAATAATAAACTTTGCCCAGTAGGAACTTCAGGTGAAATACAAGTTCAAGGGAATAACCTCATGACTTGCTATTATAAGGCTGCACTTGATGACCAGTCTATTGATGATGAAGGCTGGCTGCATACTGGTGACTTAGGATATTTTGATGAAGAAGGCTATATACATTTTGTAGGTCGTTCAAAAGAATTGATTATCAGAGGCGGAGAAAATATTGTTCCGAATGAAGTTATATCTGCGATTTCACAGGAAGATTATATTGCTGATGCAAAAGTTTTTGGTGTTCCTGATGAATTCTGGGGTGAAACTGTTGCAGCAGCATTAGTTATTAAAGAAGGATTCACTTTTGATGAAGAAAAAATGCGTGAAACCCTCAAAGCTAGATTAGCAAAATTCAAAATTCCTGCAAATTTTGTTGTATACGAAACTTTTCCATCTCTGCCTAACGGGAAAGTAGACAGCGTAAATTTGAAAAAAGATGTTATTCAGAAAGTTTTAAATAGTAAAAGCGAAAAATAATATATGATTGGTAGTAAGTGGTAGATGATTAGATCTGCCCTAAAAGCTTTGCTTTTGGGGCAGATTTTTTCTTTTAGTATTCTTCTAATTTATGGTAGAATGATTGATTGAGAAATTGTTCACAATTCAAGAGTGTATAGTTCTAAAGATCTTTATTATCTAATAAGTTATATAAGAGTATTTAATGGAGTTTAGAAATGAACTATTGTAGAAGCCTTTATCGTAAATGGTTTGTAAATAATAGAAAAGCAGAAAGAAAACATGAAAAAAAATTAATCAGGGGTTCATTACATAACCTGCTTACATCATCCTTACAAAAAATATTATTAAGTGCAGCAGGGATAACTATGCTTACTCAACCCCTTTTTGCTGCTTCTCAAAGTAAAATCACCGCGATAGGTTCTCAGACTAAAATTAATTATAATGATTCGAAAAAGCTTCATACAATAGAAACTACGAAAATAGAAGGCGAAAATGCTTTTAATGCTTTCAAAGATTTTACTCTGCATTCTAGTGAAATAGCTAATCTCAAATTTCCTGACAATACCAAGAACCTTCTTAATTTTGTTAAAAACAAAATAGATATTCAGGGTACTCTTAATGCTGTAAAGAATAGTAAAATAGGTGGTAATCTTTATTTCCTAAGTTCTGAAGGTTTGATACTTGGCAAGGGTGGGGTAATCAACGCTGGTGCTTTTTATGCCATGACTCCAACTGAAGATTTTATGAAGAAATTCATAAATGCTGATAAGAATGAGTTTAAAATCAGTAAATATGATGTTCCTCTAATTGTTAATAGAAATATAGCTAATTATAATGCTGCTTATAACAAAGGAGTAACAATCAACCCACTTGGTGAAATAATAATTGAAGGGAAAATCAATGCTGTAAATGAAATTGGTCTGTTTGCAGGTGGTAACGAAAGTGGCAAAAAGGGACTTTATATTAGTGATACAGCTACATTAAAGACTTTTTCTAGTAATGAACTGAACAATTTTTCACAACTTGTTAATGTTGAAGGTATAGCTGTTCCTAGTGCCGATGAATTTGTGATTGAAGGTGGTGATATAAAACTAGTTTCAACCCAGAATAACTTACACCATACTTCATCTGTTCTTAAGAAAGCTACTGGCTATTCAAGTTTTAAGACAGCTTCTGCTACAGCAAAAATAGAAATGAATGGAACAATTCAAAGTCGTAGCCACATTCTTATAAATGCATTAGCAGCCAATGGTCAATTATCAAGTATTGATAAAGATGGTGTTAGAATATACGACAGCGAAAATAACAAACTTGCTGATATTTATTCGGAAGTAACTATTGGCGGTAAAGCAATTTCCAAAGGTGATTTAACCGTTGAAGCTATTTCTGATAATGATAATATAGCTTCTAGTGTTGATGTAATAGATGTTGCTCTCGAATTATTAGGTGGCAGTGTAAAAGGATTTCCTCTTAATATAGACGCAGATGTTTTGATTTCTAAAGCTGTTTCAAAAGTTGATGTAAAAAAAGGAGCATCATTAGCTGCAGACAAACAAATTGTAGTTAATGCTGTTACATCGGCTGTGCAGCAAGAAGGGGTAAAAACCTCTACTTCTGCAAATGTAACTGTTTCAACTAAATCTAAATTGAATAAATACATGCCAGCAGCGGCTGCAGTTTATGCCCAAACAGATAGTACATCCATAGTCAATTTTGACGGACATGCAAAATCTGGATTTAAAGATTTTAGTGATGCTAATAAATCAGCTATTTCATTATTGTCTGAATCTAATAGTGACCTTGATATTAGTTCAACAGCAGCAACTAGTAGAACTAATGCTCCAGGACAAGTTGCCTTTGCCTTAGGAATAAATACTAATAATGCAAAAATAACTATTGGTGAAAATGCTTCCTTTGAAAGTGAACATAGAGTTAATATTCAATCTATTACCAATAGTAGTAACTCTGTTACAGCTGCTTCAAAAGGGAATAAATCTGCTTATTTTATGCCTGCGGTTGGTATTTCATTATTTAACAGTGATTCTTCTGTTAACATTGATAAAGCAAAATTATATATTAATAATCCAAGTGGATCTTTTACTATAAATGCTTTAAACAACATTCTAGCAGACGAGCTTTTTGCTGAAGCTGGTATTACTGCTGGTTATCCATGGCAAATTGCAACTTTAGAAACTAAGGATGCTACTACACAAGCTGTTATGGATAAGTTACGCATAACAAATTTGTTAAATTGGCTATTTCCAGATAATGACCCAGTCTTACCTAAACCTGTTCCTAGTTGGAGTGTTACTGGTGCAGTAGCTTATGGCGGTGGAAAACATAATGCACAGATAAAAATAAAATCTGGGTCAATAATAGATACAATAGGTAATTTAACTTTAAATTCAAAACTTTATATTAATGATAATAAATACGATGTATGCAGCTTTAACTACCCAGATACAAATGAACAAGGCACTCAGGGGGCAACAGTAGGTGGAAGCTTAGCTGTTCTTGTAAGCAATTATGATTATGACTCTAACATTATTATTGATGATTCTACTTCAAATAATAATACAAAGTTAGTTGGAAAAGATGTTTCGATTGAATCTTTTGTTGAACAACCTTATAACAGAGTTAAAGTACTAAAAGAATCTTTCAATAAAGCTATAGATGAATTAAAAAACTATTTTACTGTTGAGGAACATAAAGAAGCTTGCGATAAAATTAAGGCTTCATTTCAAAAACTATTTACAAGTAATCGTTCATCTATTAGTGAATTTGGCGATGCAATTTTGTCATTAGTTGATCTTGCCAAACTTGAAGGACTTACTTTAGATGACGGGATTCCAGGAAGATTAATTAACTTAATGAAAGCCATGCTGGAATTCAAAGGCTATACTAATTATGACAACTATACAGTTAGTAGTTATGTTAACAGTGCAGATGGTAAAACAAAACTAGATTTTAGTGGTTCAGTATTTGTTGGTACAAATTCAGTAAATAGTAATCTTTTTGTTGGCAAAAATACCATTATTGATTCTAAGGATAATCAAGACAATAATATTACGCTAAATTCAAAAGCAGATATTACGAATACATCATTAATTGGCGGAATTCCATTACTTTCTCAAAATACTGGTGGGGAAAAAGCCATAAGTATTGGTGGTTCAGTAATTGTTCATAATAATAATTCTGTATCTCAGCTCTTAGTTGCTGATGGTTCTAGTATTGGAAGTGATGTAACTAATAAGGTTGAATTAAATTCTTATAACAGATTTAAACCTGTTGATATAATAATAGGTTCTTCTTCTGATTCTAAAGGCTTTAATGCAATGGGTGGCGTATTAACAGGAGATAGTAAAGCTAATGTTTTAATAGATAATTCTGTTAATATTGCTGCTGATACAGTTTCATTGAATGCATACAACAATACTGAAGCAAATAACATTGTTGGTTCTATAATGTTATCTGAAAAAGTCGGTGTTGGCGTAGGAGCAGCCGTTACTGCACTTACTAAAGAATCTCAGATTATTTATGATGATAATGATTTAAAATGGCAGAAAATCAGAAAAGATTTGGGCTTAAGAGATACTGATCCTGCAGATTCGGAAGTTAGTTATACTGTAGCTACTATTACTGCTGACATTATTAAAGCAGTAGCTAAGACAACAGGTACGATAAATACTATAGGTGTTGCAGGTTCTGTTGCTGTTGATGATAAGTCTGGATATGACAAATGGACAGAAAAAGGAACTATGGTTAACGATTTCTTATCTGATTCAACAATAAACAGCGGCACTGATTACTTAAAATTTAAATTAGTTGGT
>ONIU01000142.1 GCA_900317935.1 uncultured bacterium
GCAAAGATTTTACCAGTTTCACTCTCTGCATTAGTAAATGCGTAAACTTCGCCTTTGTCACAATTTTGCCCGATTTCTGGTTCTATCGGAATTTTACCTAGTAATGGAACATTAAATTCTTTTGCAAGCTTTTCACCACCGCCGGAACTGAAAATAGGAGTTAAGGTCTTGCAGCAAGGGCATACAAAACCGCTCATGTTTTCGATGATTCCTTCTACTTTTACATTCATGACTTTGCAGAAGTTCAAGGACTTACGAACATCGGCGGCAGAGACTTCCTGGGGTGTAGAAACTATAATTGCAGAAACTTTGCCTGTAATTGTCTGGAAAACACTCAACGGTTCATCACCAGTGCCTGGAGGTGCATCAACTATTAAATAATCAAGTTCGCCCCATTCAACATCATTAATAAACTGACCAATAGCACCTATTTTCATAGGACCGCGCCAGATAATTGCGTCATCTGGATTTTCTAATAAGAGGCCAACAGAAATCACTTTTATTCCGGCTTTTTCAACCGGGAAGAGTTTTTCACCGTTAGAAGTTACATGTTCGTTTTGAAGGTGAAGCATAGTCGGGATGCTAGGCCCATGAATATCTACATCTAGAAGGCCGACCTTTTTCCCTTTTAACGCTAAGGAAACTGCTAGATTTACAGAAACGGTGCTTTTGCCGACTCCACCTTTGCCAGACATGACAACTATTGTGTTTTTTAGATACTTGCTGTTATCTGGTTTTGGAGGCTGGTTTTTGCTTTGACAGTTTGATGCGCTTGAACAGTTTGAACAATCGTGTGAACATTCGCTCATTGTTTTTCCCTTTCAAATTAGGTGTAACAGCTTATTTTATTGTTATTCTGCCTTGAGGCTGTTCATAGGCTGTGAAATCGCCATTTAAATGCTTAAAATAGTCTATGTAAGCTTGAGTTACATGAACAGAACAGTCTTCAAGGAGCTTGTGATTACAGAAATTATTTATGCCGTCTCCACTTTCTTTAATTAAGTATTCTGTAGAGACTACAAGATATTCCTTTTTGGGGTCTATAGGAACGTATTCATCGCCTTGCTTTACCATAACGTCTTTAACACGGCGAGGTCCGTTTATTTTTTCAAACATTCCATTGTCATCAACAATTACATATGATGGTTGAGTGGTATCTATAGTGCATTTCAGACCAGAAACCTGCAGGAACCCGCCGAATTCACCAACAGACCACTTGCCGTCTACTGTAACAACATTCATGGTTTTTCTGTAAGCCATTTCGAGGGTATCTAGAATTTCCTGACCTGTAGCACTGATTTTACAGATCATATTGTTAAAGCCATTAACGTCTTTTAAATCACCAAGGGTAACTGTGCCTTTTTTTATGTCAGACCTGATTGAACCGCCGTTAAAAAGCGCTATATCGCCTTTGCAGGAATAGAGAAGTGCATCTGTGCACCAATCGCCAAGATTTGTTTCGCGATTTCTGATAAGTCTGACATATCTGTCGTCATAAATTGAAAGATGAGTTGTAGAAGTTCCGACAACCTTTTGCATTTCAGCTTTATAAGTAGATCTGATACTTGCTATGTATTCATCTAAATTTTTATCTTTGTTTTTGTAATTTGTAAGAAGTTCAGAAGAAATGCCTTTAGGAGAAATTACCAGTTTGCCGATGTTTCTTAATCTTTCACCAGTAGAAGTTAAAACTACATTGTCTCCTTTTTTATTCTTTACCAGCATAAAAGGAATTACAGTGTGGGAATGGCCGTCTAATACAGCATCTATACCTGTAGTATTAGCTATTAGATTCGTTGATGTATAAGGTTCATAGCCAGTGCCGACACCGAGATGAGAAAGAAGAATAACGTAGTGTGCTCCTTCTTTTATGCAGTCGTCAACCGACTTTTGAACGGTATCAAATAAATCTTTGCCGTTATAGTGGCTTTTGAAGTCATAAACAAAGAGGTTATTTTCCTGAAAATAAATAGGAGTAGATGTATTGGTAGAACCAGGTGTAGTAACCCCTACAAAGCCAAGTTTGGTTTTCCCGTATGTTAAAACTGTATAAGAAGCTGTCTTCTGAAGAGCATTTTCCTGACTGCCACTATATGTGATATTGCAATTCAGATATTTTGCTTTGGAACGGTTTATGACAGTTTTTAATGACCCCATGCCATAATCGAATTCATGATTCCCTAAAATAGCTAAATCATAGCCGACTTTATTCATCATATCAACTATGAATTCGCCTTGAGCGATAGTGCCGATATGTTCCCCCTGAATGGCGTCGCCGCAGTCGACCATGATTACGTTTGGGTTCTTTTTCTTTATCTGTTCTTTGTATGCGGCTAAGCCGGCATAGCCTATATACTGGTCTACATAGCAATGAACATCGTTCGTAAAAAGAATAACTATTTCGTCGGAAAGACTTGAACGATCTTTGCTGCCTGCTGGATTCTTATACTGATAATAGCAGACAAATATAAGCAGCAAACTTAATACTGCGATAATAATGTAGTGTATATATGGCTTCTTGTTCATAGTCAGTATATTTTATAATCTTTTTGTATATTTGACAATTTTTTTATGAATTCAATATAAAGCAATTTTAATATAGTTTTATGATTCTCGCATTTGGAAAATAGTGTTCTAGTATCTCCTTATAAGTGTAGCCTGACCCAGCCATTGCCTGTGCACCTGTCTGACACATACCAACACCATGACCAAAACCTGCGCCTTTAAGCTCTGCAGAAATAATATTGCCCTTTTTATCTTTCTTATATTCTGCGATAAAGCAGGAACTTCTTAAACCACCAAAAAGCTGACGAATTTCTAATTCGTTAATAAAAACTTTATTTCCATTAGACCCTGTAAATTTCATCTCAAAAATACGACCGGAAACATCTCTTTTTATAATTTCTATCTTTTTAATATTGCCAATGGCTAAGTTGGTTTCAATATTGCTCCACGCATCTTTTGAAATGCTTTTTGTCCAGCGGTATTTGTCGGCGCCTTCGTAGCCTTTTTTGCCGCACCAGGAGGTTGGGGGAGTATTTATATACTTTTTGACTTCTGCTTCTTTGGTTAAATCTCTATTATTAGCGGGTCGCTCATCGGAAATGCCTTGTAGATGTGGGTTGGGAAAGCCTATCCAGATGTTTTGATTGGCAGAAGTATGCCCACCGCAATTTGCACTGTAAACTGCATCTAGAATCTTGTTGTAGTCTTTCATCATCATTATCACGCCAATCGTATCTTTTATCTTTTCAGCTATAGTTGGAGATATTTTCTGCAATCCTTTGTAGACCTGACAATGTTGTTCAGAGCAATAATCATAGCCAGAATTTACATGTCTTAAACCTTTTTTGGAAAGGATTTCGCCACGGGCTGCTACTGCTTGGGCTTCCATAGCGGCTTGTGGTGCTTTTGAAGATATTTCTGATGGAACAACACCGACTAATATGGCTTCTAAGTTTGTTATTTCAACACAGTCGATACAATCATCGAATCCAAAATTTATATTTAAAGTTCCCGTATAAGTTCTATTTTCAAATCCATGCCAGGAGTATCCTTTGGAGTGTTCTACTTTTTTCAGAATGATTCCCTTTTTGCTTCGTAAGGTGTAGCCATCTGTTCCTCCTACAGACCCGGTAATACTTTGTTCCCCGCCACTCATATTCAGACTTCCAGTAGAGTTCATTATGTTTTCAACATAAATCCAGGTCTTTATCTGCTTGGCTGCAAGCTCTGCTTTTTGCGCCTCAGCTTTTTCCTTGTCGTGGAAAACGTCTATTCCGATGTGAATTACGCGGTTATCTGGCATTCCTGCTACTCTTGGGGCTTCGCCAACACTTATGTTATGAGTTTTAAACCCCATTTTTCTGTATTTTTCTGTTATATCTACGAAGCTTTGTTCATCCATTAAGTCAACTGTAGCAACCATTAGGTGATACTTTTTTTCGGCAGGTGTCAATAGCTTGCCTTCAATTTTGTAAGTAACTCCTGGTTCTATTTCTCCGCTTGCAGCATTACCTAATTTCCATGTACCGCCTTCTGGCATTACAAATTCCAGACTGTTATTTGTATATTGTGCTACTAGTATTCTGATTTCCGGAATCATATTAGGGTATTTGGCTGCGAATGAATTTTGAGATAGAATGAATATAAAAAGAGAAAGAATCATTGCGATTCTTTTATGTCTAGAGTTAATCAATTGCTGTCTCCTTATTGTTTTTCTTTTGGAAAATTATAGCAAACAGAGACTCAAGCTTCAACAGTTTACAATAACAGCAAAAAACAAAATATGTTATAATACCTCTCTGTGAAGCGAGGCTCCCTGGATAGAGATTTTAAAGCTTCTCTCTCCTTTGGGAAGGAGTTTCAAGTTAGACTTTAATCGAAAAAAATAGATTAGTTAGGGAATAAAGAATGAATCACGGCGCAATGCTATTTATGCTTGGGTTTATGCAATGTTTAGGACTATTTACCTTCTTTAGAGGCATTTACTTGTGCTCTGCTCCAGTTCAGATAAAGGTATTATTAGCAGTATTAATCGAAATAGGTGTTTTTAATCAACCATTTATGCTTTTTTATTGTAAGTACTTCCCTACTTGGTTATGTTTAATTTTTGGGTTTGCTGGCATTACTTTTGTTTATCTCACTACCTCAACTGTATTAATGGAATTATTAAGGCTTTGTAGATTAAAAAATGATAAAATTTATTATTGTTTAGCAGTTTTTAGCATAATTCTTGCTCTTACAGCCTACTTGCGCTCTTTTTTCCAACCTGATATACAGAATATAACTATAACATCTAATCAGCTGAAAAAAGATTGCAGAATTGTTCAGTTGTCAGATATTCATGCTGGACCTGTTGTTAAGAAAGATTGGGTTGAAAAAGTTGTAAAAAAAGTAAATGAAATTAATCCTGATTTAGTAGTAATAACTGGTGATTCTATGGATAGTTTCGTAGAAAATGGCTTAGAAAATCTAACTCCTTTTAATAATTTCAATTCTCCTGTTTATATGGTTATGGGAAACCATGAATATTACTGTAATGCTCCACTTTGGATGGATGCATTCAAAAAAATGGGTATCAAAATCCTTCAAAACAATCATGTTATAATAGATGATAATTTTGCTTTAGGCGGTGCTGATTGGGTACATAATTATAAAAATGATAACGACCATTTAATTGCTAAAACCTTTAATGGTTCACCCGAAAATATGCCTAAAATTTTATTATCTCATTATCCGAAAAGTTTTCCTGAAGCTAAGACGGAAGGTGTTTTGTTGCAGTTGTCTGGACATACTCATGGCGGTATGACTTTTCCGGTAAAATTTTTCGTATCAACGGCGAATGGTGGTTATTTGAGAGGTCTTTATAAAGAACAGAATGCAAAAGGAGAACCTTCTTATCTTTATGTAAATGATGGAACTGCTCTCTGGGCTGGTATGCCAGCCCGTCTTGGTTCTTCCAATGAAATAACCATTATAGACTTAAAGCATAAATAATTACCACTACTCACCAATCACCTACCACTTACCACTAAATCTCATATCCTTCGTAATAATATGATTGTTCTATTCCTTTAAATATTATTTCTCTATCTTTAATTTTATCTGTTAAATTGGGCTCTAATAATGCACAAAGTTCTAAATCGTTTATTGGGCTTCTTTCCATAGCTTGTAAATATTGAATTTTATCTATTTTTTGCCAATCAACAACCTTTTTTAGTCTCTTTTTGAGTATTAAATCTAACCAGATACGCATTGCTCTGCCGTTTCCTTCTAGAAATGGATGAGCAATATTCATTTCTACATATTTAGCAATAATTTCCTTAAAAGTTTTTTCAGGCATTTTTTCTACTGCAGATAAAACTTCGTTTAAATAAAGAGTATTCGCAAATCTAAAATTTCCTTTTGATATATTTAAGGTTCTAATTTTGCCAGCAAATTCATATAAATCGCCAAACAAGTAAGCATGGATTTGCTGAAGACCTTTTGTTGTTCCTACTTCAATGTTATTTATGTCACCACTTTCAAAGAGTTTAAAAGCCTTCTCTATGCTTAATTTATCAATATTATTTTTATTATTCATAGATTTATCCTCTTTTGTATTATGAAACCACTTGTTTATTTTACCTCAAATTTGGCTTTGTATCAAATAGCATTAAGGCTTAATTCTCATAATAACAAAGGTATCCAGAAGGAAATTTGTAATATTTTGTTGCAAAACATATAAATATTCAGATATATAAATATTATCTTAGTAAAAAGAGGAGTATAAGAGAGACTATGATTAAAGTAAATGAAGAAAAGTGTATTGGATGTGGTGCTTGCGTTAAGGAATGTGTGGGGGCATTTATATCTTTAGATAATAAAAAAGCTGTTTTCAATGGGCAAAAATGCATAGGTTGCGGTCATTGCTTGGCTGTTTGCCCAACTAATGCAATACTTTTTACTAATAATGAATATGATAATTCAGGAATAGAAGAGCTTTCTGAATCTTATGGAAAAATAGATTCTGATTTATTGCTTAAGGCAATTAAATCAAGAAGAAGTATCAGACAATATCTTAAGAAACCTATAGAAAAGGCGAAATTAGAAAAAATATTGGAAGCAGGCCGTTACACTGCCACAGCAGTAAACTTTCAATCCCATCACTTTGTAGTTGTTCAGGAAAAAATGGCTGAATTTAAAAAGCTAGCCTGGGAAGCTTTTCACTTATATTTAAACACTTTGAGTAAAGAAGAAATCAATAGTTTTGCCATTCTTTCCAAGGCAGTTAAATATGATGGAACTGACGAGACGTTAGATACTTTATTTTGGAATGCTCCATGTTTAATTGTTGTAGCTTCTGATAAACCAGGAAGACCTTGGGACGCAGGTATGGCTACTCAGGCAATGGAACTGGTCGGCAATTCCTTATGCTTAGGAGCATTATTTACTGGTTTTATGGTGAGGGTTATAAAAGGCTCGGAAAAGCTTCAAAAATGGTTAGGAATAGAAGAACTTGACCTTATGACCTGTATACTTTTGGGCTATCCTGCAGTAAATTATAAGCGAACTGTTCCAAGAAAAAAGCTTAAGATTCAGTGGAAATAATCAGCTTGTCCGAAAACTAAGTTTTTAGCCCAAAATTAGTATTTTCTAATTATTTAAAATCTCCCTTAATCCCCCTTTAATAAAGGGGGTAAGGACATTACTCCATACACTGAAATTTTAACAAATTCTTAGCTTTCGGACAGCCTCTCGCAATAACACTTTTAGCTGAGAATTTCGATTTCTATGAAAGCAATTTCCTTATCTCTAATTTCTTGCCTCTGACTTCTCGAAAAAAGGCTCTGCCTTTTTTCTCCCTACGACAACTTCTGTCGCAAGCCTCTGTTAATCTTGAAATATAAATTAATTTCAAGGAGAACAATATGGCAAACATGGAGAACGAAGAAAAAGTTTTTACAATCAAAAAAATAAACTTGAAAATGATAAAATGCCCTGCTGGAAGCTTTACGATGGGTAGTCCAGAAGACGAATTGGGTAGAGAAGAATATGAAATACAGCATAAGGTTACAATTTCCAAGCCTTTTTATATTGGTAAATACCCTGTTACACAAAAACAATATCAAGCTATTATAGGAACAAATCCTTCTTATTTTCAGGGTGATATATATAATCAATCTATAGATTGTAACGATAAAAGAATTAATTTAATTACAAATGAAAATAATCCAGTTGATAGTGTAAATTGGAATAATGCAAAAAAATTCTGTGAAATAATTAATGCTAGATTCAAAAATATTATTCCACAAGGTTATATATTTGATTTGCCTACTGAAGCACAATGGGAATAACAAGGTTATATATTTGATTTGCCTACTGAAGCACAATGGGAATATGCTTGTCGTGCTGGCACTACTACAACTTTCAATTTTGGAAAAAACATTATTAATTCAGATTACGAATATACTAATCTTGATGAAATTGCTTGGTATTACGAAAATTCAGGTGGTCAAACTCATGAAGTTGGGCAAAAATGTCCTAACAATTGGGGAATATATGACATGCTCGGTAATATTAGGGAATGGTGCAGAGATTGGTCTGGAAATTGTCTTGAAGATAGTGTAACAGATCCAAAAGGTCCTAATCATGGTTCTGATCGTGTAATTCGTGGAGGTAGCTGGGATGACTTTGGTAATATTTGTCGTTCCGCTAATCGTGGTAGCTGGCCAGGCAATTGGAAAGATAAACGTTTTGGCTTTCGTCTCGCTCTTGTGCCTATTGATTAAAAAAGCTTTGTTATTGCAATGAAAGATTAATAATAG
>ONIU01000283.1 GCA_900317935.1 uncultured bacterium
CCACAAGCTTACAATGATAGACCCCAAACTCTGGGTTGAAAGCATAAAGGAAAAGGTTCCTCAGAAGCTCTTAGACCTCAATCTTAAAGCATTTGAAGCTGGTTGGGCAATGGCCTGACATAAAAGCCAAGCATAGCTTGGCAGTGGTTGGTGGTAGGTGGAGAGTGAGCGGGCAGTAGACGCGAGACCTCTATTCTCCGCACAAGGCTCGTTCCCTCAAAGTCTATCCGAAGGTACAAATTAATAGAGACCGCGGAGGAGAATAAGGTTGAGCAAGCAACTGTCCGCTTTCAAAAGAATCGAGAGATAAAAAAAGCCTACACATTTGTCATAAAAAGTATAGCGTAAAGGCTTTAGCCCTGAAAGCTATACGTTTATGACAATGGGTAGGCAACAAACATACAAATACTGATTTTTCATCAAATTACGAGTTTTAGCACAGTCTCGATAGTGATAGGAGCTATTACGATTACTGACTAAAAAAAAGAAAAACAATGAATGGTTTTGATTTTGAAAATGATATAATACCTTTTTTTATTGTTTTCTTTTCAATGCTTCTAGCTCTTTTTGTTCCTTTATATTTCACTTTTAAAAAAGAAATAAAAAGACGTAGAGAAATAGAAGACTATTGTAAAAAGAATGGATTTGATTATTTTAAAGATGCAGAAGATATTCCTAGCTTTGTTTATTCATTCCAACTAATGCAAAGAGCTTATGGACAAAAGATTGACGAAATCAAAGGGAATCGCGACGGCTATGATTTCTATATATTTGAAAACCTCCAGGGCTCAGGGCAACATCGTCAGAGCGAAACTTTTTGTCTGTTTACTAATAAAAACATGAATCTACCCCAGTTTTACCTTAGAGAGAAAAATACCCTTACAGATTCAATAGGAAAAGTATTTGGAATGGAAGACATAGAATTTAAAGAAACTGGATTTTCAACAAAGTTTCTATTACAAGGAAAATCAGAAGAATCAATAAGAGAATTTTTTAATGAGAATGTAAGAAAAGTTTTTATTAAGTTCTTTGTAAGAAATGACCAATATGAAGGACAACAGAATTACTTTTTGCTGTCTGTTCCAGGTAGGCTTGAATTAAACGACAAGATTAACTTAATGTACAGAGCAGCAAATATATTAAACAATATTTTCCCCAAGAATCCCCAGGACTGAAATTTGTGTTAATATTAGTAATTACAAAATAATAATAATTAGTAGAGGAAAAAAGATTAAGCTTAAAGCTTAATCTTTTTTGTTTTTATTGTAGTCAGTAGTTTTTGTAGTTATTGTTCCCGACTTATTATAAGTATATGTCCGGCAGGACATTAAATTAATAACCATAACAAAAAAATTTTATATTTTTTCACTTTTTTTGTCCATTTTTCCGTTTTCGGTTGATTACTATATGTGCAGATTAAAAATTCATGCACGTATTTTAATCTTTAGGAGTTAAAGTATGTCTAATCTTAGTAATTTTTCTAATGATGATTTAACCGAAAACAATGTTGATTACGGTGCAAACAGAAAGTATAAGGATAGCTTATTTAGGTTACTGTTTGGTCGTGAAGAAAACAAGCCCAATCTTCTGGATTTGTATAATGCTTTGAATAATTCAAATTATACAAATATAGATGATTTAACTATCAATACCATTGATGACGTAATCTATATGAAAATGAAAAACGATGTTTCCTTCATATTAGATAACCAAATGGTTTTGTTGGAACACCAAAGCACCTATAATCCCAATATGCCTTTAAGAGGACTTCTGTATTTTGCCAGGTTGTATGAAGGAATGATAAACATAAGCAAGAATATCTATTATCCAAAACTCATAAAGATACCGACACCACAATACATTGTTCTATACAATGGCACAGACAGAAAAATTAACAGCAAAAAAGTATTGAAACTTTCTGATGCTTTTGAAATGACAGATAAAACTAATGGCTACGAATGGACAGCTACAATGATTGACATAAACTATGGCAAAAATCAGGATTTATTGCTAAAATGTAAGAAGTTAGGTGAATATTCATACTTTGTAGATTGTGTAAGAAAATATTCTGCAAAAATGAATTTTCCTAAGGCTATTGATGAAGCAGTTAAGGAATGTATAGAAAAAGGAGTCCTTGCCGATTTCTTGAAAAAGCATATTGCGGAGGTGAGAACAGTGCTTTTAACTGAATTTGATGAAGAAAAAGATTACAAGATAATAGCAGAAGGGTTTAAAGAATTATGGATTGAAGAAGGCGAAGAAAAAGGAAGAAAAGAAAAACTAAAAGAAATTATTAAAAATATGCTTTTAAACGGAATTTCCAAAGAAAACATCATTAAATTTACTGGAATTTCTGAAAAAGACTTTGACGAAGCAAATATAAATTGAAACATGAGAAAAAGCGGTTAGCATTAGTCTAACCGCTTTTTCTTGGTTTTATTGTAGTTGGTAGTTATTGTTTTCGTTGCTTTAATAACTCTCCAAAACAAAATTTACCAACCTGCATTATTAAAAAGATTAGTCCAATTAATTTGTGTCACCACTGGTGACACAAATAGATTATATAAATTTTGATTAATTCTAGCTATTAATAAATCTTGAGTCAAGAGTCGTAGTTTCTAAAATATAAATAAACACCGCTTGAAGTTATTTAAACTCAAATCGGTGTTTTTCAAAATAATAAATTTTTTTACTTTGCTTAACAAAAAACTTTAATCTATCG
>ONIU01000236.1 GCA_900317935.1 uncultured bacterium
AATGACCCGCTTGGCGTCATATTCAAAGTCTTTTGATCTTATTCTCAAATAGCTTGGTTCCTTTCGGAACCCTCTCGCCTTAGCGAGGTAATTATCTTATCAAAATCAGTTTTATTTGTCAACTACTTTTTTAATCTTTTTTAGATTTTTTTGTTCGTTGTTTTTTTCTGATTTCTCAAAGAACTTTTTGCCTTCGTTTGAAGGTAAGGTCATATTATCACTAAAAAAAATAAAGTCAAGTTATTTTTTATAAAAAAGACCAAAAGAACGAATTTAGGCTTATATAATCACCGTTTCCAATGTACATAAAAAATAAAAACCTGTTATCTATATGGATAACAGGTTTTTATTAGAATTATATTTAATGTATTGTTACTTTAATAATTCTTTTATTTTGTCTTCAAAATACTTTACATCATCAGGTCTAAAACCAGCGTGTATAAAAGCTATTTTCCCATCTTTATCAATAATTACAGAACTTGGAGTATAGGAGAATCCGTATTTTTCTGGAACAGAAAATATAGGATCTAAAAGAACCGGATAAGTAATATTGTTGTGAGAAGCCCAAGTAACAAGCATAGGCTTTCCAAGTAAATCAACTCCAACAGCAACGATATTAATCTTTTCTTTATATCTGTCTTTCATTTCCTGAAAGGCCTTAGCTTCCTGCAAACAGGAATAGCAAGCGCTTTGAATAAAGAATAAAATAGTTGGCTTTCCTAAGTAGTCTTTTAACCCTTCCATTTTATCTGTATTCAAATTCGGGAGAGAAAAATCAGGGGCTTTGTCTCCGATTTTAAGCTCTACTTCATCTTCTTCTAATTCATCTTCACCGATAGTAACAAGACCGGAAGGATTAGCAGCATAAGATAAACTGCATGTAAAAACGAATATCATCAAAACGGAAAGAAAACAAAATACAAACTTGCGCATAAGACTTTTGCCTCGATTCATAAAAATACATTTATAATCTAGCATATTTATAAGTTCTTAGTAAAGAAACTAAAGATTAATTATGGTTTGTTTAAGATTTTTAACTTTTACAAATATAAAAATTGATTTATACTTATAATGATAAGTTTTTCGGGAGAATTCAATAATGAAAAGAACCAATATCACTTTAATTATTGCAGTAGCTTTGCTTTGCCTAAATAGCAAAGTATTTTCACAAGACGGCTTAATTCTTCCAATGCCAGGACAAAAGCCTAAGCAAACCAACACTGAAGTTCAAAAGCCTAGTCAACCTGCTCCCAAAACCCAAAATACAAATAGTGACACTAGAAATACTGGTAATTCTTCTGGTGTGATTATTCCATTGCCTCAGATGAACAAAAACAGTCATCAGGAAAATAAGCCTAAACAGGAAAAGCCTGTAACTGTTCAGCCTCCTAAGCAAGAAAAACCTGTTGATGTCCATAATGAACCATTAATTGTTATTCCACCTATGGATAATAAACCAAAGAATAAACCTGTTGCACCAGTTCCACCACCACAGCCTGAAGTTAGAGAAGTGAGTGAAACTCCTAAACCAACAGAAAATAATTCTACAATGACTTCTGATGAAGCATTTCTCTCCGATTTTTCCAATGATATAGATGATTTCCCGTCTCCAGATGGACAGATTACATCATCACCAAATGGTAACAATGTTGAAAACATTTTACCTCCTGCTGAAGCAGATACAACAGTAGCCCAAGATTCAAGCGGTGAAAAAATAACAATCTACCCAAAAGATTCTGGCTCTGCTATTTTTATGGTAATGAAATCATGGCAGTGTAATGATTATGACGCTGCAAGTCTGATAAATCAGGCTTTGGAAGTTTATGGAAAAGATTCTGCCGAAACCTATCAGATTAATGGTATTGAAAACATTGCCAAAGGTACAACAGTCAGTGTAGAAGAAGAAGATATTACTTTCGACGAACTCTTAGATATACTTGGTTCTAAGACTGGCAATGACTGGGGCTGTGATATCGCAAATAAAACTATATATATTTATCCTAAGGGAATAAAAACGGAATCTTACGTTTCCTGGGAATAATCTGCAATTTCAGCATTTTATATTCTTACTATCCGAATTTTAAGGAGTTATCAAATGGCTAAGTCTTCTTATTCTGAATATTTGCTTCAGGTGCTTCAAAGACCACCCGAAGTTTTTTCAGGAGTAATGCCTTTGAGCAGAGAACTCTATGCATCAAACATTTATCTAAGACGCTGCCGTAAAATTGATGCTCTCGAACTTAGAGAATTAATGCTGAAAAACAGAGACTACTTAGAAAAGTGGATACAGCCTCAGCCTGAAGCAATCACTCTAAACTGTGTTACAGAGCTGATAACAGAAGATAGATTATTAGCTAAAAAGGGCTTGAGACTTGATTTAGGAATATTCCGAATAGAAGATGATAAAATGCTTGGAAGAATCGCTCTTCACTCTGTAGATTTTGGCATACAGCGTTCTGCTGGTGCTTCATACTGGGTAGATGAAGAAGAAACCAATAATGGTTATGCAACAGAAGCTCTTTCCACCTTAGTTTCTTTTGCTTTTGAAGAAATAAACCTTCATCGAATTTGGCTTAAAATTACAAAGCAAAATAAAGCTTCCACAGCAATTGCAAAGAAGCTAGGTTTTAAGTCAGAAGGAATAAGCCGCAAATGCCTTTTTATTAATCGAGAGTGGCAGGACGCAAATGTTTTTTCTATTCTAGACGAAGAATACGATAGTCTTGCAGACGAATGGATAAATAATAATTATCTTGGGGCTTAAATAATAAAAATTAGGGAACAAAATACCTAGCCTTTTTGTTAAAAAGAATAAAACCAGAAACAGAGAGTTCTGGAACCATCTGATAAGAAGCAGTAAGAGTCAGACCAATTTTTGATGGGTTTAACAATTCAAAAAGTTTTCTTTGGTCTGCTAACTCAGGGCAAGATGGGTAACCAAAAGAATAACGGCAGCCCTTAGTCTTTTCTTTATCTGGAAAAATATGAAAATATTCATCTCTGATTATTTTATGTGTACACTGAGCACCACAATCAGCCATTTCTGCACCTAATCCGTGCAATAAATGGTAATTATAATAACTATTTTCTTCAAATAATCTTTTTTCAGCTTCAATTATCTTGCTTCCTAGTGTAACAGCAAAAAAGGGAATAATAGAGTTCTCATTATCGACATAATCAGTAATGCAAAGATTCGGAGGCTGTTCCTGTCTAGGAAAATCAAAAACAATCTCTTTATTATTAGAATCTAAGACAGTTATTTTATTACCTTCACTCTTACAAGCAAAAAAACAGTAAACAGCTTTGAATTCAATAACAGGAGAGGTTTCTTCCTGCTTTTTAAGCATTTCTAGTGCAGGTTTAGCCTTATTCTCAATAATAGATTTATATTCTTCGTCAGAAAGATTACCTTTTGAAAAGCCCCATCTAGCTTCAAACAGAACTTTAGTTGAAAGAATATCAAAGAGTTCTTTCGTCGGAATATCTATAATTTTAGGTTTACCAATAAGATTCTTTATTTCATTACTTTCCATAACCATATTCTAAGCCATAAAATATGAAAGTATCAATATC